>JANXRM010000016.1 GCA_025353015.1 Hyphomicrobiales bacterium
GTTCGGCGAGACGGTCGGGTGCAAAGCCTTTGGCCGATATGGCGCCGGGCCGATAGCCCTGAACGAAGACATCGGCATGCCGCGTCAGGCCTGCGAGCGTTTCCCGGCCCGACGCATCGCCAAGCTCGATGTGTGCGGCCCGTTTGCCGCGACCGGTATCCATGACGAGCAACGGCGAGAATGGCAGTTTCGGGCCAGCGATCTGAAGAACGTCGGCGCCGTGAGCGGCGAGCGTCCGCCCGCAAACGGGACCGGCGATGATGCGGGTAAGATCGAGGACGCGAATGCGCGACAGCGGCCGCGAGCCATCAGGCCACGATCTCGGGGCGGCGTCGCCGATGCGGGTGATCTCGAACAACGGCAGTTTCGCGAGGGCTTGCCCTTGGCCGTGGGCGCGCCATTCCAAAGGCGAGCGCATCATGGTCGCGACGAGGCCGCGCTCGGCGGCTGTTGTTTCCAGCACCTCGCCTTGCCATGTGAGCACGGCTTGGCGGACGCTTTCGCGATCGTAGGGCACGCCGAGCATATCGAGCATGCCGGAGCGATGATGTGGCAGGTTCGTGTGCAGGCGCACAAAGCGTTCGTCGGCAGTTTGATAGACGCCCGCGACTTTGTCCCAGGTGCGCGTTTCAACGCCCGGCACGCGCATGAAATGCTCGCTGCGGAATTCGACGGCTGCGTGCCGCTTATCAACCGTGACGCGTTGACGATTTCCCGTGCGGGCACGGGAAACCTCGGCTGCAGCAAGAGCGCTTGCGGCAATCGTCGCCTGCGCCATGGTATCGACTGCGAACGACGACGGCAGGACGGGATTGTTGCCGGTGAACGTGACGTCCGCGAGTGCTGCTCTGTCACCACCGGCGATGGACCAGATGTCTGCGAGTGCTGCAGTCGGAGAGACGGGCGTGGTTGACGGTTGGCTTGACGACATGTCGCCCTCGCGGTGCAGGAGAAATGCAGGGTCCAGGATGCCTGTAAGCGGCGATATGGGCAATCGGGAAGTTATTGAAGTTATGGAATGCGAAACGCTACTTCGGCCTGCGCGACGCAATCTGTGTCACACTCTGGCGTGGCTGTTGGCTCGGTGAGCGTTCCGCTATACACTTTGGACAGGGCTGGGGAGGCTGGACGCGATGACTGCAAAGCCTGAAGACACGTCACTCTATCGCCGCAACATTCCCCTGCTCGCGTTTGCGCAGGTGCTGTTCATGACCGTGCAGTCGATGGGCACGGTGACGCTGCCACTTGCCGCGCTGCCAATGCTTGTCGAAAAGCGCTACGCTACGGTGCCGCTTTTTCTCAATCATGCGGGCATCATGGCCATGACCATTCCGGCATCGCTGTTGATGGCGCGGATTGGCCGGCGATGGGGCTTTACACTCGGCGCCACGCTCTCGATTCTGTTCGGCGCGACCGGAGCCTTGGCCGTCTGGCTGCAGAGTTTCGAGCTGCTCTGCGTCGCTGCTTTCTTGAAGGGTTCGGCTGCGGCCTTCGCCCATTATTACCGTTTTGCGGCCGCTGATATCTCGCCCCTTGCCCTCAAGCCGCGAGCAATCAGTTACGTCATGGCCGGTGGTGTCGCGGCCGGATTCCTCGGGCCCGAGCTTGCCAAGTATACGGTCGACTGGTTCGCGCCGGTTACTTTCATGGGCATCTTCGTCGCCCTCTCGCTCGTTGCGACGGCGAGTCTCGTGGTTCTTCAAGGGGTCCGCATTCCGCCACTCACGACCCTCGAGCAAGCCAAAGGCGGTCGCCCTTTGCGTGAGATCGCACGCCAACCGGCCTTCGTTGCGGCGGTGATGTCCTCGATGTTCGGCTATGCCGTCATGACGCTCGTCATGACATCGACGCCGCTTGCCATGAATGCCTGCGGGTATGGTTTCATCGATAACGCAACCGTCATCCAATGGCATATCATCGCGATGTTCCTGCCATCGTTCTTCACCGGTCACCTGATCCAGCGCTTCGGTGTGCTCCCGATCATCGCCATAGGTGCGGTGATCGAACTCGGCTGTGCGCTCGTCAATCTTGCAGGAATCGATTTCTGGAATTTTCTGATTGCCAATGTTCTGGTCGGTCTCGGCTGGAACTTTGCCTATGTCGGTGGCACAACCCTGCTGACGCGGACGTACGAGCCTGTGGAGCGCGCGAATGTGCAGGCAGCACACGATTTTATCGTCTACGCGACAACGGCAACGGCGGCGCTTGCGTCAGGCTTCATGCATGCAAAGGCAGGCTGGACCGTTATCAATGTCGCGACCTTGCCGCTGATGCTGTCGATCTTGCTCGTCGTTTCGTGGCTCGCTGCAAAACAACGAGCGGAACGTTTGCAAACGCTGAGAATTTGAGTTCTACCGCGTGCCGGTTGTGCCGGTTGTGCCGGTTGTGCCGGTTCTGGGAAGCTTGCGGCAGCATTGTAGCCGCCACATCGCGTCTCTTTGGTCAGGCTCCCTGAGCGCGCAGATTGACATAACCATGCACGGCGCGTTCCGAGAGCTTGACGGGATCCGTCCCTGGTCTGTCGGAGGCGGCGGAAAACTGCAGGGCCAACACCAGCGCACCCTCATGCCCCGCGAGCAATTCGAGTTCTGGATCGTGAGCTTCGACACGGATCAACGAGCGCTCTTGCAGTTTTTTGCCGCCGGTGACAATCGAGCCCGCACAAACGAGGTAGAATTGGCCTTTGCCGTCAGCCGCCAAACCGGCCACGCGCGCATTGGCGCCAAGTCTGAAGCCGATGGCCATGACGCCGTCGGCCTGCGCTGTCATTAAAGGTTCCCGCGTCGCCTCGCCTGCTGCGGGAACGCCTTTCGAGACATCAAAGATGCCCTCGATGTTGCGGCCCGCGCGTCCCGGCATATGCTGCCGGTTTCCCGGCATTTCCCAAAATCCGCCGCTGGCGATATTGCGCAACGTGAAAAACGAGAGGCCATTTTCGTTGGCCACGATCGGGCCGTACGGCGTGAACGCATCGGCGTATTGGAATGTCACCGGGACAACCGGCTTCTTGCCGATCTTGCCGTCGCCTTCGATCACCACCTGGAATTGGTCGACGTCATGGAAATGCGGTTCGATCCGCGCGCCCGCGAACGGCCGCACCACGAGGAAGGCCTGCGCGCCCTGATTGAGCTGACCGGGCTCGCCAATGTAGCCGTGCCGCCGTCCAACGCCACCGGCGACCTTGACGTCCTTGATGCGGGCCTCGGAACGAGCGATAGCAAGCATTGGATCCTCCTTGTTCGGCGCTGGTCTCAACGCTCATACGATCACAATTGTCCGGCTGTAGGCAATAACAGCATCGATCAAATCTCCATCGACCAAAGGCCACGTCCAGATTGTTCTACCGTACTGTTGGACCCGTGATCATCGATGGGTGACCGTCCGACGTGCGTCGCGGTGGCTGTCACGGCAGTCCTCACCGAAATGCTTGCCATAGCGACGTTCCGGCGCTGAGATCATCGTGATTTACCGCAGGACACAAGGATCGCCACCATGGCCACGAACGATGCCTGGCTCAAACTCGTCACGGAAACAGCGCTTGAGCCGGAGATCGCGATCTGCGATCCGCATCACCATCTGTGGGACCGGCGCGAGGGCCGCGTCGATCGCCGCTACATGCTGGATGAGATTCTGGCCGACATCGGCCGCGGCACGGGCGGCCACAACATCGTCTCGACGGTTTTCATCGAGCACCTCGCCATGTTCCGCGCCGACGGGCCGGACGAGATGAAATACGTGGGCGAAGTGGAGTTCGCGAACGGCATCGCCGCGATGGCGGCCTCCGGTCTTTATGGGCCGACCAGGGTGGCTGCCGGCATTGTGGGCTATGCCGATCTCGGCTCGGGATCGCGCGTTCGCGCCGTGCTCGAGCGCGAGATGGACGCGGCACCCGATCGCTATCGCGGTGTGCGCTGCTCGGGTGCCTGGGATGCAGACCCTCGGATCGGGAGGGCGCACCAGCCGGGACTTTATCTCGACGGCAAATTCCGCGAGGGGTTTGCGCAGGTCGGCGCTCTCGGTCTCCTGTTCGATATGACGAGCCGGTTCCCGCAGCTTGGCGAATGCACGGATCTGGCACGCGCGTTTCCGGCAACGACCATCGTGCTCAATCACCTCGGCGGCATCGCGGGCATCGGCATCTATGCTCGGCAGCGCGATGAGATTTTTGCCATCTGGCGGCGCAGCATGGCGGAACTCGCCACATGCCAGAACGTCGTCGTCAAGATCGGCGGGCTCGGCATGGAATACTGCGGCTTCGGTTGGCACGAGCGGCCGCGGCCGCCGACGAGCGAGGAGATGGCGGCGGCAATCAAGCGCTACGTCGAGACCGCGATCGAACTCTTCGGTGTGGATAGGTGCATGTTCGAGTCGAACTTCCCCGTCGACAAGGTCAGCTCCAGCTACAGCGTGTGCTGGAATGCTTTCAAGCGTATCACGGCGGGCTGCTCGGCCGCGGAAAAAGCGAAGCTCTATCACGACACAGCGGCGCGGGTTTACCGGCTGCGGTAGGTCGAACGCCAGATGTTACTGTCACTCGACAACGCTTGCCTCGCGCGAGGTTCCACGCAACACTTTTTTCGCGAACGCTGGCTCCTTGACGGAAAGGCCTGACGCCCATGCATATCGAGAAGGCAGTGCCCAAAGTCGGTGCCCTCGTGACGGGCATCGACGTGAAGACGATGAGCGACGCCCAATGGGGCCAGCTTTATCAGGCGTGGCTCGACACGGGCGTGCTGATCGTGCGGGGCCAAGATCTCACCAAGGCCGACTTCATCGCCTACTCCAGCCGGTTCGGAAAACTCAAGCCACATCGCGTCAAAGCAACCCGCGATCCGGCGTTCCCCGAGATCACGCTGATGGGCGTCACCACGGGGTCGGACGAGAAGAAGGATAAGCTGGTGCTGAACCGCGGCCAGGGCTGGCATACGGACAGTCCGTGGGACACCGAGATCTGCAAGGGCACGCAACTCTACGGGCTCGAAATCCCGAGCTATGGCGGTGATACGCTGTTTGCCAGCATGTATGCTGCCTATGACGCCTTGCCGGCGCGCCTGAAGGAACGCATCGCGCCATTGAAGGTGGCGTTCGGCTACGGTGGTCGCTCACGTCAAGGCATCGAGCGGTTGGAGCCTGAGGATCAGGCGCGTCCGCCGGCGGTTTGGGACATGGTGCGCGTGCATCCGGAAACCAAGCGGCGCTCGCTCTACATCAACCCGACACATGTCATCAACATCGCTGGCATGAGCGAGGCCGAGGGCGACCGGCTGCTCGCCGAGCTTTATTGGTACATGCTGCAGCCGAATGCGGAATACCGGCACAAGTGGCAAGCCGGCGACATCGTCATCTGGGACAATCGCTGCACGGTGCATTCCGCCGCCGGCGGCAACCCCGCCGACCAACGCCGCGTCCACTGGCGCACGACGATCATGGAATAAGGTGGCATGGAATAAGGTGGCATGGAGTAGAGTGCAAGCGGCGGCGCATGGCGGAAACTGATCACTACATTCCGCCATGCTCGTCGGCTTGCGGATGATGTATGCGGGCGTAGCCGGCGCTTTCGGGGCGGCCCTAAACCGTCGGGCCGCCTTCGATGCCGAAGCGGTCTTTGATGCGTTTGAAGATGCGATCGCGGACGGCGCGGTAAGACTCCAGGATCTGCTCGCGCGAGCCGTGGCCCTGCATGATCGAGGCATCGAACGTTGGCCAGTATTCGACATCGACGGCCATGGTGCGTGTCCATTCCAGGGCCTGGTGATGCGCTTCCGGCGACAGCGTGACAATGAGATCGAACGAGGTGTCGCCGAGTTCGTCGAGCGTCATCGGCTCGTGCGCCGACATGTCGATGCCGATCTCGTCCATGACGACGGCGACGAAGGGGTCAGGCTCGCCGGCCCGGACGCCCGCCGATTGCACATAGACGCGGCGGCCGGCGAGATGGCGCAGGATGGCGGCTGCCATCGGCGAGCGCACGGCATTGAGCGTGCAGGCGAACAACACCGCACCCGGTAGCTCGCGCGATGTCGCGCCCGGACGCGGTGCGTTTGCGACTGCCATCCCTTCAGCCCCTCCAATGCAGCGCGCAGATCAGCGTAAAGAGCCGCCGCGCCGTTGGATGATCGAGCGTGATCTTGCCTTTGAGCCGTTCCACGAGTTGCAGGCTGCCTTCGTCGTGCAGCGCCCGGCGTCCCATGTCGATGGCCTGGATGCGCGACGGCGGCGCCGTCTTGATCGCCTGATAGTACGTATCGCAAACCAGGAAATAATCCTTGATCGTACGCTTCAGCGTGGTCAGCGACAAGAGCACGGTGAATGTCGGCGGCGAGCCTTGCGTGCCGATCGTGAACAGCAGACGATCTTCGACGATCGACAGATGCAGCGTGTAAGGGCCGTCGTCGCGGCCATCGAGCGCGAACTCGTTGGCGTCGAGAATGTCGTAGATCGCCACCTGGCGCTCATGCTCGACGTTGGGATTGGCGTGGCTGATCGATTTCTGGTCAAGCGTAATGGCTGTCAAGCGCGACTTGGGCGCCGCCGCGGCATCGCTGCCATTGGATGCAGCGCCTGCAGTTGTGGTGCCGGCCGCCTGCGGTTCGTCGTTGCGCGTGTCGCTCGGAGCCATGCTCAGCCTTTCTCGTCGCCAAAACGGATGGCAATGGAGCGGCGATGCGCCTCGAGGCCTTCGGCGCGGGCCAACGTCATGGCCGCTGGACCGAGCGCTGCAAGCGCGGCACGGTCGAGTTTCAGGATCGAGGTGCGCTTCATGAAATCGAGAACGCCGAGGCCGGACGAGAACTTGGCACTGCGCGCGGTCGGCAAAACGTGATTGGAGCCGCCGACATAATCGCCGATCACTTCGGGCGTATGGCCTCCGAGGAAAATCGCGCCGGCATTGCGGATGCGCAGGCTCAAGGCTTCGGCGTCGCGGGTGGCGATCTCGACGTGCTCGGCGGCCAAGCGGTCGGCCAACGCTGGTGCCTCGTCGAGCGAGCGGAGCAGAATGATCGCGCCGAGCTTGGCCCAGCTTTCGCGTGCGATTGCCTGCCTTGGCAGGGCTTGCAGCTGGCGCTCGACAGCGGCCTCGACGGCCAAGCCAAGGCCCGCGTCGTCGGTCATCAGGATTGATTGCGCCGAAATGTCGTGCTCGGCTTGGGCGAGGAGGTCGGCGGCCAGCCACGCGGGATCGTTGTCGCGGTCGGCGATCACGAGAACCTCGGACGGGCCTGCGATAGAGTCGATGCCGACCGTGCCGAACACCTGCCGCTTGGCGGCGGCGACATAGGCGTTGCCCGGGCCGACGATCTTGACGACAGCGGGAATGGACGCCGTGCCGTAGGCCAGCGCCGCAATGGCCTGAGCGCCGCCGACGCGATAGATTTCGCCGACACCGGCGAGATGGGCAGCTACCAACACCAGCGGATTGAGGCCGCCATCCGGCGATGGTACGACCATGGCGATGCGCGGCACGCCGGCCACCGTCGCGGGGACCGCGTTCATGAGTACGGAGCTAGGATAGGACGCTGTGCCGCCGGGTACGTACAAGCCGACGGACTCGACAGCGGTCCAGCGATGGCCGAGCTCGGTTCCTGTTGCATCACGATAGCGGTCGTTCTGCGGTAGCTGGCGTTGATGGTGGCTGGCGATCCGGTCGTGAGCGAACCGCAGAGCGGCGACGATGTCCTTGTCGGCACCGGCAACGGCTGCTTCGATTTCGGCCGATGATATCCGGAGGGTCGACGCCGTTAGCGTCAAACGGTCGAAGCGCTGCGTCAGGTCGATCAGCGCGGCATCGCCACGTTTGCGCACGTCTGCGACGATGCCACGAACGGCGGTCTCGACGTCCTCGGAGACCTCACGCTTGAGGCCAAGCAGAGATTCGAATGCTGCGCCAAATGCGGGATCGCTGGTCGTCAGTTTGAACGGCATCTGGTTATCATGGGGCCGTTTCGGGCACCGCTCCTTGCTCGCGTCTTCGGTCGTTCGGCGGCTCCGCTGTCTCGACGTGCGGCCTCAGTCTTCCGTGTGGCTCAATCCTCCGTGTGGCTCAATCCTCCGGATGCCTGGGCATTGCCCGCGTGTGCCACTGGGGGCCGAGATCGCGAAGCTCCCCTTCGACGCATTCGACGTCCAGCCGGATGGCGCCGTTGCCCGCGAACGTCAGCGTGATCGTACCGGCCGGGTCGTCTTCCCCTTTCGCCTCGAATTGGACCGCGAGCAGAACGAGAACGTCCGTCTTGCGCGTCAAATCCAGCCCGGACGTTTTAGCAGCCGTCACCCGCTCGAACCGTAGGGCCGATTGCTTACGCCGGAATTCTATTTTGCCCGTCCGCATGGCGCGCGGCCAGTCGAATCGGTTGAGCACGGCGGCAAAGCGTTTGTCGTCTGGCAGATAGGCCATGTCGGCGACCTTCAGGACGGCATCCTGCGCATGCGCCGAGATGACCTGCAGGTCGGCGGCGTCGAAGGCGATGAGTTTTAGCCTGTCCATGGAACGTTCCGGGTATGAGCATCGGTCGAGATCACAGGTACGCCTGATGGCAGCGCCTGGATGCCCGTGCCTGTCGATCAGGCAGTGAGTGAACGTGTGATAGCGATGGGGCCGTCGCGACGCAACAGGTGCTGCGGCAGCGGTTGCCGTGGCTCGACATCAAGGCGATTTCGCGGCCAGCCAGACGCCGGAAACGATGAGCGCGAAACCGCCGTAGTGGTAGGGCATCATCACCTCGCCCAGGAAGAAGCCCGAGAGCACGGCGCTGAAGAGGGCAATGAGATGCAACATGGCGCCGGCTCTGTTGGCGCCGATCAGCTCGACGCCGCGGTTCCAAGCTACGTTAGCGATAAGACTTGGGAACAGCGCGGCATAGGCGAACATCGCCAAGGTCGGCAGGTCGGGCGTGAACACGTTGCCGGCGAGATATTCGTTGACGCCGAACGGGATCGTCACCAGCGACGAAACCACCGCGAAAATGAACATGAACGATAGCCAGTGAATGCGCGGCCGGAGGCGCAGACAGGCGGAATAGACGCCGAACACCGTCATATTGAACACGATGATCAGATCACCCCAGTTGAAGGACATATGGCTGAGAACGTCCGGGTCGCCCTTGGCGACGATGGCCAACAC
>JANXRM010000034.1 GCA_025353015.1 Hyphomicrobiales bacterium
CTCCGAGCAGGTCCGCCGGCCGATCTTCCGCGAGGGGGTCGATCAGTGGCGCCGCATCGGTATCGAGGTTGAGCACAAGCAGATCGACCCGAAGGCCTATTATGAAGCGATTTCACGCGGCGATTTCGATGCCGCGATCGATTTCCTGTCGGATTTTTCCGACGACCCGAACCTGCACTACATCCGGCTGCTGTCGCATGGCCGATCGCCCGTCTCCTATGGCCGGCATGCCGATACGGGGCTCGACGAGCTGTTCGAGAAGCAGCAGCGGGCGGGTTCGCTTGCCGAGCGCAAACAGTTCACCGGCGAATTCGAGCGGCGCGCCATCGCGGGCGCCTACAATCTGCCGTTGTTTTGGTGGCAGCGTATCGTCGTACACCACAAAAAGATCAAGGGTTGGAATATGCTGCCGAGCCACAACAACGGCATGGATCTGGCCGACATCTGGCTGGATCAGTGAAGTTGGCGATCCAAGGAGTCGGGGGCGCGTGCGCGTTCGCTTGGGCAACCGCTTTCGCTTGCTCGTTCGGTTCGGGTCCGGTCGTTGCCGCCGAGCCCGCCAAACTGCTTGAAGCCTGCCATCGCGGCAAGCTCGAGGTTTGCCACGAGATGCTGGCGCGGCCACGCCTTGCTGCGGGAACGCGGGCGGCAATCGAGCTTTATCTCGACGAGATCGATGCCAAGCGCAAGTCGTGCGCTGGTGGTGACGCTGCGGTGTGCGAGCAAATGGCCCGTGAGCACCCGGAATTGCCGCGGGACTGGTAAGTGCCGAAGTTCTAGAGCGCCAATGCCATCGAGGCCTGCAATAGCGAGGCGAACGTCACGAGCCGTCAGTCCCGTACCCAAACCTCGACGCGACGGTTGAGATGGAGACCACGGGGAGAATCAGAGCACGCGATAGGCGCCAGCGCACCAAACCCTTGCGCAGCAATCCGTTGCGGTGCGAGCGAGCCGCCCGATATCGCAAGCAATGCGGCGCGAACCTGGGTTGCGCGTCCGAGTGACAGCGCCGTGTTTTGCGGAATGTTACCGATCGGATCAGTGAAGCCGAGCAGCATTACGGTTTTGGTTCGCAATTCAGGTGTCTGCAGGTACTGGCTCAAGCGCAACAGGTCGTGCCGAGATTTCGCATCGAGCTGGGCGGACGCCGGTGCGAACCGGAAAGTCGCCGACAACCGGTGCGCACGGCCCGTCTCGACAAAAAGGCGTCGCATCTGCACAGCATCCAGCGCCGCTATCGGTTGCTTCGCTGCAAAGGTCATACGGGCCTTCTGCGCCCCACGTTCTGCTGTTTCGAATGATTGGTTGACAAATTGGTTGGTCGCAATCGAGGTCTGCGCTGCATCGGAAAGCGCGAATTGCAGGAGGCCCATTGCCATAGACTGCTCGATCGGTGCGGCCGTATAGAGGTAGAGTTCCTGAGCGAGCGGATATTCTCCCGTCTTCAAAGCAAAGGCCGACGGGCCGACTGCAAGCCCGCAAGTCGTCTCGATGTCGACGCTCTTAGCGTCCTCGATGAACGCCATGGTCGTGAAGCCGATGGCATTGGCATCTCGCGCAACCGCCTCCGCGATTTCTCCGTTGTCCTGGAGCTGGCGCGCGGCTTGCGCCATTTTCAATCCGCGCGGTTTAAGAACCAGATTGTCGAATACGCTGAAGGTGCTTGTTCCCTGATCAAGCGTCATGACATTGATCGGCGCCCGTGCCAATCCGAGTTCGGACCAATCCTTGATTTCACCGGCGAAAATCTTGGCGATTGTCTCGAGCTTCAGTGCGGTGGTCGCACGCTCCTGCGCGACGATTACGGCAATGCCGTCGAGCCCGAGAACATGTTCATGCTGGTTGCCGCGAAGTTTCGGCACAGCGACTGCGAGCGCCAAGTACTCGGGTTCCGGAATGCGCTGGTCCGCCATACCGATTACTGCCGCACCGCTGGCGAGGGCTCGAAACGCCGACGTGGAGTCTTGCCGCTGGAGATCGATCGTGGCGATCTCGGTACCGCCGGCACCACGGAGTTTGTACTGGACCGAACGCCCATCGAGTCCGGAGACCTGTGTAACATCAGCTGAAAGCCGTGCCGCATAGCCGCGGATCAGGGCCGGCATCAATCGAGCGCCAATCGAGAACGAGCCGTGGATCGCGAAACGCTGAGGTTTTTCAGCGCCGATGGGCGTTTCGGTGCTGCGCGATAACGGCGCAATCGGCGCTGCTGGTACTGCCCCCGGCGGGCTGCATCCTCCGCCAGTGCAGTCGAAGCGCGCGGCTTCGAGATCAAGCGTGCCATAGGCCTCGGTCTCGATGCGATAGATCTGGCCATCAAACGCGGCAAGTCTGCCCGCGATCTCGAACCCGCCCTCCTTCAAGCGCAGAACGATCTCGGAAGCCGACGCGCCGCGAACGCCGGCGCCAGCGACGATGGCAACGGTCAATGCTGCAGTTGCCAACGGCTTCCAATTAAGGGACATCGGTTGGATGCTTTCATCAGGTTCGGGCGTTGGTCAGGATCTATCTCTGTACACGTATGGACGGCAGCAGAAGCGGATCGAACCGTACCTGTGACGCGATCGTCGCACCACAGGGCACGGCCGACAGGACGCCATTCTCTCGCGTGGCCTGGCCGCGTCGACCGAGCAGGACGACCTGATAGCGCACTTCCGCGAACACGCCGCTGCCGCAGGTCATGCCGGCCGGGATCCCGCCGCGGGTCTCGTAGTCGAGGCCCATGGCAATAACGCCGGATGTCTGCTCGTCATGATGAAAAAAGGTGTAGACTTCGAGCTTGTCCCCAAGGCCGCGGCCATCGTCGTTGGTACTGAGATAGCCGCGTCCACGGCGACCGCCGAGCGAAATTTCGCGGGCTGAGACAAGCGTCGACGCAGCCTGCTCCCAGACGTGCCCGGATTTCCCGAAGCCTGCAGAATACTCAAAGGCATGTAAATCAAGATTGATCGGCGTATTCCAAATGACGGCGATCTTGGAAAGCTTGTCGAGATCGTTAGCGACGATGGGTCGCTTTTCCTGGCTGCCGTCAACAAATGTGATGAGTAGGTCGTCCGTCTGACCGGCAAAGCAATCGTGCACGAAATTGAGGCGGCCGGCATTGTCGAGGCGGCGGACGAGGACGGCGCCGCCGTACGCGAGTTGGACGAGCTGATTGGCGCGGCAATTCGACGTGATGTCGACGCGCATCATGCCACCGTCCTGTGGGGTCGTCTCGATGCTGTGTGGACCGCACGTGGCGGCCGCCAATGGCGTCGCAATCGCGGCGGCTGGCTGAACCTCTGCCGGTGGCGGTGTCAGACGCAGGGTCGGAGCCAGCGGACCGCTGTCCAGCGCGCGCGTGTCCTGTGTCCGCGGTCCAACGATCTGGCGCGGATCGCGCAGAGCCGACACACTCGGCCGGATCACGGGATCATTCGTTAGCGCTGGGGCAGTGGCTGTGTGACGCTCGGTGAGCGCACGGCGGTCGGACAGCATCGGAACGAGCGGTGCCGAAGGTTCTC
This sequence comes from Hyphomicrobiales bacterium, assembly GCA_025353015.1. Classification (GTDB taxonomy): domain Bacteria; phylum Pseudomonadota; class Alphaproteobacteria; order Rhizobiales; family Hyphomicrobiaceae. The sequence continues at coordinate 3,504 of JANXRM010000034.1, forward strand.
CAGGCTTTGCTCTGGCCTCGGTCGGTGGATTCGTTGCTGGCGGTGCGGCCTCTGGTGCAAGGACGGCCGTGGGGATTGTCCGCGGATCGCGAAGTGAAACGCGTGCTGTGGCTGGCGGGAGAGCCGGCTTTGCTGTTTCAATTGCAAGGACTGACGTGGCCGGCGCCGGGGTTTCGGGCGCAGGCGCAACGGGCGCCGCGGTAACCACAGCTGGTGCCTCAGGCACGTCGCTGGCCGGCACTGCAACCAGCGGCGCTTCAGCGGGTGGTGACGGCAGCATCGCCGGTGGCGCCACCTGCTTTTCAGGTTCAACACCAGTTGAGTTTGTATCCTCCTGCCCGGAAGGCTGCGCAGTTGATGCGGCATGCTCCGTTTCGTCGCCATAGCGCACCTTGTAGGCATGCCAGAGCGAACCGGCTGCAAGGGTTAACGCCGCTGCAGCTGCGAGATTTATCAGCAAATCGGAAGGAGGTGAGCGCATGTCGTCACTGCCTCACGCGCGCAATAGACTCATCAATGTCTGGGCAGCCGCCTGCCTTCTTTGCCCGTTCATACCACAGCAGAGCGTTCTTCTTGTCGCGGGAGCCGCCTAGACCGTTCTCGTGCACCACACCCAGCAGACACAAAGCGACCGGATCACCGAGCGCGCCGGCCATTTCCCAAACGAGGCGTGCCTTGGCGTAGTCGGGCGGTCGCCCGCTTGGCTCGGCGTAGGACGACCCAAGATGCGTCAATGCACGCAGCGTTCGCTCATCACCAATGGCGCCCTGGAGATAACGTTTGAGCCAGAAGGCACCTTCCTCGGTGTCGCGCGATCCGTCTGGCGCGAGAAGCAGCGTCTGTGCGGTTTCGAGTGCCCGCACGCCTGAGACGTCGCGCGCATTGACGCTACGGGGCGAAGTTGTGCCAGATACCAGGGCTTCAAACAGCGTGTCTGCCGGCGGCCCTGTCGCCGTCGTCCTCTCGATGGCTGCGATTGACGCGGCCGGGTTCGGGATTTGACCATTGCTCACCAGCAGCCAGATGCCCTGCACGAGCACGACCCCCGCAACAATTGCGACGCCAACACCGCCGGGCGTTGACGGCATAAAGGCCGCCAGTTTCGCGGTGCGGAAAGGCCCTGGACCTTTTTCAGTCTTCAGCCTCCCGCCGCGCGCATGTGGATAGAATGTTACAAACTCGGCACTGTCGCGCTTTCTGGCATTTGGAGTGGCCGGTTCGCGTATTGCGGTCCCGACATCGTGTGCGTTATCGGCCATCTCGGTCTCATCGCTCCTTGGGATCTGCTCGCTGCTGCTCGCGGGCGTCCGCGATGCTTGTGTCCGTGGTGCGACCGCGACCGGAGCCAGTGCTGCGGGTTTGGCCAATGGCTGTTGCGCGACCGGACTGGTGGCCGAACCTCCCGTCGTTGGTCGCTCACTCGCGCGAGGTGCATCGAGCCGATCGTCCCGCTGCGGGACCCTTGCAACCAAGCTGCGCCGCTTTGGGCGCGCTATCGGTTGAATGCTTGGCCACAAGAACTCGCCACTGATGTCGGCGTCGACGAATCTGATCTCGATGGCCGACCCCGCAGTAAGCAGGGGATTTTCGGCGATATCGGGCCCGACGACGAATTCGACGCCGCGCCCCGTGACCTTTGCTGTTGCCGGTAGCAACTCGCCTTCGGGCCATGCGAACGGAAGCTCTGAGTCCTCCTGAAGCCCAGCCGGCCGCAATCGGAACGCCGGGCGGCTCGGTACCTCCCTTAGACCTGTCAGTAAAATGACCGCGTGTCCGCCTTCCGCACGTGAACGGTCCTCGAATGCCTCGATGGCTAATTGGCCCATCGTGTCGTCTCCAATCTGCGATTGTGCGGTGCAGTCGCCGCTGCGCGTCCGACGGAAAAACATCACGAGAGATATCAAGTCCGGGTCGCCAGCAACGACTGCAAAGCGGAATTAGGGTTACTCAGCACCGGTCCTGGCGGAATTGGCGAAAACCGCAAACAATGGATCAAGCGGTTTGACTGGATTTCGATCATTGTCCGCCAAGAAATAATGGCGTTCCCCGATTTTCGAAGGTCACACCGTGCTTGGTCACCGATAAACGGTTCGGTCCGCGGTCAGGAGCAGCGACGTGATCTTGCAAGTGTTCTACAGGTCGGACGTTGTCCGGCCCGGCCGGAAAGAACCGCACTCGGTTGTGCATGCGGGAGATACCGAGCGGCTCGTCGTTTCCGGCTTGATCGGCGTCCGGCCCGAAGGGGTCCTCGAAACCGGCATGCGTGCGCAGATGGAGCGTGCATGGAGCAATCTGCTGGAAACGGTCGATTCTGCGGGCTTTGACAAAGATCATCTGTTGCGGATTACGGCCTACGTGACGGAGCCTGGAAGAATTCAGCTCTTCCGCGAAATTTCCGAGCGGATGCTCGATGGGCACGGATGTCCCTGCTCTTATCGCCAGGTGTCAGGATTAGGGATTCCGTCAATTCTGTTCGAGCTCGAGGCTGAGGCCGTGCGGCGGATTACCGATGACGCAACGCGAGCTTCGACGGCCGCACCGGTGGAAACAGAAAATGCTGAGCCCTGATCATAGTGATAAAGTTAAAAAAGTTCGCCATTAGGACTAATAACCGGCTTGACTTCGGTATTCGTCTTCACTGCGGCAATATCAGGGAAGAATTGCAGAATGCGAATTGTTGGGATCAAGCCTTATCGGTCGAAAACCGGGCCCGGAGCAGATCGCATTGACGGCGCAAGGGATCAGGCAGGACCTGTGGAGACGCGGACCATGACAAGCTCAAGTAGCCGTAAGGCATGGGCGACTATAGCGGTTGCGACGATCGGAGCGCTGATTGGTTGCACGCCAGCGACTGCTGCTACGGTCAACGCCGGCGATACGGCATGGATAATGGTTTCAACCATCCTGGTCCTGTTGATGGCGGTGCCGGGCCTCGCCATCTTCTATGGCGGTCTGGTGCGCACCAAAAACGTACTGTCGATGCTGATGCAGGTGTTCACGGTTGTCTGCGTGGTTTCGATCATCTGGGTGCTCTACGGCTACAGCCTCACCTATACGAGCAGCAACGCCGCCGGCTACATCGGCGGGTTGTCGAAACTCTTCCTGCGCGGTGTGACGATCGATTCGGTGGCCGCAACATTTACCAACGGCGTGCACATTCCCGAGTATGCCTTCATCGCGTTCCAGATGACTTTCGCCTGCATCACGCCGTGCCTGATCGCCGGTGCCTTTGCCGAACGCATGCGCTTTCCGGCAACGCTGCTCTTTCTCGTCCTTTGGGTGACCTGCGTCTACATGCCGATCGCGCATATGACGTGGTACTGGGCGGGCCCCGACGCCATTGCGGACGCGGCCCGTGCCGTGCAGCGTGCGCCCCTCGGCGAGGCTCGCTTGAAGGCTGAATACGCGCTGAGTGCCGTGCTTGCTGATGCGGGCCTGTTCCTGCAGTGGGGCGTCCTGGACTTCGCTGGCGGGTTGCCAGTGCATATCAGCGCCGGCATCTCGGGCTTAGTCGGCGCTGTAATGCTGGGCAGGCGCACGGGGTACGGCCGTGACTCGATGGCGCCGCACAACTTGGCTCTGACCATGATGGGCGCTGCCCTGTTGTGGGTTGGTTGGTTTGGCTTCAACGCCGGCTCGGCCCTGCGCGCCAATGGCACGGCGGCGCTCGCCATCATCAATACGTTCGTTGCTGCGGCAACCGCCGGCCTCTCGTGGATGGCGGCCGAATGGCACGTCCGCGGCAAGCCTTCGCCGCTGGGTCTGGCCTCCGGCATCCTGGCTGGGCTTGTCGCCGCGACGCCGGCTGCTGGCTACATCGGTCCCTTGGGCGGCATCGTGCTTGGCTTCGCCTCTGGCGGGCTCTGCTTCTGGTTCAGCACGGCCTTCAAGGAGAAGTTCCAGTATGACGACGCGCTCGATGTTTTCGGCGTGCACTGTGTCGCGGGCGTAGTCGGCGCACTCGGTGTTGCGTTTCTAGCGAGCCCGCAATTCGGCGGGATGGGTGTTGTCGATTACATCTCGCGACCGGGGCAGGGCGTCGTCGCAATCTACGACATGGCCGGGCAATTCTCTGCCCAGGCAAAAGCCGTGTTGTTGACACTCGCTTGGTCTGCCTTCGTTTCAGCGCGTCTCTACAAGCTTGTCGACCTGCTCGTCGGCCTGAGACCGCACGAGGACGAAGAGGACGAGGGCCTCGACGTCGTCGACCACGGCGAGCGTGCCTACAATCACTAGTGTGGCATTGGGCGAACCAACGGCTGGCTCACTATCCGAGCCAGCCAACTGCAAGCGTCGCCGCCCGTGGCGGATCGATAAATTTCTGCTTCACCCAAAGCCCAGATCATGAGCGAAAACACAACCAATTACAGTCGCGCGATCGTCGATTTTCTGCGCAATATATTCCTGCCGACCGAAACTGCGCGGCGCCGGTCGGCGACGGGTGATAGGCAGGGCGCGGCCAAGCCGGCGAGCCGGCCTGCGGTCTTCATAGCGCTCGGCGCCTTGCCCGTCGCCATGCTCGGTGTGTGGCTTGCAGCTGATCCAGTTGAGTCGGACCGGCTGCGGCTCAAATCGAAGTTCGAGCGGCCATCGACGATCCCCTATCCGGCTGATAATGTGCTATCGGCGGCGCGGGTCGATCTCGGCCGCCGCCTCTTCAGCGAGCCACGGCTGTCGGCCGACAATACGATATCGTGCGCGACTTGCCACAAGCCGTCGCAATCGTTCACCGATGGCCAGGTTGTGAGCAAGGGTGTCACGAAGGCACCATTGCGGAAACACACACCCGCACTATGGAACCTCGCGTGGGGACACGCCTATCTCTGGGATGGCCGTGCACCATCGCTCGAGGCACAGGCGAAAATGCCGCTCGAGCACCCCGACGAAATGGGGCAAGCGATTGAGATGAGTGCGACGAAGCTTGTCGCCATCCCCGAATACGTGACGGCTTTTGCGACCGCATTTCCCGAGCAGCAGAAAATCGCGCCGGAAAGCATCCTCAAGGCGCTTGCCAGCTACCAACGCACGCTCGTCTCGCCGATGACACGCTTCGACCGCTGGCTGGATGGCGACCCCAAGGCGCTGTCGAACTCGGAAAAGCGTGGCTTTCAGACGTTTGTCGGCAAGGGCGGCTGCACGAACTGCCACTCCGGCTGGGCCTTCACCGACTATGCCTTCCACGACGTCGGTCTCGATACGACCGGCGACGGTCGCGGCAAAGTGATCAATCGTCCAGCGCTCGATCATGCTTTCAAGACGCCGACGTTACGCGAGCTGGCGTGGACCGCGCCATACATGCATGACGGTTCGATGGCGACGCTAGAGGACGTTGTGCGCCACTACGAGAAGGGTGGTGTCAATCGCGCGACGCGCTCGCCGGATTTGCCGCGCCGCCTCGACCTGGCGGAGCGCGAGCGGCAGGATCTCGTTGCATTCCTGAAGTCGCTGTCAAGCAGCCGGCCGGCGCACACGCCGATCGAGACTGCGAGTTCAGGCAGTACATCTCAGGCGTCCCCCGATGGCCGCGTGACGAAGGTCGGACAGCGCGACAAAAAATTCCAGCCGACACAGGTCAGTATCAAGGCCGGAGAGACGCTTACGATTCTTAACGACGACTCGCAGGCGCACAACGTCTTCATCATGGACCCGCGGTTGAATTTCGACTCGGGTTGGCTGGATCCGGGCGCGCAGGCCGTCATCCCATTCCCCGAGCCTGGTGACTTCGAGGCATTCTGCGGTATCCACCCGAACATGCGTCTCAAGGTCGAAGTGGGACCGAATATCCGCAGCAAATGACGGCCTGCGTGAAGCCGAAATAGTCGACAGCGTCATCGGCAGCGTCCCAGGCTCGATGCCGAAGGCCGGCTGTGGGTTGCTACCGACCAGGGCCGCAACTGGGCGCGTACGGGGAAGTCGGACGGCCTCTATCATGTGGAGGTCGATGGCCAGGCGCGCGGGACATCACGGATGTTCTACCGCGTGCCGATCGGCGCCGAACTCTGCGGGCCCTGCTTCACTGCCAGTCGCGAGCATCTTTTCCTGGCTGTCCAGCATCCGGGCGAGTTCTGCGACCGGCGCTTGGTGCCAACGCCGTCGCAGCTCGCCAACTTTCGCTACGGGTCTTCATTTGCGGAATGAAACCGGAATTTTCGGCATCGGGTTACCATGGTGAGAGGCCTCGACAAGCCGCCACACTTGACGATGCCCAAAAAACCAACCGGTTGACGAATGGCCTGCAGCTGTCTGAAGGTGTGGCCACGAGACCGACCGGATTGCTGTCGCGGGCGTACCGTGGACATGGGCCACTAGGGCTGAGTCCCATGATGCAATTGCTCTCCGACGTCGGCAACGTCTACGATCAGTTAGTCGAGGCCGGAGTTCTGCTCGCCAGCGATGGTCCACACCCGACAGCCAAGGGCATCATCGGAAGGTGACCACAAATGGCCAATCAAAAAATTGTCCGAATGTCGGCCCGTGGCCAAGCGGAACGTCGTTGAATTGCAAACGTCCCACTCCGCACGACGCCGATCTTGCTGAACTCGTTTCCACATGGAGATTTGTCATGGCCAACTACATCGACATGTTTGTTGTTCCCGTTCCGAAGAAGAACATCGAGACCTACCGCAAGGATGCGGATTTGTTCTTCCAGGTCTGGCGCGACCATGGCGCGTTGTCCTGTGTCGAAGTCGAGGGCGACGACGTCCCCGTCGGCAAGCCTACGAGCGACACCCCGAAGCCCGCCACCCGGATCTGGGTCATGCCGTTCTTCCTCAAGCCGAAACCGATTGTGCTCGACAACGCGCGTCGCTGCATACTGCACCATGAACGCGCGGCGTCTACCTCGGTTCCTCGCACAAAACGATTCTTACGGAAATCAAAGTGCAATTTCAATTACATCGGTGTTCGCGCTTTTATTCTGTCCGGTGCGCAATACACACTTGGTTTCCATGAGCTTTTCAAATAAATCGAATTTTAGCCCCGCGCTTTTTCCCACACATTGAGACTGCAAGGCATTACAGCCAATCCATAGGCTGCAAATTCGGGGGCATGCGCGCAACGCCATTCCCATATCGACGGTTGCAGCCGCGACCTTGGGCAACCCCATAACTCGGCGGCTTTACGGTCCGCACGGAGCCAATGGCCACTTGCTCTGCCTCAGCATTGCCGATGGCTACTCGCGCATACCGACGCTTACCCGCAACGTCGCTGGCCTCGATCTCAGCCACAAGGCAACCGGCTGTAGCCGCCCCCCGGCGCTGCCGCTACGCGATAGCTGCTTTCGCTGGCCTTCGACTCATAATCCAATACTCGGCATCCAATACTCGGCGGCGTCAATCAGCCCGTCTTGGACAGTCGCGTGGTCGCGGGTTCCGCGGCCTTGGCTGCCGGCTGCGAAGCCGGAGCCATGAGGTTATCCCAGCTCTCCTGGAAGCGCCGCAAATTGCGCCGCGTCACGTCGGCGTAGGCCGTCGCACCCTGAGTCTCGAACACCTCAAGTGCTGGAACCAACGCGCCTGCAGCTGCCAGCCAATTCCGGCGCTTGTCGCGATGGTCGCCTATCCGGATCAGTGCTGTCCCAAGGTTCATCTTCGCGATGGCCCACTTCATCGGCTCGGAGTCGATCTGGAACACCTCGAGTGCCGAGTTGTAGGCCGCAATCGCCTCGTCAAGGTGTTGCCATGCCCCCGGCGTCCGATCGCCAAGTGCTGCCAGTGCATTTCCGAGATTGAGCTGCAGGAGTGCCCACTTCTCCGGCGCGGCCTGACGTGTCGAAACCTCGAGCGCGGAGCGGAAAGCCTGCACGGCCCCTTCGAGGCGCTCGGTCCCACTTTGCTGTTCACCAAGCCCGAGCCGCGCCACACCAAGATTCATCTGCGCCTCGGCCCAGAGCGTTGCATCAGCCGAACGTGACAGAACCGCAATCGCGGCTGAGTAAGCATCGACAGCCTCGACCAGCAACGGCGTCCCAGGCTCCTTTTCTTCGAGGGTCAGAAGGACATTGCCGAGCCCCATCTGGGCTGCAGCAACCTCGGCCGTCCGATCCGGCTTGGTTTCTTTGATTGCCTCGCGGAAGGCCTGAACAGCTTCACGCAGGAGCGCTGGCGATTGTTCGCGCTCGCCTGTCAAAGCCAGAACTCGGGCGAGCCGCAGATGCGCCTGCGACCAGATCTTCGTATCGCCTTCACGCGTGAGGAGGCCGATCGCCTTGCGCAGTGCTGTAATGGCTTCCTTTAGACGTGCAGTCCCGCTTTCACGCGGGGCCGTGATCGCAAGCGCCCGAGCCAGACCAAGGCTCGCCTGCGAAAGCCCCTTGGCATTGCTGGCTTCGGCAGCGCTGCGAACGAGGTGGCCGTAAACACCGATCGCCTCGCTCAGGGCGGTCTGGTTTGAACCGGTTTCGCCGAGGCGAACGAGCGTCTCAGCCCGTTGCAGATTGTACTTCCAGGCACCGTCACGATCGGCTGTCGGCAATGCCAGGGCTGCCTCGCCGAACAGTTCGGCGGCCAGGAGAAAATCGAGTTTCGCCAGTGCCAGTTCGGCCAAACGCGCCGTCGATCTGGCCTCCTCGTTCATCTGTGCTTTCAGCGAGGCGACTTCGTCGGAAAGCCGCTCTTCGATCCGCCGCCGCGACTCGCGAACTTCACGACGGACCAGCCTCAAAACATCGCCGGCGGTGTCGAAATCGCCATCGGCGAGTGCGGTTGCCGCCTTGCTTTTCAGCCGGCGTACTTCGGCATCCTCATTCGTCGGCTTTAGCAGTTGTGCCTTCACATCGCCGAGCCAAGCCGCGATCTCTTCGATGCGTGAAACAAACATCCCCGGATCAACGGCCTGCCGCTCGATCAGACTCAGAACAGCAGCGATCGCTTTCTCGCTCAAGCCATACCGCTCACGCAGATCGGCAAGAAACGTCGTGCCTCCGGCTGCCTGCAGGTGATGCGCGAGATCGGCTGACAGCGCGAAGGCTGCAAGCCCCTTGCCCACGTTCGCTTCGTCCGACGGCTTTGCCGATCGCGCATCGAGGTAGGCCGTCATGACGGGCGTCAGGCGGAACAAAACCTTGGGATCATCCAACAGGTGGGCAAAAACACGATCGATCATGAAGAGCGTGACGTCGTCCTTCAGGCTCGATGCGGAAATGGCTCCAGCACCGCGCGCGCGGGCAAATATGTCCACGGCAATACGCCGCGCAAACGACTCACCCGCCGACATGCCGCCCGCAGCGCCAGCGCGACTGCGCTCCACGGCCTGTGCGAGCTGACTGCTCGGCGGCGGATAGGCCACCAGTATCTTGGCGATAGCGGAAGCATGAGCCTCGAGCGCTTGCTGACTGAGGCCTCGTGTCTCGGCGCCAACCCAGATCTCACGGGCGAGAGAATCAACCACGGAATCCAACGCGGAAGCCTCGTTTCGCCCCTTCAGCCAATCAGGAAACGCGTCGACGTCTTTGACGATCTCGGGTGCAATATGGATGTCACATGCTGGCGCGGCCGTCAGAAGCGCTGCCCCCGCGAGTTGCCCCAATGCTTCGAACAGCGCCATTTCCCAGCCTCCGTCAGTCATGAATCGAATCGTTAAGATCCATGATCACGGAAACGAAGGTCAATGGAATGGTTGCTGATACGATATCCACGGCTAGCAACCGCGAAAAACAACACAGCTGACAACTTCTGGTCGCATTTCGTGATTCGATCGATATCAAAACGTGCAATGCAACTGCCAGCCGGTCAGCCGTTGGCTGATCGCTGTTTCTTTTCGAACGCCGCGATATCCGCCTCATAGCCGAGCGTCATCGCGATTTCGTCGATGCCTTTCAGCAAGCAGTCCTTGCGGAAGCTGTCGATCTCGAATGTGTCGACCATGCCGTCTGGCCCTTTGACGGTCTGCGTTGGCAAATCGACTGTGATTTCTGCCCCTGGCAATTCCAGCAGGAACCGCAGTAGCTGGTTGACGCGCGCCTCGGGCAGCATCACGGGCAGAACGCCGTTTTGGAAGCAATTATTGAAAAAGATGTCGCCGAACGATGGCGCGATCACCGACTTGAAGCCGTTGTCCTGGATCACCGTCACCGCCATCTCGCGGCTCGAGCCACAGGCGAAGTTGCGCTCGGCGACGATGATTTGCGCATTTTTGTAGGCCGGCTTATTGAGCACGAACTCAGGCTTCGGCGAGCCGTTGTCGTTATAGCGGACGTCGCGGAAGAGATGCGGCGACATCTTCTCGCGCGGCAGCGACAGGAAACGCGCCGGGATGATCTGGTCGGTATCCACATTCGCCTGGTTGATGGGGGCAGCGACCGCGGTGACCGATGTGAACGGCTTGCGGGCCGGAACCTTTTCTTGCGGATCTTTGTCTTGCGCCATGGTCCTGCTCCTCAAACCTTCATTCGGCGGACGTCGGTGAAATGTCCCGATACCGCAGCCGCGGCAGCCATGGCCGGACTGACGAGATGGGTCCTGACGCCCTTGCCTTGCCGGCCGACGAAGTTCCGGTTCGACGTCGAGGCGATCCGTTCCTGCGGGTGGCCGATTTCGCCGTTGGTGCCGAGGCACATGGAGCAGCCCGCCTCACGCCATTCGAATCCAGCCTCCTTGAACACTTTGTCCAATCCCTCGGCTTCCGCCTGCTCCTTGATGATGCCCGAACCGGGTACGATCCAGCTCGGCACCACGGCTTTGCGGCCTTTGGCGACGGCGGCTGCGGCCCGGATATCCTCGATCCGGCTGTTGGTGCAGGAGCCGATGAAGACGCGGTCGATCTTGATGTCGGTGATCGCCGTTCCCGGCGTCAATCCCATGTAGGCGAGCGCCCGCGTCAGGCCCTCGCGCTTGGTCGCGTCCTTCGCGGTCGACGGATCCGGCACCCGGTCCGTGATCGGCACCGCATCCTCGGGGCTGGTGCCGAAGGTGACCATCGGCGCGATATCGGGACCCGACAACCGAACGTCGCTGTCGAAGCTTGCTCCCGCATCCGAAGGCAACGCCTTCCATTCGACCAGTGCCTTGTCCCAGGCGGCACCCTTCGGCGCATACGGCTTGCCGGCAATGTATGCGAACGTCTTGTCGTCGGGTGCGATCATGCCGGCGCGGCCACCGCCCTCGATCGACATATTGCAGAGCGTCAGCCGCCCCTCCATCGACAACTGCCGGATGCCGCTGCCCGCGAACTCGAACACATGGCCTGTGCCGCCGGCTGTGCCGATCTTGGCGATGATGGCGAGAATGACGTCCTTGCCCGTGATGCCGAACCCGAGCGCGCCGTCGATGTCGATGCGCATGGTCTTCGGCTTCTTCTGCCACAGCGATTGCGTCGCCATGACGTGCGTCACCTCGGACGAGCCGATGCCGAACGCGAGGCAGCCCATCGCCCCATGTGTTGAGGTGTGGCTGTCGCCGCAAACCAGCGTTATCCCCGGCAGCGTGATGCCCTGCTCCGGCCCGACGACGTGGACAATGCCGTTGCGCCGGTCGCCGATGTCGAACACCGTAACGCCATGCTCGGCACCGTTGATCGCGAGGCCGGTCACCATCCGCTTGCTGTCGGGATTGGTGACGTCCTCCTTGTTGCGCGTGTTGGTTGGCATGTAGTGGTCGGGCGTGCCGAACGACAGATCCGGCCGGCGCATTTTCAGGCCGCGGTTCTTCAGCCGCTGAAACGCGAAGTACGATCCATCGTGGATGAGATGCCGGTCGATATAGAGCAGCGTATAGCCATCCGGCCGGTCGACGACGACGTGGCGCCGCCAGATTTTCTCAAACAACGTGGCAGGCTTGGCGGCATCGGCCATCGGGCGCACTCCATTTCAGCGTGTCGATTGGTCGGCAGAGACTATGCGCCACCCGCCACCACAGCAAGCCCAGCCAATTCAGCCCAGCCAAATCACCGACCACGGACCGCTGCCTACGCCACTCACGCCCAATCCCTCCGCAGCGTTTCCGCCCGGAGTTCTCACGGCAAATCCAGGCACAGGGCGGCGTAACCGCCGGGAACCTCTTGTGACTTGGCTGCGGCAAGGCCGCCCTGCCGCACGTGACCGGGTGAATCTTTGCCGCCGCAGGTGGTCCCACGCACGACGCCGGACAGTTCCGTCCCAGCCCTTGGCGTGGGAGTCCGGGGCTCGTTGCCGGGGCGCGAGCGCTCTTGCCCCGGTGAGCCAATCCAATCCGAAGGCAGCACTTCGACATGCCGACCCGGTCCGTGCTCCCGCT
>JANXRM010000041.1 GCA_025353015.1 Hyphomicrobiales bacterium
CTTCGGCGAAAACCTCGAGCTTCGCCCCGACCTCGACCAGATCGAAGCCCTCAGCCCCGAGCGCGACGCGCTCTGGGCACGCCTCGAAAAGACGACCTTTTTGACGCCCAACGAAAAGCGCGCCCTCATCGGCTACCCGCCCGCACCACCAACGACGAAGGCAAACCCGCACCACCTTCCCGCCGGTCGGCCTGATGGCGGCCAATTCACATCCGGCCCCGACGGCGGGGGTGACGGCGCATTGGAGTTGATCTCCGACCGTGGCCGGCCGATCAGCTTGTTGGAGGAAGAACAACGCGGAGGGCACACGATCGAAAAACACGTCGGTAAGAGCGAAAATTTCTTGATCGATCGCGTGCTCAACGAAGTCTATAGAGCTGGGATGTTTACGATCGGCCTCAAACAGGCCGGCTCTTTTCCTTCCCTTGAGGCTGCAGACAAATTAGTCAACTCGACGATATCTGCCAATCAACCTGTTGTTGACAAAGTTGCAAGCGGGGAGATCAAGGGAACGACGTCAATTGAGAAGGATTTTGGCTCAATAACGGGATATGAAGCATATCGAAACAATGATCGTTCTCAGCCTGCGATGCGAAGCACTACGGCGGTCGAAATGTGGATCCGACGTGATTCTGCATCGCCGAACGGAGTCCTCGTTGTTACTGCGTATCCAAAATACAGGAGCCCGTGAAAATGCAAATTCCGGATGCAATGCGATGCTTGATGGCAGGTTTTCACCAGGATGTGTTCCTAATCGAACCGACACTCGACGGAGCCACTAGGCATGCAGCAAGTTGCGCTACGCATGCCCAGCTCGTCGAATCGAAGCAATTTTTGACGTCGCTTCTTGACGGATCACATAATCAGGCCGAGATCCGTGAAGTGTGGGATGAACTGCCGAGAGATATTCGCATCGAGGACGATCAGCAAATGGTCGCGTTTTTGAAGCACTTGCGGGATTGGCTTCCCCGGTCCTGACCCTGCCAGCAACTTACAGCGAAAGACATCAATTTCATCGAGGCCTGACAGTTTCTAGAGTTCATGTCTCCGACATGACGCCGCCCGCGAGACCGCGCTGGCCCTCGTCGTGCCGCCGTCGTGCCGGAGGCGCGCGCACGAAACGCTGCTCGGAATCCCCGGCGACAACACCTATTCGAACATGGCGGAGGCGCGAGCCGCATCTTCTGGCGCAGCACCGTCGTCCCGCTCGTGCAGCGCACCGCCACCGCTCTTTCCAACTGGCTACAGCCGGGCTTCGGCGAAAACCTCGAGCTTCGCCCCGACCTCGACCAGATCGAAGCCCTCAGCCCCGAGCGCGACGCGTCGTGCCGAAGGCGCGCGAGGATCGGCGTGGGCACGCCTCGAAAAGACGACCTTTTTGACGCCCAACGAAAAGCGCGCCCTCATCGGCTACGGCCCGCTCACAGGGGCCGATCAAATCAAACGCGAAAACCTCAACGACTAGGCTAACTTCAACCCCGCCCACACCCGCGACGCTCACGGCCGATGGGCGGGCGACGGCTCTGAAACACCACAGCCGATCGCTAAGAAGCCCGGCGGTATACCCAAAGCGCTTTACAGTTGGACCGTTCGGCCGTTGGCGTCCAAATACTGCAAAGGTTACATCCAGGGCGAATTGCCGGGCGAGCTCATAGATATCACGATTGGCGAAATGCTCGACATCGCAAAGGGCGGCGATGCAGCTGCCAAAAAATGTTACAAACTCCTAAACCAACCGCGATTTCGCAAGTAGGACCGCAACATGAAACAAGATGGCTTGCAGCGACTTCTTGACTTCCTGAACTTACTTCGTGAGCACGGAGTGGAATTTCTTCTTGGCCAAGAAGGGCCAGACGGTATCATGGTCCAGTTCGCATTGTATGGTGTCCGTGTTGAAGTGGACTTTACCATCGATGAGATGCAGTTCAGCATCTTCAAAGGTGACGAGAGCGTGCTAACGAATGCGGATGACCTTGTGCGGCTCATCACGGAGCGATCTAAGTAAATTACTGTGCAGGCTGCTTATCATAGGAATTTCGCTTCGATCTTGACTCGCAGCCGACCCGCGCAAGCGAGCGGGAAGCGTTCTGGCCGAGTTTGGAAAAACATCCTTCCTCACCACAGACAAAAAACGCGCCTTCATCGGCTACCCGCCCGCTCACGGGTGCCGATCAAATCAAACGCGAAAACCTCACAGACGAAGCTAACTTCAACCCCGCCCAAACCCGCGACGACCACGGCCGCTGATCCGGCGACGGCTCCGAAAGTCCGCAGCCGATCAACAGTCGCCGCCGCTCTGGTTCTGTGCGCGATCGCCAACTCGAAGGCCGGCTTGCCGACCTTACGAACCGGGCGCAGAATGCAATTGACCGCGTCCGGGAACTCGACCCGAA
>JANXRM010000061.1 GCA_025353015.1 Hyphomicrobiales bacterium
CGGATGCCAACTTTGTTCAGATCGCCGATCATGGCCTCGGTGAACTCGCGTTCGCGGTAGGCATAGAAGTCGACGTCGAAGCCGTTGGGATAGCCGGCTTCGGCGAGCAACGCCTTGGCTTTGGCTGGATCGTAGGGGTATTTCGGCACGCCGGTCGCGCAGCCGAACTGATCGGGATGGCAGGCGGAATGCACTGACATCGCCGAGGGGCCGACGAGGTTCTTCGCGATCGACTCGCGATTGATGGCGTGCATCACGGCCTGGCGGACGCGCTTGTCCTTGAAGTAAGGGACGCCGCTGCGGCCGGGCACGTCGAAGGCGATGAACGAGAGACGCAGCGTCTTGGCGTTTTCAACTGTGATCTCGGGGCTGGCGCCGAGACGCTCGGCCTGTTCTTTCGGCACATCCCAGATCCAGTCGACCTTCCCGGTCATGAACTCGGCGAGGCGGGTATTGCCTTCCTTCAGCGTGCGGAAGTGAAGATTGCCGATTTTGGGCTCGCCTTTCGGGCCGCCCTTCAAGTAGTCCGGATTGCGCGCGAGGTGGACATATTCGCCGGCCTTCAATGCCGCGAGCTTGTAGGGGCCGGTGCCGTTGGCTGGAACGGCGCCGAAATCCGGTTTGCCGTCGGCCTTTTTCGGCGCCTTGTCGTAGTGCCCGGCTTCGACGATGAACGCGAGCCCAGCCAGATAGGCGAGGGCTGCGGGATAGGGACGCACCAGATTGATACGGATTTTGTGATCCCCAAGTTTTTCTGCGGACTTGATCCAATTGAGGAGCGTGTATGTCAGGATCAAGCTGTCGCGATTGGCCAGAAAATTCAGCGTATAGACGACATCATCGGCATCCAGCAGCTTGCCGGAATGGAACTTGGCGTCGGCACGGAGTTCCATTTCCAGTGCCGTATCGGAAACCCACGTCCAGCTCCTTGCCAGCAGCGGCTTGATCTCGCCGTTGACGGCGTCGGCCCACACCAGGGTGTCCATCAGGTGATGGCCCATGATGATGTTTTCGCGGGAGTTGAAGTAGTAGGGATCCGTGATCGCGATGTCGCGATCGGTCGACCAGACGAGGGTATCGTTGGCCTTACCGGCAAAGACCTGCGACGGTGTCAGGAATGCCGCAACCAGAAATGCAGCGCCCAGCAACGTGATGCGGCGTTTCATCGGGGACTCCGGTGGTGTCAATGGGGGGATTGGATCGTGGGGTGGCAATAGGGGCGCCTACTTCCAACGCGCACGGTAGAACTGCGGGACCTCGTCCGACGTCGCCTTGAAGTCCAGGTCCTTCGAGTAAACGTAAAACTTGGCGTAACTGAAGAGCGGCACCCAGAAGGCCTCCTCGGCGATACGGACTTGGATCTGACGCCACAGCGCTTTGCGCTTTTCGGGATCGACCGTGCCATCGGCCTCGGCGATGGCGCGCATCGTCTCGGGGTCCTTGGTCATGTCCTCGCTGGTGCCTGTGAAAAAATAACCTGCAGCCGCCGAGATATCCGGAATGGAACTCGAACCCCAAGTGCCGTTGCCGGCGGGCATCTGACCCTTCGTCAGGGCTTGATTGAAGGCTGAATACTGCAGGAAGTTGAGGCGCGGCTTCAGGCCGACCTTGGTCAGGTCGCCGATGATGGCCTCGGTGTACTCGCGTTCGCGGTAGGCATAGAGGTCGAACTCGAAGCCGTTGGGATAGCCGGCCTCAGTGAGCAGCTTTTTCGCCTTGGCTGGATCGTAGTCGTACTTGGGCACATCCTGCGTGCAGGCGAACTGATCGGGATGGCAGGGCGTGTGCACGACCTCGGCCGGCGCGCCGACGAGGTTTTTCACCAGCGACTCCCGGTTGATGGCGTGGGCGACCGCCTGGCGGACACGCTTGTCGGTGAAGAACTTTTGCGGCGAGACACCCTGCACATCGAAGCTGATGTAGGAGAACCGGAGCGTTTTCGCGTTCTCCACCTGGAGATTGGGGGCGGCGGCGAGGCGCTCCGCCTGCTCGCGCGGCACATCCCAGACCCAGTCAATGGCACCGGTCATTAATTCGGCGAGGCGGGTGTTGGCTTCCTTGATCGTGCGGAACTTGATTTTACCGATCTGGGGTTTGCCCTTGGGGCTGCCCTCCCAATAGGCGGCGTTCTTTTCCATCAGCACGGATTCGCCAGGCTTGATCTCGACGACGCGATAGGGGCCGGTGCCGTCGGCCGGGACGGCGCCGAAATCCTTCTTGCCGTCGGGCTTTACCGGGGCGGCATCATAATGGCCCTTCGGCATGATGTTGATAGAGCCGGCGATGTAGATGAGCGCCGCCGGGAAGGTCTTGTTCATGCGCAGGCGGATTTTGTAGGGTGCCGCCACCTCGGCTTTTTCGATCCACGAGAGATAGGCGTAGTTGAATGAGCTGCTCGCCTTGTCGATGTTGAAATTGAACGTGTAGGCAACATCTTCGGCCGTCATGGCCTTGCCGGAGTGGAACTTGACGCCGTCGCGGATGTCGAGATCGAGCGTCTTGTCGTCGACCCACGTCCACTTGGTCGCGAGCAACGGCGCGGGCTGATATTTTTCGTCGAGATGGATCAGGCGGTCATAGATGAGCGTGCCCAGGATGACGCTCTCTCGCGAGTTGAGGTAGCTGCTGTCGACAATCGAGTTCTCGCGGTCGGTGACCCAGACCAGTGTGTCGTCTTTTTTCCCGGCTATCGCGGATGCAGAGGCGAGTGCCGCGCCCACGGCCGCGACTGAGGCCGCCATGGTGAACCTGCTGGCGACACTGATGACGAATTGCCGCATGCCGTGAACCCTCCGAGCTTTTTCTGTGGGCCAGCATGTCTCGGCGCCGGCTCTTGCGGCGGACGATCCCATCAAAGACGCGGTCATAGCAAGGGGTCGCGTGGTTGGACTTGCCGCAGCCGCGGATGCGTTTTCGGACAGGCATTTTTGCCGACGTGGTGAGCCTTGCGTGCGGCGCATGGCGGGTATCAGGGCTGTCTGCCTTGCTGTGGTCACCTGACGGCGAAATCATTTTCTTCACCGAATCACGGGCATGTGATCCGCTACATTGAGCCGCGGGGATAGAGAACGACGTTGGCAACTGTTGCAAACCAAGTGGAGGCGCCGGATGCGCTCGCAGTCGCGCCTGTGCCTGTTGAACGTCCGGCTATTGAACGTCCGGCTATGAATTTTCGCAGCGGGCCACTGGCGGCTGCCTTCTGGGTGACCATTTCAATGGCGTTCTTCGCCATGCTGATGGCGGCGTCGCGCAAGGCGACGGCGCTCGGCTTTGATCCGCTGCAGGTGGTGTTTTTGCGGAACGCGTCGGCGCTGTTGTTGCTGCTGCCGTTGTTGGCCTGGCGCGGCGTCTCACTGCTACGCTCGTCGGCCATGAACCTCTATGGCATTCGCGTCGCCATCAGCCTTGTCTCGATGACATCGTGGTTTTGCGCGCTATCGCTGATCCCCATGGGCGAGATCACGGCCATCGGCTTTCTGTCGCCGTTGTTCGGGACGCTCGGCGCGGTTCTGTTTCTCGGCGAGAAGGTTCGGCTGCGCCGGCTGACGGCGCTGATCGCGGGTTTCATCGGCGCCATGATCATCTTGCGGCCGGGCGCATCGTCGCTTGGACTGGGACAGGGGCTGGCGTTGATTTCGGCGATCTCGGGTGGCGTCATCGGCGTGCTGCTCAAACATCTGACCACCGAGGACGATCCCGACAAGATCGTGTTCCTGACCACGGCCATGATGACGCCGATGTCGCTGCTGCCGGCGCTGTTCGTGTGGCGGATGCCTACCTTGGAGCTGCTGCCCTGGCTGGCAGTGGTGGCGGTGACGGGCGTGCTCGGCCATCTCTGCCTGATGCGGGGGTATCGAGCGGCGGAAGCGTCGCTGGTCATGACGTTTGAGTTCTCGCGGCTGCTGTTCGTCGTGGCGATGGGCTATTTCATGTTTGGCGAGCTGATCGATAAATGGACCTGGATCGGGGCTGCCATCGTGTTCGGCTCGGCGGTCTATATCACGCAACGGGAGGCCAAGCTCAGGCGCGAAGCAAAGCTCGCTGCGGCGGCAAAGGCATGAACTCCGGCGAGATTTAACTAGCGCTGCCCTGGCAGGCGGAACGTGCTATCTGAGGCATTGATTTGCCGCAGATAGAACAAAAAAGGGAGCCGGGCCGATGCGCCGTCAACGCAAAGCCAAGATCATTGCCACACTGGGGCCGGTGAGTTCCGACGCCGCCATGATCCGCCGCCTGTTCGATGCCGGCGCGGATGTGTTCCGGCTGAACTTCAGCCACGGCACCAAAGAGGACCACAAGCGGCGCTTCGATATCATTCGTAGCCTCGAGGCCGAGACCGGGCGACCGATCGGCATTTTGCAGGATTTGCAGGGCCCGAAAATCCGCATCGGCACGCTGAAGACGGGGCCTGTGATGCTGAAGGCCGGAGATATGCTGGAATTCCGCCTGGACCGGGAGCCGGGTGACGCCACCAGCGTCGCGCTGCCGCATCCGGAGGTGTTTGAAAACATGATGCCCGGTCACCGCATCATGATCGATGACGGCAAGCTGCAGCTCGAGGCGAAATCTTGCGGCAAGGATCGGATTACCGCGCGCATCGTCGTCGGCGGCCAGCTCAGCGACCGCAAGGGTGTGAACCTGCCGCAAACGGACCTGACAATCTCGCCGCTGACGCCGAAAGATCGCGACGATCTGGCGTTCGGGCTGGAGATCGGCGTCGATTGGGTGGCGCTGTCATTCGTACAGCGCCCGTCCGACGTGCTGGAAGCGCAGGCCATCATTCAAGGCCGCGCTGGCATCATGGCCAAAATCGAGAAGCCGGCGGCGCTCGGCCGCATCGAAGACATCGTGGCCTTGGTCGATGCCGTCATGGTGGCGCGTGGCGACCTTGGCGTCGAGATCCCGCCGGAGGACGTGCCTGGCCGTCAAAAAGAGCTGGTGCGGCTTTGCCGGCACGCGGGCAAGCCCGTCGTTATTGCGACGCAGATGCTTGAATCCATGATCAAATCTCCATCGCCGACGCGGGCGGAGGCGTCCGATGTGGCAACCGCGATCTACGACAGTGCCGACGCGGTCATGCTTTCGGCCGAGTCCGCGTCCGGCGATTGGCCCGTGGAAGCCGTGTCGATGATGGATCGGATCATCTCGCACACCGAAGATCACAAGCTCTACCGGTCGATCATCGAGGCGCTTCAGCCTAGCCCCGAAGATACGACGGCGCACGCCATCGCAGCTGCCGCGGCCGACGTGGCCGACGCCATCGGGGCTTCTGCCATCGTCGCTTATACGGCCAGCGGTACGACGGCACTGCGGACCGCACGGAAGCGGCCGCGCGTGCCCATTCTCACCCTGTCGCCGACCATTGCGGCTGCGCGTCGCCTGGCACTTTTGTGGGGCACGCATGGCGTTGTGACGCCCGACATCACGACCTACGACGAGATGGTCGACCACGCCAAGGCGCACGCGCTCGAGGAAGGTTTCGCGAAATCCGGCGATCGCATCGTCGTGATTGCGGGAATTCCGTTCGGCCGCCAAGGCTCGACGAACAACATCCGCGTGGCTCGCCTCTGACAGGCATTCTTTGCCTAATCGCCATTCCGGAACAAGACCTTCGCTTGGATTGCAGATAGCCCGTCAAATCCTGCGCAGACAAGGGCTTGTATGATCCAGCCGACAGGATTGGCAGAACGAAGCGCGTGCTGGCGCTTGGAATGCGCAAAATGGTTGATTATAGTGAAGATCGTTGATCGGGGTGGTGATGCGGTAGGCTGGGGAACACAGCCGCCAGCGCTGTGGCGACATTATCCGATAACAGTGGAACATATGTCACTTCCGGCGTTGTGGCCGGGCGTGCGCCTTTTGGTACCAGTGGCGTGGCGGTTTGGCTTCGGCGGGCCGCCTTGGTAGGGACGGAGACGAGTATGAAGTGCAATCCGTGGCGTTGGCTCTGGGGTACATTCGCGCTCCTGCCGCTTGTGCTTCTCGCGGTCATGAGTTCGCGGTCGTCCGTCGAGGCCGATATCAAGGCCCGCGCGCAGGATGGCTTGAAGCGTGGCGGCTTTAGCTGGGCCGAAGTCGTCATGGACGGCCGTGATGCCGTTGTCACCGGCAAGGCTTTGGACGAAACCGAGCCGGACAAGGCCCTGAAAATCATCGACAATATCTGGGGCGTCCGCAGCGTCAGCAACGGCGCAACGTTGATCGAGAAGGTCGACAAATACGTCTGGGGGGCGCAGCGCCGCGACAATAAGGTCCGCTTGACGGGATATGTGCCGAGTGAAAAGGCGCGTCTCGATGTGTTGGGCATGATCAAAGGCACATTCCCTGGCCTGCAGGTCGAAGATCAGATGAAATTGGCGCGCGGCGCGCCGCCGCCCGATGTTTGGCTCGGCGGCGTCGGCTTCGGTTTGAAGCAGCTCGCACAACTTAAGTCTGGTCAGGTCGATCTCGAGCAAACCGGGCTGTCAGTTTCAGGCGAAGCAAATGATGTGCCGGCTTATTCCGGCGTGCGGAAGGCGTTGGCCAGCAATATGCCGAAAGGCGTGCAGCTGAAAGCCGATGCTGTCCGGCCGCCTCTGGTGAAGCCCTACACCTGGGCTGCCAAGGTGGCGGGTGACAAGCTTCTGCTCTCGGGTTTCGTGCCGGACGATAAGGCGCGCGAGGCGATCCTTGCGACGGCGCAGCGAGCTATGCCGAAAGCCAAGATCACGGATGGGATGCAGATCGCCGAAGGTGCGCCCGCAGGTTTTGCCGGTGCAGTTGCGGCGGTTCTGGCTGAATTCCAGCACATGGACGACGCTCACGCCGAATTCAACGATACCTCCGCCTCGGTCGCTGGACTTGCGGAAAACGTGGAACGGTCGGGCGGTATCCGGGCGGCGTTGAAGAGGGGTATCCCAGCGTCGTTCAAAGTCAACGACCAGATCCGGCACCGTGAGCCGACAATCAAGACGGCGTCGCCCTACAACACAACCGCTCAGCTTGAAGGCGGCAATGTCGTCTTAACCGGTTTTGTGCCGAGTGACGAGGCACGCCGGTCGGTTACGACGTTCGCCCAACAGCACTTCAAGGGACGCACGGTCGTCGATCGCATGGAAACTGCGGCCGGGCAGCCGGCTGGTTGGCAGCGGTGTGTAGAATCCGGCGTTGTTGCTTTGGAGCGGATTGGGAACGGACGGGCCGCGCTCGTGGACCGTCGCCTCAATGTGACCGGTGCAACTGAGTCCGACATGCTGGCCAAAGGTTTGCCCGGAGAGGTGCGGACGTCGGTCGGTCGTGACTGCGACGCGGACGTGCAACTGACGCTCAATCCGCGGCCCGATGTTGCAAAGGCGGAAGCCGAGGCGAACCGCCTCAGGCTGGAAGCGGAGGCGCGGGCCAAAGCTGATGCGGCTGCGGCCGCCACGACAGCTGCTGCCGCGCAGGCCAAAGCTGATGCCGATGCACGCGCGCGCGCTGAAGCAGATGGCAAGCAGAAGGTTGCAGCCGAGGACGCGGCCCGCGCAAAGGTCGCGGCGGAGGCGCGTCAGAAGCAGGCGGTGAGCTGCCAGGAAACGCTGCGCGCTGTCATGAAGGATGGCGTCATCAACTTCCAGCGGGCCAGCGCGACCATCGAGGGCACCAGCTTTACCACGCTCAACAAGTTGGCCGAAGTTGCGAACAAATGCCCAGATGTCGCGCTTGACGTCGAAGGGCATACTGATGCCGAAGGCACACCGGAACGCAATCAAGCGTTGTCGGAGAAGCGGGCGCGGTCGGTCGTCGACTACCTGGCTCGAGCGGGTGTCGTCCCAGGACGGCTGCATGCGATCGGATACGGGCAGACCCGCAATATCGCACCCAATGCGACCCCTGAGGACCGGGCTAAAAACCGCCGCATCGAATTCAATGTGAAGTAGGAACAGTCAGCGTGCCGGAACCGCGAGTGCGGCCGGTAACGCGGGAGGATGCCGATGGGATATCTACTGACCAAGTTGCTGTTGTTCGTGCTCGCTGCCTTTGTGATCGGGCTGGTCGTCGGCTGGGTCACCTGCAGCCGGGCCGAAGACGGCCAAGTCTAAGTCGGGCAAGTCTAAGTCGGGCAGGCCCAAGTTTGGCAGACCAAATCTGGGAAGCCTCAGTCTGGTCGGCTCAAGCCGTATCGTAGCGTTGCGTATCCGGTTCGTGGAGATGGTTCGATGACGTCGATGTATTGGCAGTCGGCATTGCTGCTCGGAGTTGCGTATTTCGCGGGGTGCTGGCTTGCTTGCATGCTCCGCCGGATGACGAGCGACGCCCCGCAGGCGCATGGCGTTCCGGACTCGGTGCTGGCGACAGCGACCCCTGTGGAGCGGCAATCCACGCCGCGGGCAACGCAAGCTCCCGCGGCAATGGCGCCAGCCCCAGCCAAGGCACCACCGGTCGCCGTTGTGAAGCCTGTCAGTGCCCAGCCCGTGACTGCACCGGTGCGGGATGCATTCCGGCGTGCGGATACGCTGGAGCCAACAGCGACGCCTGCCTCAGCCGGGGCCGCGCGAGTCTCACAGTTCGAGCAGAATTTGTCCGTCAAGCCGCCAGTAGCACCCGTTCGTGCGCCGGCTGCAGCGCCAACCGCCGCACCTGTGCAACCAGTCCCGGCAGCGGCACGGGTGGAACCGCCGAAGCTTGATACCGCTCACGCTACGGCTCCCGTGTCCGTTCCTGCCGCAGCCCAGCCTACCGCTTCGGTTGCAGCGCCTGTCGCAGCGCGGCCACCGGCACCGATAGCGCCGGCTGTTGCCCCCGTTGCTGCAAAGCCTGCAACAACCGTCGCGACCCCGGTCACGACGCCCGTTGTCGCACCAGCGGTCCCGGTTGCGGCGGCCACGATTGCCTCCGCCGCTGCTGCGGCCGCAGCTGCCGCGGCACGGCCTGCGACTGCGCAGCCCGCAGTACGCGTACAAGCGCCGAGTTCGCCGATGCCCACCGCGCCCTCTGCGGCGCCAATTGCAGCCAACCCGGTTGCCGCCAGTCCGGTTTCCGCCGTCAAGCCGGACGACTTGCAGCGCATCCGGGCCATCGACGCGGGGCTCGAGACATCTCTGAACAAGCTTGGCGTACGGCGCTTCACCGAAATTGCCGCTTGGAAGCCTGACGATGTCGCGCGCATCAGCCGTGAACTGGGCTTCAAGGGGCGGGTCGAACAGGAAAACTGGATCGAGCAAGCACAGATACTCGCACGCGG
Organism: Hyphomicrobiales bacterium; assembly: GCA_025353015.1. Classification (GTDB taxonomy): domain Bacteria; phylum Pseudomonadota; class Alphaproteobacteria; order Rhizobiales; family Hyphomicrobiaceae. The sequence continues at coordinate 9,203 of JANXRM010000061.1, forward strand.
AGAGGAGACGTTCTTCTCTCGTCGTCTGGATCGCGGCGAGACGGCAAGTGCGCGTCCCATTGCCGACGAAGGCCAGCCCAAGGCGACGTTGGCTCCGCAATCTCCGGTTTCCGGGCCATCTCCGGTCGCTGACCCGATCCCGGCGCGTCCGCGTTCGGGTGTAGAGGCCGCTGCCGCCGCCGCTGCAGCCATGGCTGCTGCCGCTTCCGCCAGCCGTGCACCGGCTGCGGCACCAGTCCAGAGCGTTCCGGCTCAGACGGCTCCAACCGCGCCCGTTGCCGTCGTGACGCCGGTTGCGACATCCGTTGCGCGCCCTGCACCCACTGAGCTATCGGCACTCCCATCTGTGCCTGACGTATCCAATCGCGCAGCATTTGCCGGACAAGTGGTTGCGCCGGTCGCCTCGGCCAATGCTGCGACAGCGCCGGCAATCGCCATAGCGAAGCCGGCTGCACCGGTCGCAGCCCCAGTGGCTGCCTCGCCGAAACCCGCCGCACCAATGACGGCTGCACCGGCTCCTGTTGCGGCGGCTGCCGTTCAGGCCAGACCCGTCGCATCGGCGACGCCAGTTGCGGCTCCTGCCGCCGTCGCGGCAACCGTTGCTGCAGCAACGGCCGCTGTTGCCGTAGCGCGCGCAACTTCCAGTCCTATGCCCGCTGCTGCCGCCGCAGTTGCGCCGGCTCCGGCCGTGGCGGTTCCGGCTGCGGCATCGCAGGCTGGGGCCATCGGCACCGGTCGCGACAACTTGCAGCGCATCGGTGGGATCAACGCCGAGGTGGAAAAGCTGCTGAATGTTCAAGGCGTGACCCGCTATGCGCAGATCGCACATTGGGCCAAGCCCGACACGGAGCGTTTCGATCGGTTGCTCGGATACCAAGGCCGTATCACCCGGGAGAACTGGATCGAGCAGGCGCAAATTCTCGGCAAAGGTGGCGATACTGCCTATTCGCGCGAGTTTGATCGCCGGCTGGCCGAGAGTGCTGCGAAACCCGCCGACGGGGCGCCACGTCCGACGCGGCTTGCCGAGGCTATCCGCACCAACGAGACGAAGCCTGCCGAGGTCCGCCCGCGCGGTGCCGATATGTCCGGATTGCGGTCCGTGCGGTCCGAGGCCTACCGTCCGGCCGAACCCGTGGGCCAGGCCGGTCAAGGCACGATCGAAGCAGCAGCTAGCGCTGGTAGTCCGCGCGCTGTCCGCTCATCGGTGCCTGAGGATCTCAAGCGCATTCGCGGTATCGGCGTGCTGATCGAGAAGAAGCTCAACTCGATGGGTGTCACAAACTACGATCAGGTTGCCAACTGGTCGGCGAGCGATATCGAGCGGGTGAGCCAGGTCCTCGATTTCAAGGGCCGCATCGAGCGGGAAAACTGGGTGGAGCAGGCGCGAATTTTGGCGGCCGGCGGGCAGACGGAGTTCTCGCGGCGGGCCGATCGCGGCGACATCGATACCGGCCGAAGCTGACATTTAGGGCCGCTACCGCCTTAGTTGCGACAGATGGGCGTCGCCCGATTGGTGTTAACAGATGCCGCAGCTTTGCTGCGGCATCGTGCGTTATGCGCATCCGCAGTCCTGCCACTAGAGCCGGCCCGCAACAGGACGCCCCTTGATGTCATCGCCGTTCGACACGCACGACGTCACCAATCAAAGCCCGCCGTTTCAGGGCGTCGATCTGTTCGCGACAGATGCAGCGCTTGGGGAAGCCGTGGCGCGCGAAGGCGGGGCGGACGCGGTCGTCGAGCTGGCGGCGTTCGGGGTCAAGTGCGGTTCCAACGAGGCGTTCGAATTGGCACGTCTTGCCAATCAGAACCCGCCGCGGCTGCGGGCGTTCGACACTCAGGGACGGCGGTTGGATATCGTCGAGTTTCACCCGACCTACCATGACCTGATGGCGATCAGCATGGCCGAGGGGCTGCATTCGAACCCGTTCGAGCACTTGCTGACGCACGGCCAGAATATACGCCCCGGCGCCAATGTCGTGCGAGCCGCTGGTCTTTACCTCGCGGCGCAAATGGAGCCGGGTCACTGCTGTCCGATCACGATGACACATGCCGCCGTTCCAGCGCTGTTGCGACAGCCAGATCTCGCGGCCACTTGGCTGCCGCGCATCCTGTCGCGACGTTATGATCCAGCCTTCAAGCCGGCCGACCAGAAGTCCGCCGTGACGCTCGGCATGGGGCTGACCGAAAAGCAGGGCGGTACCGATCTGCGCGCTATCACCACCCGCGCCGAACCTGCCGGAGTGGGCGGGCCCGGCCGCGAATATCTGGTCACGGGCCACAAGTGGTTCTTCTCGGCGCCGATGAGCGATGCGTTCCTGGTACTGGCGCAGGCGAAGGCGGGTGTCTCGTGCTTTCTGATGCCGCGGTTCCGGCCTGACGGCACGGTCAACGCGCTGCGCCTGCAGCGGCTCAAGGACAAGCTCGGCAACCGCTCGAATGCGTCGTCGGAGGTGGAGTTCGCCGGCGCCAGCGCCTGGCTCATCGGCGACGAAGGCCGCGGCGTGTCGGTCGCGATGGAGATGGTGACGCGGACGCGGCTTGATTGCGCAATCTCGTCGGCGGCGTTGATGCGGCTTTCTCTCGCCAACGCGATTCATCACGCCCGCCATCGCCGCATCCTTGGGCGGCCGCTGATAGAACAACCGCTGATGTCGGAGGTTCTTGCCGACATGGCGCTCGATGTGGAAGCAGCGACGGGCCTCGCGTTCCGGCTGGCCCGGGCCTTCGACCGGGCCGAAGATCCGCGCGCCAGCGCCTGGGCGCGGCTGATGACGCCTGTCATCAAGTATTGGGTGTGTAAGATTGCGCCGGCGCTGACCGCAGAGGCGATGGAGTGTCTCGGCGGCAATGGCTTTGTCGAGGACGGGCTCGCCGCGCGCACCTACCGCGAGGTGCCGGTCAATGCCATCTGGGAGGGCTCCGGCAATGTCATGGCACTGGACATTCTGCGCGTGCTGCAGCGGGAGCCCGAGGTGGCGGAGATTGTGCTCGAGGATCTGGCGCCGCTGACAGAGGGCGATCCGCACTTGAAAGCCGGGCTCGCCCGCGTGGAAGCCATTCTGCACGAGCCGCGCTTGCTCGACCGGCGCGCGCGCTTTTTGGCGGAGGCATTGGCCGTGGTTTCCGCGGGCGCCATTCTTAGGGCACATGCGCCGGCGTTCGTCGCGGATGCCTTCATCGCGACGCGGGTGATCGGCCGGCCGGGCCAGACCTACGGCATCGGCATCGACTGGGCCGATACGCGCGCCATCCTGGATCGCGCGTTTCCTGGGTAGCTGCCGAGACACCATGTCCGCCGGGCGAGCGCGGAATTGATGCTATTGCGCAGGCTCGCAGCGCTGACCAACACCCGCCGAGGAACCTGCTGTCAATGAAGCCCGAACGCCGGATACTCCTATGGATGTGCGTGCTCGTCGCGATCAACCAACTCGGCTTCGGCGCGATGGTGCCGGCGCTGCCGCTCTATGCCAAATCGTATGGGGTTTCGGGGTTTGCCATCGGCATGGCGATCGCGATCTATGGTCTGGCGCGGTTCCTGATTGCGTTGCCGGCGGGCCAGATGGCGGACCGTCTCGGCCGGCGGCCGACGATTGCGCTCGGTGGACTGATTTCAGGTGTCGGCAATCTCTGGTGCGCGGTGGCGACCAGCTATCCGGAGTTCATCGCTGCGCGGTTCGTGGCGGGGGTCGGCGCCGGGCTGATCGTGACCACGGGACAGGTGGTGCTGGCTGATATCACGACGCCTGACACGCGTGGGCGGACTATTTCCATCTATCAAGGCGTGTTCATTTTCGCGGTCGGCATCGGCCCGTTTCCGGGTGGGCTGCTCGCCGAGCACTTCGGCTTGGCGGCGCCCTTCACCGCCTATGGCATTGCGGCGCTGGCCGCGGGTGTCGTTGCCTGGTTTGCCGTCAGCGAGACGCGCGATCTCCAGGGCAAGCGTGCGGCGGGGGCGGGGCCAAGGCCCGCATTTGCCACGCAGATGCAGTTGATGACGGGCAAGATCGGCTTTGTGCTGGTCAGCCTGATTTCGCTGATGAATGCGGTTGTGCGCACGGGCGGGCTGTTCGCGATCATTCCGGTGCTGGTGACAGAGCGGCTCAATTTGACGGTCTCGCAGATAGGCTTTGCGCTGATGCTCGGCAGCGTCTGCGGGTTGATGGCGGCCTATCCGACCGGCTGGCTCACGGACCGCTATGGCCGCAAGGCCGTGATCGTGCCGTCGACGGTTTTGACCGGGCTTTCGATGCTGCTGTTCTGCTTCGCGCCGTCGTTCGCGGGGTTCACGGCGGCATCGATCTTCTGGGGGATTGCGAGCGCGGTCGGGAGTTCAGCGCCGGCAGCCTATGCGGCCGATTCAGCGCCGCCCGGTATGAACGCCGCCGCCATGAGCATTTTCCGCATGACTAGCGATGCGGGCTACGTGATCGGGCCGTTGGCGCTTGGGTTGATCGTGGATGTGTGGGGACCGGTAACGGCGATCATCACGGCGGCGGGACTGTTGGTGATGACCGGGGCCGTGTTTGCTGTGCTGGCGCCGGAGACGCATCGGGGGCGGGGGTAGGGGGTGGGGCAGCCGCCTTCAAATCAGTAAACCGTCCTCAGTTTTACTCTGTCCTCATTTTTACTCGCAAATATTCGGGCATGAACATGGACGTCAAATTATTGGGCGCAAATCTGTTGTGCTTCAGTAACGGCGTGCTGCTGTGTCGCTTGTTCATTCCTAGCACGCTCAAGGCGCTCTAATCCGGCAAATATCTCGCCAGAGGCGTAACGTACGACCGGTCGTCCAACCGCTTTATGTTTTGGTTGGGGATGGCTTTCTCACTCCTAATGATACTATTTGGTTTTTCTCATTCATCGCATTGGGGTTTATATAAGCGGGGACTCGGGGACTGGGAATGAGGGACGGTGTACTAATTTGATGGCTGACGGTCTAGCGTCCGCGATGTCGGGTTACGTAGGGTTGCTGGCCGGGGGATCACACGATGCGATTGGGCCTGCCAACCCGACCTACGGGCGGCGGTTTTTGTTGGCGCCGAATTCGTAGGGCAGCGGTTATTGTTGGCTTCGGAAATGGGTACCTGGCTTCAACCTGGCTCGGCCACGGGCTCCCAACAGTATCAGGCTGAAGCCAGACACCAACTTCGTGGCGGGATTGGTCACCGACAGCGACCCCACTCGCCGTAGGCGTGCAGTCAACGGGGAGAGGGGAGGTGCCCGACCAAGCGAACGCGCACCCTGTCCCCTTTGCCTCAGTGTTCCCGCCCCCTCAATGCGTCAAAATCCGTGACAGGAACAGTTGCGCGCGTTCGCTGCGGGGGCTGCCGAAGAACGCTTCTTTCTTCGCGTCCTCGACGATCTCGCCCTTGTCCATGAACACGACGCGGTGCGCGACGCGCCGGGCAAAGCCCATCTCGTGCGTCACGACGGCCATCGTCATGCCCTCCTCGGCGAGCTTCACCATGACGTCCAGAACTTCGGTGATCATTTCGGGATCGAGCGCCGATGTCGGCTCGTCGAACAGCATGGCGATCGGGTCCATGGCGAGTGCACGGGCGATGGCGACGCGCTGCTGCTGTCCGCCCGAAAGTTGTGCTGGAAATTTCTCCGCCTGCTCCGCAAGACCCATGCGCACCAACAGTTCCATCGCCTTCGCTTTCGCCGCCGCCGGATCGCGGCCGAGCACCTTCTGTTGCGCGAGAACGATATTCTGTGCCGCCGTCATGTGCGGGAAAAGCTCGAAGTTCTGAAACACCATGCCGATGCGCGAGCGCAGCTTCGGCAGGTTCGTCTCCCGCGCGCCCACGGAAATCCCGTCGACCGTAATGTCGCCCTTGGTGAACGGCTCGAGCCCGTTGACGCATTTTATCAGCGTGCTTTTTCCCGAGCCCGAGGGTCCGCAGACGACCACGACCTCGCCCTTGTCGATGCGCATCGAGCAGTCGTTGAGCACCTGGAAGCCGCCGTACCACTTGCTGACGTTTTTGATTTCGATCAAAGGGCGTACCTCCGCCGCATGCGGTTGACGAGCCGCGAACCGCTGAAACACAGCACAAGAAAGACGAAGGCGACGAACAGATAGAGTTCCGTCGGCCGGTTGTCGCGCCCCGCGACGATCTCCGCCGAGGTCAGGAAGTCACGCAGGCCAACGACGTAGACGAGCGAGGTGTCCTGCAACATCACGATCGATTGAGTCAGCAACACCGGAATCATGTTGCGGATCGCCTGCGGCAACACGACGTAACGCATCGCCTGCAGATTCGTCAGGCCGAGTGCCATGGCGGCCGAGATCTGGCCGCGACGCACGCTCGAAATGCCCGCCCGGATGATCTCGGAATAGTAGGCTGCCTCGAACATGACGAAGGCGATCAGCACGGAATAAAAGCCGCTGACCGGGCGGCCAATGATTTTCGGCACCAGCGTATAGAACCAGAAGATGACGAGGATCAAAGGCATCGAGCGCAGAAAATTGACGTAGGCCGCGACGAACCACGCGAGCGGCCTGATGCCCGAGAGCCGCGCCACTGCCAGGATCAAACCAAGCGTGATACCGCCAACCACGGCCATGATCGTCAGCTGGAACGTCAGCAGCAGGCCATTCCACAGGAACGGCCAGTTGGTGACCAGAACGCCGAAATCGAAGCCGCTGAACATCAGTGGCCCCCAACGGTAATGG
>JANXRM010000243.1 GCA_025353015.1 Hyphomicrobiales bacterium
GCGCGCCGAAGGTGGTGTTGGCCTCAGGGCACAGCTTTTCGGACGTGGCCGCCAAGTGCCTGCATATCGTCAATCTCGCCTCACTCCGCGAGTTGGAACGGGCGGTTGGCAAGGCGGTCAATCCCCTGCGCTTCCGCGCCAACGTCTACCTTGAGGGCGTGCCCGCCTGGGAGGAATTCAACTGGCTGAAAAATGACATCGGGCTCGGGGCCGCCAGGCTCTCCGTCTTCAAGCGGACGGTGCGCTGTGACGCGACCAACGTCGACCCAGCGACCGCGCAACGCGACATGGCGATCCCGCAGGTCTTGCAGCGCACGTTCGGTCACCAGGATTTCGGCGTTTACGCCACGGTCAAAACGGGCGGACGGTTGGCAATAGGGGATGCTGCGAGGGTGGTATAGCAGATCACGCGCGCTTTTTTTGCCCGCGGAAATCCAGCATCCCCGCCACGGTCCTGGGATCCGCGATACCCGGAAAAATCATGTGCTTCTGCAGTTTCTGCGTTCCCGTCGTCGGCAGCTCGGCGGCAAACCAAATCCAGCCCGGCGCCTTGTAATAGGCCAGGCGCTCGAAACAGTAGCGAAACAACGCCTCGGCTTCACGCTGACCCCCAAGTTTCGCTTGCTCGCCCGCTTTCAACACGACGCAGGCCAGCACCTCTTCCTCGCGCACCTCGTCCTTCACGGCGAGAACCGCCACTTGCAGCACGTCCGGGTGCGTCAGTAGCAGCGCCTCGATTTCCGCGGCGGCGATGTTTTCCCCTGATCGCCGGATAATGTTCTTTTTCCGGTCAACGAAATGCAGCATGGCATCGGCCGACCGCATGACCGTGTCGCCGGTGTGGAACCAGCCGCCGCGCCAGGCTTTCTCCGTCTCCTCGACGTTCTTAAGGTAACCGGAAAAGGCGCCGCGCCGCGGTGTCGCCGCCGAATGCCGGAGTACCATTTCGCCAGGGGCACCGGCGCCCACCTCATTATCGGCATCATCGACCACGCGCACATCGACCCCGGGAACCGCCCGCCCGAACGCCCGCGTGCCCACCTGCCGTGGCGCGACGCCGTCGATGAGGAGGCGGACCATTTCGGTCATGCCCCAGACCTCTAGCAACGGCATGCCGAAGCGCGCTTCGAATAGGGCATGCAACTGCGGCTCGCAGCCCGCCCCCAACGCGAAACGCACGCCATGCGTCTTGTCTGCGGCCGACGCCGGTTGCGCCAGCAGCATCGGCACGATGACGCCGAGATAGTGGGCGATGCTCGCCCGCGTTTCGCGAATTTCGCGCCACCAGCGCTCGGGATGGAAGCGCTCCGATTGGATCTGGCAGCTTCCCGAAACGATAGCGCCGTAAAACGACACGACGCCGGCATTGCAATGATAGAGCGGCAGCGGATTATAGATGCGCTCGCCTTCCGGTTTGAACGCGGCAAGGCCCGGTCGCGAGGCATACCAGGCGCCAGACGCAATCTCGTAGCCATGCGAAAGCACGCAGCCCTTGGGTCGTCCCGTGGTGCCCGACGTATAGAGGATTTCAGCTTCGGTCTGAGGATCAGGACTGCCCTCGTTCGCCCGGCGGCGCGGCTCCGGCGGCGCCAACGCCTCCTCCAGGATCTGCACGTGCGGCTTCAGTTGGCAAAGCGCCAGCGCGTCCTTGATTTGCGCGGAACGCGACCGCAGCGTCAGGATCAGCTCCGGCTCCGCATGATCGACGAGATAGGCGATTTCCGCCGGCCGGTAGTCCGGGTTTATGGGCACGCAGGAAACGCCGAGCCCGTTCAGCGCCAGCCGGTGCAGCAGATGCTCCGGCCGGTTCTCCAACAGCAGCGCGACGCGGTGGCCGAGGCCATAGCCCGCCAACGCATAAGCCGCCATCAGCCGTTCGACTTCGCCGTTGGCCTCGGCGTAACTGATCTCCAGCCCGTCTCGGCAATAGCTCCGGCCGGCGCCCGTGGGAATGATCAGGAACGGCCGCTCGCCAAAGCGGCGCACGGCGTCGTTCCACGCGTCGCCGATGGTCTGATAGTCATGGAGTTCGGACATGGGCCTCGCTCCCCGTGGATGTTTTCATACTGCCGCGCTTACGAGTTCGGGCCCCGGTCCATGGAGATCGGCTGCCAGCGCTTCAGGCCCGTTTCCGACAGCACCGTCGGGTTGACGCACGACTGTGGCCAGCGGCCCGACAGCACGTTGGCGATTTCCTGGCCGACGCGGCGCTTGCGGGCAGGATCGAAACGGGCGGACGCCGAGGCGTTGTGCGGCGACAGGATGACGTTTTTCATCTTGAGCAGCGGGTTGTCGGGTTTGACCGGCTCGATCTCGAGCACATCGAGGCCGGCGCCCGCGATCCAGCCTTCCTGCAGCGCCTTGATGAGGCCCGCCTCGTGCACCGTCGGTCCACGCCCGGTATTGATGAAGATCGCCGACTTCTTCATCTGCTTGAAATGCTTTTCCTTGAGGAAACTTTGTGCCTCAGGCGTCGCCGGCATGTGCATGGAAATGTAATCCGACCGCGCCAGAACTTCCGACAGGCTCACCGGCTCGGCGCCCTCGTTGGCAATGGTGCGCTCGTCGATGTAGGGGTCATGAGCGATGATTCGCAGCCCGAACGCTTTCGCCCGGTGCGCGGTGGCGCGGGCGACGCGGCCGAACGCGATGAACCCGAGTGTTTGCCCCATCAGGCGCGGGATCTGCAGCAGTTGTGGCCGGCCCTCGGCCCAGCGTCCCTCGCGCACCATCTGGTCCTGCTCGATCGCGCGCCGGTGCGTGGCCAGCAGCAACATCATCGCGTGGTCGGCCACTTCCTCGATGAACGTGTCGGGGCAATTGGTGACCGGGATGCCCTTGGCGGTCGCGGCGCCCACATCGACCGTATCGACACCGACCGAGCCCAGCGAGATCACCCGGCATTTGTCCAGCGCATTGATGACCTGCGACGTGAACTTCATGCCCTTGGCATAGACCGCGTCTGCTGTCCTGGCCGCCTCGATGAACGCCGCCTCGGTCGGCGCACACTCGACGATTTCCGCCCCCAGCGGCTCCAGCGCCTCCATCTCGTGGTGATATCCGCCGAGCCCCGTGCTGACGGTGGTAGCCTTGGTCGTGACAACGCGGAATTTCGCCATGGGGTGGGCTCCTCGGTCCTGCTGCGCTTCGCTTGGGTGCTGGGGCGAGTATGCAAGATTTTCGGGTCGAGGCCAGCCCCCAATGGCAATCCTCAGGCCGGAGAAATGTAACTTCCCCAGTCCACGAGCAACCGCCCTTTAAGGCAATGGTGCAAGACTGAGGCGTTGTCCGCCCGAAGTCCCACCACGAGGCTCACCCATGCCCCGCATCTATGGCCTGATGATCGTCAAGAACGAGGCCGATATCGTTGGCCAGTGCCTCGTCAACGCGCTCAGCCATTGCGACAAGATCATCGTCATGGACAACATGTCGGGCGACGGCACCTGGGAGTTGGTCCAGGATCTGGCGGACCGCCATCCAGCACGGATCGTTGCACACTGCCGCCTCGATCGCCCGTTTCACGATTGTCTGCGCGCGATCGGCTACAACGCGTTTCATCACGAACTTTCACGTGACGACTGGTGGCTTCGGCTCGACGCCGATGAGTTCCTGAACGAGGCGCCGGGCCCGGTGCTCGCGTTGGCCGCCAAAGAAGGCGCCGAT
>JANXRM010000127.1 GCA_025353015.1 Hyphomicrobiales bacterium
TGCGAAGTTGTTCTTGTTCGTCAACCGGCAAAATATTCACCTGTGTTGGCGGTCAACCTACGGGTTGGCGTCACCGATGACGCCAACCCAGTCAGTCCCTTCGTGCAGATTATGCGATCCGGCGAACAAGGCCGATGACCACGAGGAGCGCGATGGCGCCGAGAGTGGCGGCAATGATCTGGCCAATGATGTCGCCGCCCGTATAGAGGCCAAGCCGCGGCAAGAGCCAACCGCCGATGAACGCACCGACGACGCCGACGACGATGTTGCCGACAACACCGAAACCGTAACCTTTGACGATCAGGCCGGCGAGAAAGCCAGCGACGGCACCGATGAGCAGAAGAATGAGAAGCGGTTCCAATTGCATGATATGTTCCTTTCGGTGCGAGATATTGCGAACAGATCCGGCGTTACTTCTTGACCGGCTGGCCCTTGGTCATGTCGTCGATTTTCTTGGCGGCCTGATCCTTGAGTTCGTTGGCTTTGTCCGCGGTCTTGTGACCGAGGTCTATGGCCTTGTCGCGCATGGTGTCCATCGTCGTCTTCTCAGTCGCCGTAAACGTCGGTGCGAGCTTCAGCGCGTCCTTGCTGGCCTTGAGCGTGATCGTGCGCGCGCCATCGGCGCCTGAACTGATCGTCAGAGCCGGGAATGGCACGGCGATGATCTTCTCGCCCATGCCGAGGAATCCACCGACGCCTATGACGACAGTGCTGATATTGCCGGCTTTGTCGAACATTAGGTCGTTGATGTCGCCGACCGTCTGGCCCTCGGGGTTGGTCACGGTGGCGCCGAGGAAAACCCGGACCAGAGACTGATTCGCCGGCTGCGCGGTCACGAACTCGATGGCCGCTGGCGATGTCTGTGCCATAGCGTTGGACATGATGGTCATCGGAAAAGCTCCAAATGCGAGGGTGAGGGCGAGGAAGTTTCGGAGGTTAGACACAGCTGTGCCTTTCGGTTCGGGTGGGGCATTATTCATCGCGTCACCAAGCGCAGCACTGGCGCTGACAACTGCAGCCCGTTCGCCATCGTTGGGTCGTGTCGAAGTATCACTTGCATTAAATGCTCCTATTGCCGAGGCGAGAGAGTTTCCGCCGCTCACCGATCCGTGGGCGACCAATCCCGCAGTGCCTACTTCGACCGGTCTTTGATCGCGTCACGGACAGCGTCCTTCGCCTTGCCCACACCCTCGCGCGCAGAGCCAACGGCTTTGTCGACCATGCCGTCTCGCTCGAGCTTCTTGTTGCCGGTCAGTCGCCCAACGGTCTTTTCAATGCTGCCCTTGATCTTCTGGGCGGTGCCTTTGATCCGGTCTTTGTCCATGCGGCAGGTCCTTGTGCTGGTTCAGAGTGGGATGAGTTCGCTCGATGGCGACGACACGGTGCGGGCGATCGAAAGTGCAACTTTGATCGTCAGTGGATTTCGGCAGATCGAACGCACTTGGAGGCGGGCGATCTTGCCCAGTAAGTCGGGGAACGATACCGGCTGCAGGGCCATCCGGGCAGGTTCGGATTCTACTCATGAGTGGGTGCCAAACACCTCAGGCGCCGATCGCGGTCAGGATGTCTCCGTGAGTGGCTTTGGTCGGCGTCTTGGCGATTTTGCGTGTGATGCGCGACACGACTTTCTTGTGAAAAAGCGGCCGCGTCTGGCCGAGCGTCTGCGGATCAGCGATTAGGATCATCGACGTGAACTCGTTATGTGCGTACGCCGGTAAAGTTCGTGCACAATAGACCACGCGCCCAGCTGCGCGCGGGGACTCGGAAGCTACTTACGCGTCTGGCTGAGCTACCAAACTTGGGGGATTCGACACGCCGTGCTACGCCGATGTTTCCGGCACCGCCGATGTTGCTGCGGCAGCCAGCCGTGCCAAAGCCGGCAGCGACGTCGCACCCGTGCGCTTCATGATCGAAGCGCGATGGTTCTCGACTGTGCGTTGGCTGATACCGAGGTCCGCGGCAATTATCTTGCTGGGCTTGCCAGCTAGCACCATCTCCATGATCTCGCGCTGGCGGACCGTCAGCGCTGAAAGCTGGGTCGCCGCGTTGCGCCGCCAACCGACCAGCTGCTGCTGATCGCGCGATTGCTCCATCGCGCGGTCGATACATGCGAGCAATTCAATGTGGCGGAAGGGCTTCTCGATGAAGTCGACTGCACCAGCCTTCATCGCCTGAACAGCCATCGGCACGTCGCTGTTGCCGGTGATCATGATCGCAGGCATCGCGAACCCGTCGGCTTGGATCTTTAGGAGTAAGTCGAGGCCGCTCATTTCTGGCAAGTAGGCATCAACCAACAGGCATCCATCTGCGGTGCTCGCGGCGTGCGCGAGGAATGCCTCACACGACGGGAAAGGCTGCACAACGTGGCCGTCGAGTTCTAAAACGTCAGCGATGGCCTGCCGTACGCTCGCATCATCATCGACGACGTACACCGTGGTCCTCGCAGGGGCAGTTTTGAATACAGCGGGTGTGAGATGATGCTGTGCCGACGCGTCTTTGCGAATGTGGCCGCGTAACGGACCTTGAACCGTCGACGCCGAAGTGTGCGGCGGCGTCTCAGTCAAGCCTTCCACGATCGCCGTCATCACGTGCAATGCGTCGTCCAATCTCGCGACAAAATCTTTCGGCTTTACACCATCAACCGTCCGAGCCAGCAGCGCCTGCAGCAACACCAGCGATTGCAGGGGTTGACGGAGCGCATGGCAGGCAGCTTCGATGAGTGTTCGTTGTTCATCTTGGCGCCCGCGCTTGGTAGCCAAGTCTCGCTTTGCTTGCGGAGACGTAGCCGCGCCGCGCGTGCGTACCGTTCCAGCACGGGCGTTCCTTTGGTGTTTGTTCGGCATTTTACGCGGCCTCACGGTCGAACCTCTCGCACGCTCAGTGCCGGAACCGGCAGGACTTTTCCCGGCAGGGCTTAGCGGCGAACCTTGCCGTTGCTGGGAGAAGGACCAGGAGTGGCCGCGGCTGGTTCGCTACTGTTGGTGCCAAATAATATTCTCGACGGGTTGCGGTCGAAGTTATTTACGGCGCGGCTGATGTCGAGCAGCGTGCGGCGCCCGCTGATAATCAATTCCGCGGTTCGCTTGTCGAGATTGACAGTCAATTCTCGGACTGATCTAGCGGCTTGCTGCAATTCGCTTTCTTGACCTTCCTTGGCTCCCATCAAGTTTTCGACGCCCAACATAATGCTGTCGATGCGCGCTGCGCTATTCGAAAGGCTCTTGGTGAACACTTCAAGGTTTAAAATGCTGCGGTGAAGCAACTCCTGGTTATCGTTGACCAGCCGACTCAAGTTTTGAAGTGAGGCGCGTACAGCGTCCCCGATGTCCTGAGTTGCATTCGGGTCGGCAGTGAGGGTCGGTACTCCGTCATCCGCGGTCGGCACACCTGGCGCTGTCAGCGAACCGCCCTTGAGAGACACCGACGATACGCCCGTGAGACCGGCAAATTCGAGACCAACAAGCGTGTCCCTACGGATCGGCGCAGCCTTATCGACCATCACGAGCACGACAACCATCTTGGGATCGTCAAGTTTCACGGAGGTCACTTCGCCGATCTTGACGCCGTTGAAATTTACGTTACCCCCGGTGCGCAGACCGGACGCCGAGCCTTCGAAAACAATCCGTAAAGGCGTGCGCTGCGAAGCGCTGCCTAGGCTCTGAAACCAAAATACGAATCCGAAGGCTGCCGCGATCATCGCCAGCGCGAAACTACCGACCAGGACAAAGTTCGCCCGCGTTTCCATGTGTCGTCTCCAATACTACGCCGCCAGTGCGCGGGCCCGCTTACCGTGAAAATAGGCCTGCAGCCACGGATGCTGCGAGGCCAGCATGTCGTCCATTGGACCTATCAAGAGAACTTTCCGATCTCCCAACACCGCGATACGGTTGCAGACTGTATTCAGGCTGTCCAGATCATGGGTGACCATAAACACGGTCAGCCCTAAGGTTCGCTGCAGGGTCTTGACGAGCTCGTCGAAATCGCCGGCACTGATCGGGTCAAGTCCGGAGGTCGGTTCGTCCAGAAACACGATCTCTGGGTCGAGCGAGAGGGCCCGCGCCAGCGCTACGCGCTTGGTCATCCCGCCCGACAGTTCCGATGGAAAGAGGTCTGCGACTTCAGGCTTCAACCCGACCATCACCAGCTTGGCGACTGTTATCTCGTCCAACAGACGATCGGACACCTTCATAAACTCGCGCATCGGAAACTGAATGTTCTGCCGCACGCTCAGCGACGAGAACAGCGCCCCATGCTGAAACAGAACCCCCCACCGGCGCTCGACAGCTCGGCGCTCCGCTTCATCGGCAGCGTCCATACCAACGCCGAACACCTCGATACGTCCGTTGACCTTCGGCAAAAGGCCGATGATGGCACGGGTCAGAACCGATTTGCCCGAACCGGAGGCCCCGACGACGCCGAGAATCTCACCGCGTTTCACGTCCAGATCAAGGTGCTCGAGGATGAGCTTGCCGTGGAAACCTACCGTAAGGTCGCGCACCTTGATAATTGCTTCGTCCGAAAAGGCGGTCATGACCTAGATCCCAATTGACGCGAAATAGATCGCGAATATTCCGTCCGCGATGATCACGAAGAAAATCGATTTCACCACGGATGCGGTCGTGTGCTGGCCGAGCGACTCGGCACTACCCTTTACGGCAGCACCCTCGGCGCAGGCGATGATGCCGATAATGAACGCCATGAAGGGCGCCTTGACGATGCCTACGATGAAGTGGTTGATCGAGATCGCCTCGCGTAGGCGAGACAGGAATGCGTTGGGATCAACGCCGCCATATCCCCAGGCTACCAGACCGCCGCCGCAGAGCGCGGCCATCGCGCCGAGAAACGTGAGAACGGGCAGAGCGATGACAAGGGCAAGCATTCGCGGAAGGATCAGCACCTCGGTCGGGTCGAACCCCATGGTGCGAAGCGCATCGATCTCCTCGCGCATCCGCATCGAACCGAGTTCGGCGGTGTAGGCACTCCCGGAGCGTCCCGCGACCATGATTGCAACCAGCAACACGCCGATCTCGCGCAGCACCAACACTCCCAGCATGTCGACGACGAACACGTCCGCTCCAAACTTGCGGAATTGGAAGATGCCCTGCTGCGCGATGATGCAGCCGATCAAAAAGGAGATGAGGACCACAATTGGCACAGCCCGCCAGCAAGCCTGCTCGAAATGATGGATCATAGACGTCAACCGGAAACTCGACGGATGCCGGATCACGCGCCCCGTCGTCACGAGGATCGCTCCCCACATGCTCAACAGGCCGACCAGCGTTCCGCCAACTCCGACCACACTGCGTCCGACACGTTCCAAAAACGCAGTCAGCGACCGTGGCTCCTTTCCTTCGACAACGCCGGATTTCACCCGCCGAACCTCGTCGAACAGGCTCGAATAGTTCGCCGATAGGCCGACAAGATCCGGCTCAACTACGCCTTGCGTCAGGCTGCGGCGCAGCCGTTCGATCAACCACGCGCCAAACGTATCGAGCTTGGCGACCTGCGAAACGTCGATGACAACGGTTGCGGTGGTGCAGTTCAATTTTTCGGCAGCGTCGATGAGCCCTTCGAGATCGAGCGCGTGGTGAATTGTCCATTGGCCGGACGCGCGCAGTGCGAGGCTGGTGCCCAGTCTGGTCTGCTCCAAAATCGGACTGCTGTTTGGTGTACGTTCCTGCATTGCCCCTCACGATTCGGCCGCTACCATTGTTCGTTGCGGCCTGGGATGCCTCCCCCCGAGTCAATCAACCGTTCCCACGCATTACGGTTCATCTGTATTTCCGGGCGACTCTCGCTACGGAAAAGTTTTGTTCAGCCAATCGCGGCCCACCTCAATCGAGCCGGCTAAATTCTACGCGACGGTTGATGGCGCGCCCTGCTAGGGTGTCATTGTCGGCTTTGGGTTGGCCCTCACCACGGCCTTCCGCCCGAAGTCGCCTTGAATCGAGTCCGTGCTCCACGAGCGCCGCGCGCACGGCCTCGGCACGCTTTTCTGAGAGTCCAATATTATAGTCCGCCCCGCCCGTTGAGTCCGTATGGCCAGCGATCTGCATTTTCCATCCAACATTGGCCTGCAGCATCTGGGCAATTTCTCGCACCAGCTGCACCGATTCAGGACGCAATTCGGCACTATCAAAGTTGAAATGTAGCCCGTAAGCGTCATATTTTCTCTTTGTGCGCAGCGCCTGCTCCATGTCCGGTTGGAGTCCCCGCCCGTCGATCACTCGCGTAATTCGTTCGGTCCGTGGTTTCTTCTCCCAGCTGAAGTTGATCATAGATTCGATCAACAGAGGTTGTTCGAGGTCATTCGCAAAATAGAAGTCTCCGCTCGCTGTGCGCGCGCCTTCGCCGCACTGCGCTTGCGCATGGATCGACGGAACATCGCGGATCTGATCCCCGAAGATAACGGGCAGCGATACTTCGCTGGAAACGCGGGTGAGTTCGCACTCGATGCTGGCAAGTGTGTGCGAGTAGATGAGCGACAAGCGCACTCTGCCGGGGGACCGCAGCTCTGACAGAACACGTCTGGAAATGCCGAGCGACGTGCTTCCCGGTATCGAGGTCGGCATGTCGTCTTCGTATCCCAGTACGTAAGACGCAGCGTCTCGCCGATCGGTCACTGACAATTCCCGGCGCACGGCGACACCCCGCGAGCTGGAATATTCGATGCTGATGGCGGTCTCAGTAACGGAAGTGATCGTCGTGAGGGACTCCGCATCTTTGCCGAAGTCGTTGGTGAAGGCGGTGGTGAACTGCATGCCCGGCCGCGGGATGAACATGGCGGGGCGCTCCTGAGCTACCGCAGCGGTTCCCGCAGTCAAACCAACACAGAGCGATATGATCGCAGATCGTCCCGAACGAAAATGCATGTTTGCCTCCGGGGCATGTTGTTTGATGTCGTCTGAGTGCAACGCTCCCGACCAGCACAACCGTGAGAGGATTTCGGTTTTGGGTCGTTCGGCGCGCCACACAAAAGTCGCCACACCACAAGCGTGGGAGTTCCCAGCACAAGGGAAGCATTCACTTGCTTCGTGTGGGATTGAACGGCGTCACGGGCTCAAAGTGGCGCCGGCTATCTTGACATGCGACTGATCTTCGAGCCCTCGAGCGTGAGATTGTACATCAGCCCTTTGCCATCGAAGATGAAGCCGACGATGGGGCTTCCGATTCTCGATGTGTCGATGGAACCGCTCGCCCCCACGTTCACCAAGGTAACCGATCCGTCCACCCCGACCTTCCAGCCGTCGACACGCTTGAAACCGGCGAGTGCCTCTTCGGTCATGAACACGATTATGATCGATCGAGCCTGGGCCCCCAGCTGGAACCCGAACGAAGCAGACACAGTGTTGTAGTAGTCGACTGGTCTGCCGCCGATCAGAAGGACGCCTTCGCCATATTCGCCGCCGATCCCGACGCCGGCCTTGACAACGGTCGGAAAAACCAGGACGGCCGCGGCGCGTTCGACGAGGCCGCGTGTGCCACGCACTTGCGTGTGAAAACGGCTGAGCGTGCGTTCGGCTTCGGCGTCCAGGTTGCCTGCCGCCTTCGATTGCGACATCGGGTACAACCCGATTATGGCAAGCGTGGAAAGTGCGGCAGCGGAAAGCAATATGCGTCTATCGATCGTGGTCATTTGATCCCCTCGGTGAGATTTGCGCTGCGAAGTAACGCCCCCTAGCAGCAATGCGTTGAACAACTGCGGTAGATGCCGTGTCACCACCGCCCTCGTCGGTACGCGACCCGCAGAACCACGAGTAGCAAAACAGCGCCGATGGTCGCCGAGACGATTGCGCCAACGAGGCCACTGCCGATGCGCACGCCCAATTGCGGAAACAGCCAAGTGCCGATAAACGCGCCGCAAACGCCGACAATGATGTCGCCGACGATGCCAAAGCCGATGCCGCGTACGAGCTGACTTGCCAGCCAACCCGCGACCAGGCCGACAAGTAAAATGATGACGAGACTTTCATTCGATATGGTCATGCTATCCCCGATTTGACGTGCGCCCCTGCGACCTCAGCGAGCCCAGCAGCCGGCCTGGGTCGCGACAGGTCCGCTGACAGCAGTTTTTGGATTGCCCCCGGGCACGAAAGCGAAAACTGCGCCGTCACCGACAAACGCAGAACGATCCGTTTAGTTCCGTCGCCATGCACAGCGCACGTTGATGCCCCGCTCCCATGGTCCTGCGCGAACATTGTGCTCGACTGTTCAACTCTAGCCGCTGTTCGTGGCGCGGCGATAGGCTCGGAATCTACTCACGCCGCTATTGATCCGCAGGTTGCCAGCTTCCGACGCCGCTGGCGTTGTTGACGCCCGAGTAGACGCTGTTAGCGCTTGTGCCGGAATCTCACACGGGCAGAATGCTACGGGATTGAGCCGCCGTGCTACAGCGTAGCAGCGTTGGCATGCCGAGTAGCTCGGTATGGTCGTTTGTGGAAACGGATCGATGTCTCTCGAAACTTTAGGCTGGAACGAGCATTGGCGAGAAAAGTTCTACGCCTATATCGTCACGGGCCTCGTGCCCGCACGCGTGGTCGGTGAGCACCGCAGCCACTATCGAGTGGCAACCGAGGCAGCGGAGATCTCTGCAGGCATTACAGGGCGTATGCGCAACGCGGTCGCGCAGCGGTCTGACCTGCCTGGCGTCGGAGACTTCGTGGCTATTAACGTGTCCGAGGGGGATAGCCCTTCGACAATTGAGGCGGTCTTGCCACGTACCAGCGCATTAATCCGCAAAGCGTCCGGGACGCCCGAGCCACAACTGCTGGCGGCGAATGTCGATGTGGACTTCCCCGGAAAAAGTGGAGGGCTTTTCTGATAGGTTTTGCGAATCAGAGGAGCCAACATGGGCAAGACCAGTCGTCTTCATAGTCACTGCGTTGGACGGCGACTTCAATCTGCCGCGTATGAAGCGTTACCTTGCCTTGGTGCAGCAGAGCGGCGCTGCTCCGGTGATCGTGGTCAACAAGTCGGATCTGAAAGATGATGGCGTCGGATCGACCGGGCGGATCGACGGGATCGCCTCTGACATGCCGATTCATATGATCAGCGCCCGCGCGCGCGGAAGCCTCCAAATTCTCGAACACTATTTCGCGGAGAACCGCACCGTCGCCCTCATTGGTTCATCGGGGGTCGGCAAATCGACATTGACGAACCAACTTCTAGGGCACGACGCGCAGGCCACACAAGAAGTACGCGCCTACGATGGTCGCGGCCGACATACGACAACGCATCGGCAGCTCCTCGCCCGATCGCAGGGTGGGGCAATTATCGATACCCCCGGTCTGCGGGGGCTGGAACTCTGGAACACCACCGACGCCGACGTGAAAAGCTTCGATGACATAGAACGGTTGGCTTTGCGGTGTCGGTTCAGCAATTGCCGGCACAGGTCTGAGCCCGATTGCGCAGTTCGATCTGCCGTCGAGCGCGGCGAGGTTGAGGGAGCGCGTTTTGCTGAGTATATGCAATCTGCAATGGGGAGTGGACGCGGCGCGGGATGATGTGCGGCGCGGGATGATGGTCCTGCAGCAGATCGCCGGGCATCCGCGGGCTGGCCGTCGCATCCAGCGCGGCCGTTACAGCTTGGGCTCGAGCGGAATGACGAGCGTGAATTCCGTGCCCAGCGATGTCGAATTGGTGGCGATTTCTGCATCAAGCTGCTGCACGAAGGCCCTCACGAGTCGCATTCCAAGGCCCCTGATTTTTGCAAGATCAAACGCGGGGGGCAACCCAATGCCCTCGTCGCGTACCGAGACCCGAAGCGCTCCTGCCTCGCGCGCCATTCTGACCCAGATTTTGCAGCCCGATTGACCTGCATAAGCATGCTTGGCAGAGTTCGCAATAAGTTCGTTGACGATCAACGCCAACGGGAT
Source organism: Hyphomicrobiales bacterium (assembly GCA_025353015.1). GTDB lineage: Bacteria > Pseudomonadota > Alphaproteobacteria > Rhizobiales > Hyphomicrobiaceae. The sequence continues at coordinate 9,876 of JANXRM010000127.1, forward strand.
CGCGCGGTCGGTCGCAATCATGACATCGTGCTGCGCTTCGACAAGAATTTCACAGTGCGCAACACTCTCGTCGACATCGCTGCAGACCTGCTCGATGTAACGACCCACATCAAGTTGTGAGACATTGTCGGTCTGATAGAGGCGCTCGTGCGCCCGAGCGACAGCGTCTACGCGATGAGCAGCAGCTTCAAGCTGCTCGGTCGCTGTTGCAGAACTTCGGTCTCTGGACTGTAGTCGGAGCATGCTGCCAACGATCGACAAACTGTTTTTGATGCGGTGGTTCATTTCCTTCAGGAGAAACTCCTGGCGCTCCAGGGCGGCCTCGAGCCGCCGTTGGTTCCGTTCTCGCTCAATGGCCATTCCCAGAATGTTGGCCGCTCCCTGGAGAAAAGGAATGTCCTTCTCATTGAAGTCGCGATCCGACCGGCTATCGACCTCGAGCACACCGAAGGGGGTACCATCGCCTTGCAAAATGACGTTCATGGCCCTTGAAATACTGAAACGTGCGAACAGCTCCGGCGTGCGGAACCGCTGTTCGTTACCGAGATGATTTGAGATCACGGGCTTGCCGGTCTTCAGGGCGAAACCGGCCGGGGACGCGAGATCTGCCCCAACCTGGGCAACGCCAACCACATCGGGCCCCCAGCCCACGCCGGCGCGAACCGTGAAGCAATTGTCGCCCGGCATAAATTCGAGAACCTTGCAGAACTCTGACGGCACGCCTTCTGCCACCAACCGTACCGTCTCGTTGAGCAGCGTCGTGACATCGCCACCTTGCAAAGCGATGACACCAAGTTCGGACAGGACTTCCTGTTGGCGAATGCGTTGGTCGAGTGCTTGACGCGTGATGTCGGGAACGTCGCCTCCGGCTGCGCGCTCGACGACTGGAGATTCATCGCCCTGTTGGGTTCCCATAGGTCGACCTTCTGCGGGGCGGTGAGGATCTCTGCATCGCCCGAGTTGTTCGTGTGTTCGTCAATCCCGTCAAACGGCAGGTTTTGGGGGTGGAGCCGACACTCACCGTCAAGTTTCGGCTTCACCTTTATGGCCCATGGCCGAATCGTATTGCAGCGCAGCATTGTTTCCGGTTTCTGGGCATCTCCAGATGTACCGCGCGGTGGGTGACCCGGTCAACGGCACCGATCAGAAGATCGGCGACTTCTTGCCTTTTCGCTGCGCGCGGAGGCGGGCCATCTCCTCGCGGCGCTGACCGCGAATGGCAGCGGTCTGACGGGTCTCGCCGCCCCGAACGGCGAACCGCTCCCTGCTGCCGATGCTGAACTCAGCCATTTGGATCGGCTCGATAGTACCGGATGCAGAAGACGGGCGTCGGCGCGCGTGTCCGCCGCTGCTCCTCGATCGGCGCTGCCACAGGAACCCGGTCCCGAGACATACCGCATCGAGCACGACCTGATCCACCGGAACACCGGCCGCCAGCGCCAACGGCACGACAAAAACGAGCGCTACAAACGCTCGCCGGGTGCTCCACGGCACAGCTCGCCCGATCTTGGCGCCGAGCCAAGTCGCGAGCGGTACGATGATGATAAGTTGAGCCGGGTCCATGATCGCCTCCTACAGCCTGACAAAATCCAGCGGCTCCAGCGGGGTCGCGACGACCGGCGCGAACGGCGCCGTCGCGGCCATCCTCGAAAACCCGCGCTCCTCGAAGTAGGGCGTCGAGGGGATCAGCACGGGATTGCGGTTGGTCGAGACGATCAGCGCCTGGTGGGCCTGCAGCGTCCTGACCTCGTTGGCATTGAGCAGGTTGTACTCGCGATAGGTATCGACCAGGTCCTC
>JANXRM010000133.1 GCA_025353015.1 Hyphomicrobiales bacterium
TCTGTCTGCCGTTCATCCGGACATGGACGGCGCCGATACTCGGCGGCAGTCGATTTGGATCGCGTCCAACATGTCTCGCCCCTCATTGACGCGATGAAGTCTTCTTATTGCCTGTCGCTCTGAGCCCCAGGCCGCGCAACGCCCGTGCAGCGATCTCTAGCGCGGTGAACCGCCGCTCATGCGTCGTCGTGGGGCCGCCGCGATGCTCGCGGACGAGTTGGATCTCGCGATCGTGGAATTGGTCGAGGCCGGGCCTGTGACCGGCGTGGATGACGGTCGTCTTGGCCAACAGGTCGCGCATGTACTCCATCAGCTTGAACTGGCTGAGTTCATCGAGAGATGAAGTCGGCTCATCCATGATAAGAATGTCAGGTGGGTTGATCAGGACGCGCGCAAACGCGAGTCGCTGCTGCTCGCCGCCAGATAGGAGCGTGCTCCATTGCATCGTCTCATCGAGGCGCGGAATGAAGTGTTCAAGGCCACAACGAACCAGCGCCTCCTTTATCCTGGCTTCATCGATCTCCAGGCCCTGATGTGGGTAGAGCAACGCCGCCCTGAGCGTGCCAAGTGGAAAATATGGCCGCTGCGGCATGAACGACACCGACGCACCGACGGGACGCAGGATTTCGCCGCTCCCCCACGGCCACAAGCCCGCCATAGCTCGAATGAGCGTGCTCTTGCCGGTGCCCGAGTCGCCTTTCACCAACACCTTTTCGCCGGGTGAGACATGCGCCTCGGCTCCATCGATCATCACGCGACCGTCGTTCAGCGAGATATTGAGATTACGCAGATAGATGCGATTGTCCGGGCTGTCGCCCAACGTGATCGCCTCGCGCTGACCATCGGGTCCAAGGCTGATTTCAAGGCTATCGAGCGCATCCGATAGCTGTGTGACGCGATGCGACGCGGCGAACCAGTCCGCCAAACGGACGGCATTGTCCGCAAGCCAATTGAGCGCGACCTGCACCTGTGCGAATGCTGCGGCCGCCTGCATCAACGAGCCGAGACTCATCTCGCCAGCAAGATATTTAGGCGCGCCGAGCAACAGCGGGACGACCGGTGCCAGGACGTAGTTGCCACCGCTCAGCCACATCATACGGCCCTGCCACGCCAGCGCGCGCAGTTGGCGCTGAACGAGATCGATGAACGTCGCATCGAGCCGCGCGTGCTCATCGTTGTCACCGGCCATCAGGGCGATAATCTCGGCATTTTCTTTCACGCGCGTGAGTTCATAGCGCAATTGCGCCTCGCCGGCTGTCCGTTCCTCGACGCGACGGACCAGCTGCCGGCCAAGCAGGAACATTCCGAATGTGCTGACCGCCGAGTACGCGATGCACGCGAAGACCATGTAGCCGGGGATGGTTATCCCGCCCACGTTCAGCGAGCCGCCTACAATCCAGAGGATGCTGATGAACGAGACGGCTGCGAGCACCGCATTGATGACGCCGAGCGAGAAGTCGACCAGGAGATCGATGGCGGTGCGGCCATCCTCGGCGATACGCGCTTCTGGGTTGTCAGCGTCAGTCTGGACAATGGTCAACTGGTAGAAGTGTCGATGCGTGAGCCATCGCGTGATCAGCGCGCCCGCCAACCATTGCCGCCAGCGCACTTGCAGGCGCGTGCGTGTTTGCAGCTGGGCAACGGACGCTGCTGCCGAGAACACGACGAGCGCCAGGATCACGCCGAGACCAACGACGATCGCCGATGCGTCTTTCTGCTCCAACGCGTCGAAAAAGCTCTTGTACCACCTGTTAACGGCGATAGCCGCCGCGAGGTTCAAGCACAGGCACACGGCCAGCATCGCCGTCAGGAGCCACGCCTGACTGCGTGTCGTGCCTGTCCAAAACCCACGAGCGAGTCGCAGGAAACGACGGGAACGGCCTTTCGATGCCGTGCCGTCGCTAGGAATAAGTGTTTGCGCATTCGTCATGGGACGTGTCGGCCCTCCAGGAGACCGCATCGGTTGGCGGCTATTTTTGCAGCCGAATGGCTTTGAGCGCGTTGATCAGCTGCGCGGGGCGGCACGGCTTTTGGATAAAAAGAGCTTTGGGAAATGCGGCACCCTGCTGCTTGAACGAGTAGCCCGATAACAAGATGAACGGCACGCCGCGGTCTGCCAGCGCGACGGCGGCAGGGCTGGAGCTGATGCCACCCAGGTTCGCGTCCACGATGGCAGCGTCGAATGGTGTGCTCGCGATCAACTCCATAGCCTTGTCGAGCTTGCCGGCAACGCCAGCAACGTCGAAACCGGCATCTTCGAGCAGGTCCTGTAAATCAAGCGCGATCATCGGCTCATCCTCGATGATCAAGATGCGCATGCGCGGTTGATTTTCAAGAGTATGCATGAGCTGCGGGCGGTTCAGTGCGCCCCCTTTCGAGCGTGTCTGCTACGGGGGCGATCAGTGTCCATGCCAATCCGGATGGACTATGTTCGATCTCTGCGCGGCCGTTGACCGACTGCTCCACCATTGGGCCAATTACCTTCTGTCCGAAGCCTTTTCGCGTTGGCGGCAAAACCGGTGGACCGCCTTCCTCTGTCCATTGCATCTTGAACATCGGCGCCGCGTCGGTGGTCAGTCGCCATGAAATGCGCACTCGGCCGTCGCCGTTCGACAACGCGCCGTACTTACCAGCGTTTGTTGCGAGTTCGTGCAACGCCATGCCGACCCCCTGCGCGGCCGCCGGCTTAAGGCGGGCCTTTGGGCCATCGAACAAAACGCGCGTCGCGATTAGATCCTTGTAGTGGGACATCTGGGCTGCGACGAGGTCCATGACATCCACGCCCTGCCATTCGCTTTGCACGAGCAGATCCTGGCTCGCGGCAAGGCTGCTGATGCGTTCTGTCAGGCGTGTGACGAAAGTCGCCGGATCGCCGTCGCGCGCGGTCTGTCGCGCAACTGCCTGCACGACGCCAAGCAAGTTCATGGCGCGATGGTTCACCTCGCCCATCAGTAATTGAATGTGGCGGAGCGACTGCTTTCGCTCGGTAATGTCGAGCCCGGATGGGACGAGCAGCGTGACGGCTCCACTGGCATCCCGGACGGGAGCGATCATGAAATCAATGTCCATTTGGATATCGCGCGCG
>JANXRM010000188.1 GCA_025353015.1 Hyphomicrobiales bacterium
CTCGCCACAATCGGCCTCGCAACAAGCAGAAGGCACGCCGCTGCAGCAGGCCAGACAATTACTCGCGCAGCATAACGTTCCGCTCGCACGCGCTGCGCTTGAGGTAGCGCTCAAGAGCAATGGCAACGACGTCGAGGCGCTCCAGTTGGGCGCGCAGCTGGATGCCTTGCTGGGCAAGCATGATCTGGCCCAAGACGAAGCCGCGCATGCGCTCAACGAGCGTCGGCCATTTTTGGAAATGACGCTGGTAGTCCGCAAACTGAGAATCGCTCTTGGCGACATAGGCTGCCACGCCGCCAACCCGGCAGCCTTTGCGTGAAAGCACGTCGATGAAGTTCAGTTCGACGAACGGCGAATGCTGGATGTTGCGCGCTGTCCCCGGCGATCGGATGTCGCTGAACACGATCGAGGTCTCGCTCAAGACGATCGTCGTCCCTGTCGGCGAGACCGCGGGCCGGCCTTCCGGCGTAATCGTTGCAACAAACCCGATCGTATTTCGCTCGATCAAATTTCTTATCTCTGGCGTGATCATCGACCCGTCCTTCGAGTGCGGCGGCAAGTCCGCCATCCCTTAAGCGTTCAGTGCTGGCGGTCTCGCGTGAAACGTTTGCGCTTCCAGGAAGGCCCGAGCGGCGCGCCTGGCGCCGTCACGATCGAGCACGACGAACGCGTTGAGGACCGGGTTGGCGACGTCGAGCCGGGCCAGCAAGTCATCGACGATGTCGACCGGCGAGATCTTGCGCGTGCGCACGAGGACGGCAAGCTCCATCGCCGAAAGCGCCGACAGCGCGTCGCCACTGGTCGTCATGAGCCGCCCTTTCTATCGCGAAGCTGCGGCACGAACCGGGCGGTCCCACGCTGCGACGTCGAGGAACGTGCTCTGGTAGGTGGCGCCGGCGCCGAGATCCGACAGCCGGTCGGAGCACAAAGTGTTGATCGTACCATGCAGGGTTTCCGCCTCCGGCCGCTGTCCTGGGACGAGTGCTACACCTTCGCGGATTTCCTCGCTGAGCTTGAGGATAAGCCCCGCCTCGCCTCGGTCATTGAACAACCGCACATGGTCGCCGTCTTTCAGCCCGCGCCTAGCCGCATCGTTGGGATGCAAGACGCAAACCGGTTCGCCCTCACGCTTGCGCAAGAACTCATTGGCCGAGAACGCTGTATGCGATTGGAAATACCCGGGCGTCGTGAGCAACCGGAGCGGCCACTTCGCTGCGTCCTGAACTTCCTGGGCATCGGCCTCCCATACCGGCATCGGCGGCAATCCCTGGCGCGCAAGATCCGCCGAATAGATCTCGAGTTTCCCGGATTTCGTGCGAAATTCTTGTCCAACGCTTTCCGGGGCCGCCTTGACGGCGCGGTGATCGAGCAAGCGCTTGGGATCAATCTTGGCGACCGCGCCTTTGGCGCCTTCGAAGAACTTCGGCAGCACCTGCTCGGGCGTCAGCGTGAAGATCTCATCGGTAAGGCCCATGCGCCGCGCCAACTCCTGCGCGAGCCGCATGTTCGACCATGCCTCGCCCTGCGGCGCAATAGCGGCGGGTGCGAACTGAATGTAGTAACTGCCGTACCCGCGGTAGAAGTCCGAGGTTTCGAGGTAGGTCGTCGCCGGCAACACGAGATCGGCGAATTTGGCCGTATCGGTCAGCATCGGGTCGTGGACAACCGTGAAAAGATCCTCACGCGACAGGCCCTGTTTGACCTTCAGCGAATCCGGATTGGTGACCGCCGGATTGTTCGATGCAACGAACAACGCCCTGATCGGCGGACCTTGTGCCGTCAGCAGCGCTTCGCCGAGCAGACTGTGGTTGATCTGCCGCGTTTCAGCCGGGCCCGAGGGTTTGCGCACGGGCGCGAAGTTGAAATCAAGCGAACCGGCAGTCACCGACATGGCGCCACCGCCGCGCACACCGTAAGCGCCGGTCACAGCTGGCAACGTCGCAACCGCGCGCATGGCCTGACCACCGCGTGCCACGCGCGTCATTCCCCAGCCGATGCGAAGGAAGGACTTCTTGGTAGCGCCATACATCGCGGCGAGCCGCTCCACGTCGCCAACGGTCAGGCCGGTGATTTCAGCGACCCGTTGCGGCGGAAATTTTGCGACGACCTCGTGCTTCCACCGCTCGAAGCCAACGGTCTTCGCGGCCAGATAGGCGTCGTCACACTTGCCGTCACGGGCAAGCACGTGAGCGATGCCGATGGCGAGCGCTGCATCCGTGCCGACATTGATCGGAAGATGCCAGTCAGCACTTTGTGCCGTGCGATTACGATGCGGATCGATGACGACGACCTTCACGCCCTGCCGCTTGCGCAGCTCCATCTTTTGCCAAAGGTGGACATTGACCGCCTTCACGTCGCAGCCCCAGATGACGATCAGCTCCGACATGGCGACGTCGTCCGGATCGATGCAACCGACCGGCCCGAGCGTCGTCTCCCAACCCACGTCCGCGCAGGTATCGCAGACCGTCCCGGCTGTCAGCCGGCTTGACCCGACCGCGTGGAAAAAGCCGTTCGGCATGTGCCGGTTCATCTGGCCCTGATGCGAACTGTAGGCGTAGCCGAGAATGGCCAGCGGGCCGTCCGTCGCGATTATGTTCTTCCAGCGGGTCTCGATCTCATCCAGCGCCTCGGCCCACGAGATCGGCTTGAACTGCCCAGAACCCTTCGATCCGGAGCGGCGCAATGGCGTCTTCACGCGCAATGGGGAATGCACGATTTCCGCGTCGCGATTAACCTTGCCGCAGGCAAAGCCGTCGGTAAACGGCTGCTCAGGATCGCCCGAAATCTTGACGATCCGGTCACCGTCGACCTGGATCAGCAGCGAGCACATGCAGGGGCAGTCATGAGCGCAGGTCGCACGTACGGTTTTCATCTGGCATCCTCGATTGCAATTCAAACGGACGAAGGCCCCGGTTAGTGGGTGCTACAGCGACGTTTGACACGCGACTATCGCATGACCAAAGTGGTTGATACGAGGTCCACTTCGAGGTAAATAATGGCAACCACTTCAGGGCGAAAGCGAGCAGTGATAGACCTGCCCATTGCGCTCGACCGGTCGATCCGCAACTACGGTCAGCAGGTACATGCGGTGCTGCGTACCGCGATCATCGACGGTCTCCTCAATCCGGGTATGCAATTGCCTTCGAGCCGACGCCTCGCGGAGCAACTCGGCATTCGACGGAATGCCATCGTTGGGGCATACGATCACCTTTTCAGCGACGGCCTCATCGAATCGCGTCACGGCGCCGGCACTTTTGTGGCGTCTCGACTGCCGACGCGAGCGCCGACGCCGCGGCCTCTCGCGCCGCTCGAAATTGCACGCGGCGGGCACCGCGCATTCGCCCTCGGTCACACGCTGTGTGATGCCGCCCTTTTGGGCCGACTCGCCAGTCATGTCCGGCGCCGGATCGCCACGGCGACAAGCGTTGAACTGGGTTACGGCGATCCACGCGGTAGCGAGCATCTTCGGGCCCAGATTGCCCAACACTTGGCCACCAACAGGGGAATCCGCTGCGATCCGAGTTGTGTCGTGATCGTTGGCGGAACGCAGCACGGCTTGCGCCTTTGCGCGGACGCACTGCTATCCCCGGGTGATCCGGTCTGGATCGAAGACCCGGGATACTACGTGGCGCGCAACACCCTGGACATGGTCGGCATGACGCTCGTGCCCGTACCGGTCGACGCCGGCGGCATTATCGTTGTGGCTGGCATCGCCACCAGCCCTTCCGCAAAGGCCGCCTATGTCACGCCGTCGCATCAGTTTCCGACCGGAGTGACGATGAGCATGGCGCGCCGGGTCGCCCTGCTCGAGTGGGCTCGCTCGTCAGGGGCCTGGATCATTGAAGATGACTACGACAGCGAGTTTCGCTATTCCGGACCACCGCTGACGGCACTGGCCGGACTGGACAGCGAGCGGGTTATCTATATCGGCACCTTCTCCAAGATTTTGTTCGCCGGCCTGCGTCTCGCATATCTCGTCATACCGCCTGCCATCGTCGAGCGGGTCGTCGTTGCCCGCGCGGCCCATGATCGGTTTCCGCCGAGCTTCATGCAGGACGCGGTTGCCGATCTCATAGCTGGAGGCACTCTCGCGACGCACATCCGGCGCGTGCGCGCTCGCTACCGGGAAGCACGCGACACTGTCGCAACGAATTTGCATGCGGCAGCAGGTGGCACATTGCACATTGCGGTCCCGACGCAGGGCTTGCATTTGCTCGCCTACCTGCCAAGCGGTGTGCCTAAGAATACTGCGACCCGCATCCGCGCGGCGGCGGACATTGAGACAAAACTGCTGTCAGAGACACGGATCGACCAGCGTGGGCCCGACGGGTTCATCCTCGGCTTCTCGGGACATGACATCAAAGACCTGACGGCTGCAGCAAACAGGCTCGGCGGAGCTGTGCAAGACCATCTCGCATCAATCAAAACGGTCGCTCGCTGAGCATCTGGAATTCGACGATGTGTGAGCCTACCAGCGTGCACCCTCTTATACCGTCCCATCTAAGTTGTGACTGCAGCTTTGATCAGTTTTTCGATCCAGGGGTAGGTGCAGAGTGATGTGATGCGGCCGGCCTCGGCGGAGAGTTTGTTCCAGGCGGCGCAGGTGGCATCGACGATGGCGTCGTCGTCGTCGTGCAGACGCAGCGAGAGATAGCGCTCCTTCAGATAGAGCCAGATGCGCTCGACCGGATTGACCTCAGGCGTGTAGGCCGGGATCGCCAGCAGCATGACATTGTCGGGCACGCGGAGCGCCTTCGATGCGTGCCAGCCGGCCTGATCGGCATAGATGACCGCAACCTCGTCCTTCGGCAGAGTTTTCGAGAACTGATCGAGGACCTGCTGCATCGCGTCGGTGTTGGCCTCGGGCATCACCAGCGCGAAGGCGTTGTCGGTGCCGACCTTGGCGGCAGCAAAGATGTAGGCGAACGTAAAGCGCCTGTCGCACACACTCGTTGGCCGCTCACCGCACGCACCCTCCGCGGTAGCGGTTCAGTTCAATCACGGCCGCGACGATCGCGGAATCCCCGAGTCAAAATTTTACCGGGGCGGTATGAGTTCGGCGGGGACCGATCGCGTTCGTCGCTTCACAGCGGGTCCCACGAAGGGCAATATAGACCAGCCTCGGCGCGGCACCGGGTCCCATCGCTTTGTCCCCCTGAGCCGCCGGTTGCTGAAAGGATCTATCCATGATCGAGTTGAATGTGAACGGGCGGCAGGTTGCCGTCGATGTCGATCCTGATACGCCGCTGATCTACGTGCTGCGCAACGATCTGGCGCTGAACGGGCCGAAGCTCGGCTGCGCGCGGGGCCAATGCGGCGCCTGCACCGTGCATCTCGACGGCGCAGCCGTGCGCGCCTGCCAGACCCCGGTCAAGGCCGCCGCCGGCCAGGCCATCGTCACGCTCGAGGGGCTCGGATCGCCAGCCAAACCGCATCCCCTGCAGGCGGCTTTTATCGCCGAACAGGCGCTGCAGTGCGGCTACTGCACCAACGGCATGATCATGCAGGCTGCAGCCCTTCTGAAGGCCAAGCCGCAGCCGACCGAAGCCGATGTCCGCGCCGGTCTCAACGCTAATCTTTGCCGCTGCGGTTGCCAGCCGCGCGTCGTCCGCGCCGTCCTCAAAGCCGCCGGCAAGGGAGCCTGACGCCCATGCGCCACCTTACAGAACACAACGCACTCTCGCGGCGCGGCTTTGGCCTCGGCCTGCTCGGCATGGGCGGCGGCCTGGTGATCGGCTTCCGCATGGGGGCAGACGCGCAGCAGCCGGCGGCGGCAGGTCCGCAGCTGCCGGCGATGATTCGCGCCAATCCGGCGCTGAATTCCTGGGTGCGGATCACGCCGGACGGGGCCGTGACGGTGTTCACGGGACGCGTCGAGATCGGCCAAGGCACGCTGACGGCCATGCGCCAGATCGCGGCCGAGGAACTCGACGTGGCGCCGGAGCGCATCACCGTGGTTTCGGGCGATACTGCGCGTACGCCGGACGAGGGCGTCACCTCGGGTTCGTTCGCCATCAAGCTTGGTGGTTCCGCGCTGGCGCATGCCTGCGCCGATGCCCGCGCCACGCTGGTCAAAGCCGTGGCCGAGGCCTGGAAGGTGGCGCCCGCAACGCTCAAGGTCGAGGACGGCTTTATCATCGGCACCGGCCAACGCGTGAACTATGGCGAGGCTGCCGGTCTCGTGTCGCTGGTCCGCCCGGTCGACGCAAATGCAAAGCGCAAGCCCGCCAGCGAGCAGCGCATCGTCGGCACGTCCTATCCGCGCACCGACATCCCGGCCAAGGTGTTCGGCGATCGCGTGTTCATCCACGACATGCGGCCGCAAGGCATGCTGTTTGGCGCCATCGCGCGGCCGCCCGCCTATGCCGCCCGTGTGCTCTCGGTCGACCTGGCGCCCATCAAGGCGATGCCGGGGGTGGTCGAGGTCGTGCGCGACGGCTCCTTCCTGGGCGTCATCGCCAAGCGCGAGGAGCAGGCGCGTGCCGCGGCCGAGCGGCTGGCAACGTCCGCCAAGTGGGACAACGGTCCGGCGTTGTTTGCCGGCAAAAACGTGTTCGAGCATCTGCTTGAGGCGCCGCACGAGGTCAAAACCATTCACGAATTGAAGGCTGCAGCGACGCAGCCTCCCGCCCTCACGCACAAGCGCACGTACCGCCGCGCATTTCAGGCCCATGCGTCGATCGGGGCCAGTTGTGCGCTGGCCCAATGGCAGGGCGACACGGTGACGGTGTGGTCGCACACGCAGGGGCCGTTCCCGCTGCGCGTCCATCTCGCCAAGGCGCTGCGCACGCCAGAGGCCAACGTCCGCGTCATCCACGAGCAGGGCTCGGGATGCTACGGCCACAACGGTGCCGACGACGTCGCGCTCGACGCAGCGTTGCTGGCCCGCGCCGTGCCAGGCAGGCCCGTGCGCGTGCACTGGGCGCACGAGGAGGAAATGGCTTGGGAGCCCTGGGGTTCGGCGATGATCGTCGAGCTGGAGGGCAGCATGGACGCGGACGGGCGGTTGACCGACTGGAACCACGACGTCTGGTCGTTCCCGCATTCCTCGCGGCCAGGGCCGAGTGGCGGCATGGACGGCTGCAATCTCCGCTCGGCCTGGTATCTGGCCGATCCCTTGCCGCCGTCGAAGGCGACGGACGGCGGCCTGCCCAATGGCGCGTCGGCGCGCAATGCCGTGCCGATCTATACAGCCGCCAACCAGCGCGTGACGACGCATTACCACCAGGTCATGCCGATCCGCACGTCGGCGCTGCGCACGCTCGGTGGCTTCTTCAATGCGGTATCGGCGGAGATGTTCCTCGACGAATTGGCGACCATGGCCGGGCGCGATCCTGTGTCCGTGCGTCTGGCCAATATCAAGGACGATCGCCTGGCCGCCGTGCTGAACAGGGCCGTCGCGATGTCTGGCTGGATGCCCGCGCCGGTCACGGCCGGTAAAGTGCTGGCGCCCGAGATGCGCGGCTTTGGCGTCGGCCTGTCGCGCTACAAGAACCAGGATTGCTACGTCGCCGTGGTTGCCGAGGTTGCCGTCGACACGCGCAGTGGGGCCGTCAAAGTACGCCGCCTTTGGAGCGCGACCGACACGGGCCGCGCGGTCAGCCCGGATGGCGTCATCAACCAGATCGAGGGCGGCATGGTGCAGGCGACCAGTTGGACGCTGATCGAGGCCGGCCGCTTCGACGCGGGCATCATGCGCGCGGTCGACTATGTCGATTATCCGATCATCGATTTCCTCGATACGCCAGTAATCGAGAGCGTGCTGATCGACCGGCTCGATCAACCCTCGGTCGGTGCCGGTGAAGGCAGCCAGGCCCCGGCGGGCGCGGCGATCGCCAACGCCATCTTCGCCGCCACCGGCCGTCGCGTGACCGAACTGCCGTTCACGCGCGAGCGCGTCCGTGCAGCGTTGCAGGCATGAACAGGCGACCGCAAAACGTGGCCGTCAGTGTAGTGAACCGGCGGCGCGCTACGCGATACGCGATACGCGAATCCCCGATGTTCTCGCTCGCTCGGGCGGCGGTATCGCCCGGCCCGGGTTCGATCGCTTGATCGGGGCGATTTGCGCCGGCGGAGTTGGTGCGGTGCTGGCGATCGAGGCATCCCGTCTCGCCCGCAACGGCCGTGATTGGCACATGCTGATCGAGTTCTGTCGATTGGTCGGGACTATTATCGCCGACGAGAATGGAATTTACGATCCTCGCCAGCCGAATGATCGGCTTTTGCTTGGCATGAAGGGCACGATGAGCGAATTGGAGGTATCACTTTTTCGCCAGCGCTCCCAGGCAGCGCTGAAGCAGAAAGCCAAGCGCGGTGCGCTGTTCCTTCGCGTCGCGGCTGGCTACGTAAAAGCGGGCCGCGACCGGATCGAGAAAGATCCGGACCAGCGCGTGCAGGGTGCCATAAAGCTTGTCTTCGAGAAGTTCGCGGAGTTCCACAGCGTGCGTCAGGTCCAAATCTGGCTCCGGGACGAAGGCATCAAATTGCCGGTCAAAGCCCACAATGCCGAAGCCGAAGGTGTTGCCTGGCGACTGCCCACGTACAGCATCGTGCACAGCTTCTTGAGCAATCCGATTTACGCCGGCACCCACGCGTTCGGTCGCACGACGAGCAAAGTGACCGTTGACGATGGCCGCAAACGCGGGCGGCGCGGCGTCCGTCGCCCGCTCAGTGAATGCGACGTGCTGATCACGGCTCATCACGACGCCTACATCAGTTGGGACGAGTTTGAGCGCAATCAGCAGGTGATCGCCGACAATGCCGCAAGCAAAGGCAGCGATGTGATCGACCGTGGACTTCCGCTGCTCCCCCAGCAGGATGAGTGGAGCCAAGGTAGGCCGACGCTCACTCTGGGCCACTTCGACCGTCAACTGACGCGGAGGCGGAGGCGGACACGATCCGCGGCTGCTATCTGAGGGGAAAGCGGAAAGTTTGCCGCGCTCATACCGGCGTCGCCCCGGAAGCGGTGTCGCGCAGCTGCCCCGCAGTCCGAAATCGACCGTCAACCGCC
>JANXRM010000224.1 GCA_025353015.1 Hyphomicrobiales bacterium
GATGGCGCGGGTGTGCGTGCCGTCGCCGATCTTTTCATGACCGTCGTGGGCCAAGACCTTGAACGTGATCTTGCGGCCTTCGACTGCGATAACCTCGGCCGTCGCGGTGACAGCCTGGCCAGGGAGTGTTGCCGCCAGATGCGAGACGTTGATCGATACGCCGACCGAGCCCTCGTTAGCGTCGAGATGCGGCCGTAGCGCCTTAGTTGCAGCACCCTCCAGCATGACAACCATATAGGCCGTGGCCAGAACTTCTGGGATGTCACCGAAGGTGGAGCGGTCCATGGCGAGGTGCGGCACGGTGTTGGCAGCCGTTACGGTGTAGGTGTGGGAGGCGGTGATGCCAGGAACGAGCGTGGGTTTCATTGCGGGTGCACGGGTGAGAGGTGAGCGGCCTGTCGTGAGTAGGGCGGGTCGAGCCTACCGTCTGAGGATTTTCGATTTCTGCTGCTCCGCAATGAGTGCTTCGCCTCGCACCAGGTACCAGACGGCGTAGATCAACGGCGGCAGGTGCAACCAGAACAACGGATGCTCGTTCAGGACGAGATAACCAATCAAGAGGCACAGCGCCATCGCGCCGCATGCCAGTATGTTCTCAACCCTTGCGATGGCGACGGGAACATAGAAACAAGAAATTGCGGCGATCGGGCAAATCAAGAATATCCACACAAGTCCCAGCATGAATGCCGTGTCGTACGAAAGCCCAGATATCCAGGTGTTGACGATACCGGAGATCCCCGACATGCAATGTCTCTCCCGGTCGTGAGGCTGCTGCGATCACTCTTACTTCGGCGGTTCCTTGGCCTTCTCGTCACCCGGTAGGAGGTACTGGACGCCTTCCCAGGGGCTTTCGAAATCGAACTGGCGGAAGTCCTGCGTCAGTTTGACTGGCTCGTAGATGACGCGCTTGGACTCGTCATCGTACCGGACTTCCTTGTAGCCCGACAGCGGGAAATCCTTGCGCAGGGGATAGCCCTCGAAGCCGTAGTCGGTCAGCAGGCGGCGCAGATCAGGATGGCCCGAGAAAAGGATGCCGTACATGTCGTAGGCTTCGCGTTCGTACCAGTTGGCGCCAGGAAACAACGGGATGGCAGACGGCACGGGTGTCACGTCGTCGGTTTCGACCTTGATGCGGATGCGCTGGTTCAACCTGGCCGAGAGCAGGTGATAAACCACGTCAAAGCGGTTTTTCCGCTGGGGATAGTCAACGCCGCAAATATCGATCAGCACCTCGAACTGGCAGGCCGGATCGTCCCGGAGTTTCGTCAGCGTTTCCAGGATGTTTGCGGCCGGCACCGTGATGGTCAGCTCATCGAAGGCGATTTTCGACGTCAGCATCGCATCGCCCAAGCGACCTGCGACGTAACCAGAGAGTTGTTCGATTGCGGCTGACATCTGTTCTCGCTCGCGTGCTGAGTGCACAATCCTCGCGTTTGTCATCCTCTGTCTTGTACCGAGGACCCATTTCTCCGCTTGCGCCCGCGGGCCGATGGGTGCTCGGGACAAGCCCGAGCATGACACCTGATTTTTATGCGCTTTCGCCTGATCAACTTTTGTCTTTTTCGACGGACTCGAGCGCTTCGCGCCATATCTGCGCGCCTGTTGCCGCGATCACGCGGTCGGCGCCCCAGTTTGCTACAAGCGTCCGAATGCCTTCGTCACTGAACGGTCCGACCATTCCACGAACCCACTCGACTTTCCTCGGCAACCCGTTCTCACCACCGAGAAACTCGTCTTTCGTGATCGGCTGGGATGCCCGCAACACTGGTTTGCCACGCATGTTCGGCCTCCCGCCCAACTACCGCTCGATGGTCCCCGTGCGCCTGATCTTTTTCTGCAGCAGCAGGATGCCGTAAACCAGCGCTTCGGCCGTCGGCGGGCAGCCTGGCACGTAGATGTCTACGGGGACGATGCGATCACAGCCGCGAACGACGGCGTAGCTGTAGTGGTAGTAGCCGCCGCCGTTAGCGCACGACCCCATGGAGATCACATAGCGCGGCTCCGGCATCTGGTCGTAGACCTTGCGCAGCGCCGGGGCCATTTTGTTGGTCAGCGTGCCGGCGACGATCATCACGTCCGATTGGCGCGGGCTGGCGCGCGGGGCAAAGCCGAAGCGCTCGACGTCGTAGCGCGGCATCGAGGCCTGCATCATCTCGACGGCGCAGCAAGCGAGGCCAAACGTCATCCACATGAGCGAGCCGGTGCGCGCCCAGTTGATCAGGTCATCCGTGCTCGTGACCAGGAAGCCCTTGTCGGCGAGTTTGTTGGAAAGCTCGCCAAAGCCTCGGTCGCCGGGCATGACCAGCGGTGCCGGTCCGCGACCACCGCTTGCAGCACCCGAGGCTTCCCCTGGCTTGTCGAAATTCGGCAGGCTGGAGCCGGCTTGGCC
Organism: Hyphomicrobiales bacterium; assembly: GCA_025353015.1. GTDB lineage: Bacteria > Pseudomonadota > Alphaproteobacteria > Rhizobiales > Hyphomicrobiaceae. The sequence goes on from JANXRM010000224.1 coordinate 2,390, forward strand.
CGGAAGAATCAATCCCATTCGAGCGCACCTTTCCGCCACTCGTAGATAAATCCGACGGTCAGGACACCCAGAAACAGCATCATCGACCAGAACCCGTAGACGCCGACGTCCTTGAAGGCCGCGGCCCACGGGAACAGAAAGGCGACCTCGAGGTCGAAGATGATGAATAGGATCGAGACCAAATAGAAGCGCACGTCGAATTTCATGCGCGCGTCGTCGAAGGCGTTGAACCCGCACTCATAGGCCGAGAGCTTTTCAGTGTCGGGGCTCTTATAGGCAATCAGGAACGGTGCCAGCATCAACGCCAAGCCGATGGCCAGCGCCACGCCGATGAAGATGGCAATCGGCAGGTACTCGTTGAAAACGCTGGGTAAAAGCTGTGGCATACGAAACCTCGGCTATTCCTGGCACCGTCAAGCTGGCGTCACCCTAGGGTTTGCCACCTGGACACAGAGACGTGCTGAAGCCCAGCACCTGAAGGCGCGGACAAATCAGTCTTGAAGGGTGTTAACGCACGCCCTGCCTCCACGCAACCCTTGGACTGCAGCGCTGGACTGCAGCGCTGGGCCTGACACCGCCGGCTTTGCACCGCGTCATTGCCGCATCACAGGCCATCGCAGCGGTCACTTGCACGGACGGCCCCCATTGGCTGTTCCCCCGTCCATTCGTAATTCCTTAGGAGCGAGATGGATATAGTCTGCGAACGTTGGGAATTGGGTGGCAAGACGATGTACAAGCACGACACTTGCAGGCCCAAAGGGCTTGCCAAGTTGCAGAGCTACGCTCAATTGGCCGGGTATAAACCGGTTGCCGTCCACTACTCGATGGGCTGTATCGTCATGGTCGCCGCGACCATTGGCTTGGTCACAGCCATGCAATCCTGGGAAACGCTGGCGAGCCCACTCTCGCTGCTGGCGTTGATTGGTCGCGTCTGCCTCGTGCTCGTCGCAGTCGCCGTACTTATCGTCCTCGCCCACCGCTCGGGCCAAAAACCCAGGTCGTCACCCTCGCCCGATGCTGGCCTCGCCGAACCGGAGACCGGGCTTCTGACACCCTTCAGAGTAGCCGATAGTACGACGGAAGCGGCGTTGCGCCTGGAGCAGACTGCCCATATCACCGATCAGCTCGACGTGATGATGGGCATCAACATCGTCAATTCGACGCTGGTGGCGATCACGCTGCACCATACAGCGGTCAATTCCGTCCTGCTGGCGGGCTGGCTCATCCTCGTACTCGGCGCGTCGGCGCTGGGCATCTACGCCCGCGCGCGGTCCCGTAAGCGGCCGCCGCCGTCCCATGCCTCCAAGCGCACGCTGCGCCGGATCAGCCTGCATGCCGGTGTTCGCGGCCTCATCTGGGGTTTGGGCTTCGCCGCCTTCTTCGCGGACGCAGGCCCGATCGGCCAGGGCATCCTTCTCACCGTTGCCATGGGCATGATTGCTGGTGGTGTGCCGGCGCTGGCGCCGGTTCCGGCCGCGGGCCTCCTGTTCGGACTGGGCATTCTTTTGCCGACGCTGCTGAAGCTCGCGGCCATGGGTGGCATCGACCAGGCGATCCTGGCGCTCTTCAGCCTCGCCTTCAGCGGCTCGATGGTCATCATCTCGGGGCAGCTTTATCGCAACTTCGCCGCGAACCTCATCATGCGGCGGCAGCAAGCCGACCAAGCCGCCACGATTTCGCTGCTCCTCAACGAGTTCGAAACATCGGCGTCCGATTGGCTCTGGGAAACCGATCGTAATGGCATCCTGGTCCGCCTGCCCAAGCGGATGGCGGACGTTGCCGGTCTTGATCCAGCAGCGAGCGCCGCTCCGAGACTCGACGGTATCCTGATGCGCGCCAGCCAAGGCAACGCTGCAACCATCCAAGCTCAGATGGCATGCCGCTCATCGTTCCGGGACCTTGCGATCAGCCTCACCGGACTGGATGGGGCGGAATATTGGGTGTCGTTCACGGCATCGCCAAAGCCAGACGGTGGCTATCGCGGGGTTGGCTCCGATATCACCGCGAAAGTTCATGCCGCCCGACAGACTGCCGAAGCGCTACTCCGTGCCGAAAAGGCCGAACAGCGACTGACGGACGGCATCGACACGCTCGGTGCCGGCTTCCTGCTGTCGGACCGCTCCGACCGCACGATCATCGCCAACCATCGCTTTCACACGATGCTGCCAGCCTGTGGCCTGCTCGGCCCTTCGGCGACGTTCAGCGATATCGCCTCAGCGCATGCGAAGCTCTGGTTTGCGCAAGCGCCGGAACAAGGCCGCGCCTGGGCGCAGGCCTTACTTGCGCAACGGGAGCACGGTGCCGAGCCATTCGATATTGAAATTCCCGGCGGTAAATGGCTGCGCGTGCAAGGTCGGCGCACTAGCGAGGACGGCATCGTCACCGTTCTGACCGACATCACGGACATCAAGGTCCAGGAAACGCAATTGGCCGTTCAGGCCCGGCGCCTTGCCGCCTCGAACAACGAGCTGCAGCACTTCGCGACGGTCGCCAGCCACGACCTGCAGGAGCCCTTGCGCAAGATCGAAGCGTTCGGCGCCCGGCTGAAAACGCGGACGGCCGGCAAGCTCGACGCCGACAGCGTCATGTATCTCGAGCGCATGGCTGCCGCGACCCAGCGCATGCGCTTGCTGATCACCGATTTGTTGAGTTATTCGCGCGCCGGCCGGGCCACGGCAAACAACAATCTGATCGATCTCGATCACGTTCTTGCCGGCGTCGCCGACGACCTCAGCATCGCGCTGGAAGAACGGCACGCGATCGTAGAATTCCGCAATCTCGGCGCGATGATGGCCGATGCCGCGCAAATGCGGCAACTGTTCCAGAACCTGCTGTCGAATGCGCTCAAGTTCGTCAAGCCCGGCGTCACCCCGAAGATCACGATCGAGCGCCGCGCGATGGCCGATGGTCAGGTGCAGCTCCGCTTCCAGGACAACGGCATCGGCTTCGACATGAAGCATCTCGACAAGATCTTCGAGATTTTTCAACGCCTGCACAGTCGCGACGAGTATGAGGGAACCGGCGTCGGCCTTGCCACGTGCCGCAGGATCGTCGAACGCTTCAATGGTATCCTGACCGCGGAAAGCGCGCCAGGCCAGGGCGCCACGTTCATCGCCATTTTCCCGGCCAGCCAGATGCTGCCCCCCACTGTGCCGTCCGCGACTGTGCCGTCCGCGACCGTGCCGTCCGCGACCGTGCCATCCGCGACCAATCGAACCGTCGCGGCCTAAAGTTCTCATTCCGCTCAGGTTTCGCCCGGCGCCCGAACGAGCCAGCGAATTCAGCAGTAAATTTCCTTGAAGTGAAAGGGCGGCGCAGACACAGTCCTCTCTCGAACGAGAGGGAACGGCCATGGCTCGCCAGACTTCTGCCGACGCGACTGCGACCACCGGGATTGCGACCGGCGGGATTTCGACCGGCGGGATTTCGACCGGCGGGATTTCGACCGGCGGGAATACGACCGGCGGGAATACGACCACAACGACCTGTTGGGAATGCTCGGCCAACTGCGGCGCGCTGGCGACAGTCGAGGACGGCCGGGTTGTCGACTATGGTCCGAACCCCGAAGCGCCGCACTCAAAGGGCGCCTTCTGCATCAAGGGCATCCGCGGCGCACCGGGGCTGACCTATAATCCCAACCGCTTGCTCTACCCGCACCGCCGAACCGGAGCGCGTGGCGAGGGCAAATGGGCGCGTATCTCCTGGGACGAAGCACTCGACGAGATGGCGGACCGCTTGGCCGCGGTGCGCGCGAAATACGGGCCTGAGGCCATTGTCGGCGCCACCAGCGGCGCCAATTTCAGCCGCAGCCTGATCATGGCGCTGACGCTGCGCTCGATCGGTTCGCCGAACTGGATGATCAACCAGGATTTGTGCGGCGGCTGCCGTGCCGTCAGTGCGCGCATCACGGGCCTCAACATCCAGCGCGGCGAAGACATCGAGCACACCCGCTGCGCGCTGATCGTCGGACGCAACTCCAGTATCGCCGACCCCATCGAGTGGGCGGCGCTGAAGGCTGCCAAGAAGCGCGGGGCCAAGCTGATCGTCATCGACCCGAAGCGTACGCCGGTTGCGGGCATCGCCGACCTCTGGCTTGCGCCGCGCGTCGGCACGGACGCAGCCCTGGCGCTGGCGATGATCAACGTGATGATTGCCGAGGGCCACTACGACCGGGCCTACGTGGAAAAATACTGTCACGGCTTCGACGCACTGGCAGAGCGCGTGGTTGCCTATCCACCTGATGTCGCAGCAGGGCTGACGGGCGTTGCTGCTGCCGATATCGTGACGGCGGCTCGCCTCTATGCAGATGGCCCCGCGACGTTCGTGTCAGGTCACGGCATCGATGCGGCGAGTGTCGGCGTGCAGACCTTCCGCGCCTTCCATGCGCTGGTGGCCATCAGCGGCAACGTCGATCGCGTTGGCGGCAACCTGCGCTCGCGGGCGCCGAAAGGCTTCTCCAGCTATGTCGAGTTGCTGCATCGCCCCGAGTTCCGGCTCGATCTCGAGACCGAGCAACGCACCATCGGCGCCGATCGTTTCCCGTTGTGGGCCGGCCCGCGCGGTTGGCAGACCGCCTGCCATAACCCAACAGTCATCGACGCGATGCTGACCGGGAAACCGCAGCCTGTGCGCGCGCTGATCGCCAGCGGCGTCAACATCCTCGTTACCTATCCCGATACGCGGCGGACGATCGAAGCAATGAAGGCTCTGGATTTCGTGGTCGTCGCGGCGCACCAGATGACGCCCACGGCGGAGTTTGCCGACATTGTGCTACCGAAGACCACGACGCTGGAGGAGGAGGAAGTGTCGTTCATGCCGTCGGGGCCAACGGTGCTACTGACGCGACGCTTAGCGCCACCCCAGGGCGAGGCGCGGCAGGAAATAGAGATCATGGCGCCGCTGCTCGAGCGTATGGCCGCGCGGCAGGCGATCACGAAGAAGCTGCTGCCTTGGACGAGCCAGCGGGACTTCAACATTGCCTTGCTCGGCGACAGCGGCATCACGATGGAGGAGCTGCTGGCCAAGGGCTATCATCACCTCGCGAGCACGCCCGTGCCATCAGATCGTCCGTTTGCCACCAAAACCGGCAAGATCGAGCTTTATTCTCCAGCCCTCGAAGACCTCGGCCTCGATCCGCTGCCGGGCCACGTGGCACCGGCCCGCGAGGCCGTTACGCCCGACATCCGCGCCCGTTATCCACTGACTTTGATCACCGGCGATCGCGAGAAGAGCTACCATCACTCGCGCTTTCGCGATCAGGCGTGGGCGCTGAAAGTCTCGCCGGATCCGCGCCTCGTCATGCATCCAGACACCGCGCATGCGCAAGGTCTCGCCGACGGTGACTGGGTGCGGCTCGAAGTTGCCGGCTTCGGGGCTGGCCGAGGCGGCGCAGGCGATTGCCGGTTGCGCGTCAAGTGCTCAGACACGACGCCGCGCGATGTGGTCAACACCGGCATGGGCTGGTGGCGGCCCGCATCGGGTAATGCGGCAAATAGCGACCCGACGCACGGCGCACTCGACATCAACATCAACGCTGCCCTGGATTACAGCGGCCCCTATGATCCGATTTCAGGATCCTCCGATATTCGCGGCCAGCTTTGCCGCGTCGAGCGTGTGGCACATGCCGACGTCCGCGGGCCGTCAACTCCAGCATGACCCTCTTCGATACGAAGCTCTTCGATTTGACACTCTGGCAATTGCTGCTGATCGCGATCACCGCCATCGGCGCGCAGATCGTCGGCGGGCTTGCGGGCTATGGCACCGGGTTGCTGATGCCGGTCGTGTTGATGCCGCTGATTGGCGCCGAGGCGCTGGTGCCGGTCATCAGCCTGTCGGCGATCCTTACGAATCTCACGCGAGTCGCGGTGTTCCGCGAAAGCCTCGATCTGCGTAAAGCGTTGACGATTTCGGCGTTCGCGGTGCCCTCGACACTGATCGGCGCCTATTTCTATACGTGGCTTTCAGGGCGCGGCGCGGCTCTGGTCATCGGGGTTGTTCTGATCCTGGTTGTGCCGCTGCGCCGTCTTCTTGTGCAGCACCGCTTCCAGTTGGGGCCCGGCGGCAGTGCGGCAGCCGGTGTCGTCTACGGATTTCTGACCGGTGGCTCGGTCGGCGTCGGTGTCATCCTGCTTTCGATCCTGATGTCGATGGGTCTCTCGGGACCGCAGATCATCGCCACGGACGCGCTGACGTCGGTGATCCTCGGCATTGCGAAAAGCGGCGTCTTCATCGCTGCGGGCGCATTGCCGCCGAAACTCTGGCTGGTCGCGTTCATCATCGGCGCGGCAGCAACACCTGGCGCCCTGGTCGCCAAGTGGATGAGCAAACGCTTTGCCGTGAAACTGCAGAATACGCTGATCGAAGTCGCGATCGTTCTCGGCGGTCTGATGCTTCTGCGGCGGGCGTGGGCGACGACGGCCACGTAAGGCAACGCGGACGTAAGGCGACCGGGACGTAAGGCGACTGGGACGTAAGGCGACTGGGACGTAAGATGTCCGGGATCGAAGCGAAAGGCGCGCGGCTTCAGCCGTCGCTGCGGGATGCGAACCTGAAGACGGCGAGCCCCGCCAGCATCATCCCGAGGCCGGCCAGAGATTGCAGCGGACGCTCGCGGATGAGATAGATCATCATGAAGGCGGTTACGGCGAGGAAAATCAGCGGCGGCAGCGGATAGGCCCAGACCCGATAGGGGCGCGGCAGATCCGGTTGCGTCCACCGCAGCACCAAGACGCCGGCGACGGCCAAAAACGAGCAGAACGTCAGGCTGAATTGGATAAAATCGAGCACGGATTCGAAGCTCTGCGTCGCCAGCAGCAGCGTTGCCATGACCGCCTGAAAGATGATGGCTGTTTGCGGCGCACCGCCGGCGGACTTCTGCGCAAACCGGCGCAATAGCGGCAGATCCTCGCCCATCACCATCGTCACACGCGGGCCGATCCAGGTCATGGCGCTGACGGCCGAGACGAGACCGAGGCAGATGAGGGCACCGGCGATACGTCCACCATTGGCGCCGAAGATTTCCCGGCCGACGATCAAGCCCACATCGAGCTGGCCTGCCAGTTGCGCCATCGGCGTCGTCAGCAGGAACACCGCGTTGAGCCCGACATACAGCAGCGCCACCGTCACCGTGGCGATGATGACCGACCGCGGCAAACTGCGCGCGGGATCACCCACCTCGCCCGCGATATAGGTGACCGCATTCCAACCGGAATAGGAATACATGACAAAGACGAGGCCGATGGCGAAGGGCGCACTGGCAATGCGGCCAAGGTCGCCGGGCGCCGGCCAGAATGATACGGGCTGGCGTGGTCCGAAGAAAAGCCCAGCAAGGATGAAGCCGACAATCAGCGCCACCTTCAGCAGCGTCGAAATATCGTGAAAGCGGCTGCCATGCTCGATACCGCGCGCGTGCACGAGCGCCACGCCCCAAACCAGCAGCAGCGCCATCAGCAGCGGCGGCGCGCCCGGTACGACGCCCGCAAAATATTGCCCGAAGGCCATGGCCGCCAACGCTACGGGCGCCGCAAATCCAACGGTCGCAGAGATCCAGCCGGCGAGAAAACCCGTGGCTCCGCCATAGGTGCGCGATAGAAAGTTGTACTCCCCGCCCGAGCGCGGAAAGGCGGTCGCCAACTCAGCGTAGGAAAGTGCGCCGCACAGGGCGACGACGCCACCGACGACCCAGAGGGCGAGGATAGCAAACCCCGACGGCAGATCCTTCACCTGGAAGCCGAGGCTTGTGAAGACGCCGATGCCGATCATGTCGGCGACAGCCAGCATTGCCGCCGTCTGCATCGAAATCGACAAGCGGGCGACCGGCTGATAATTCTCGGGCGCGCGCGTGGCCGGATCGGTGAACTTCATCTCGGCCGCCATGGATCACTCACCTGAAAATGATTGGTAGTAAAACGTAGCGGACGACCTGCCGCTGAACAATCCCCGTCGGCAATCAACCTGAACACCGGGAATGCGGGCTGACAACGTGCCGGCCGAGCGCAGCGAACCGGGAAATGCAAAACGGGCGACCCAAAGGCCGCCCGTTTAAAATCACTGCCTGCGCAGCCAATTATTCACTGGGCTTCGGCGGTCACTTTTTTCGCCACCAGTTTCTTGGCTGTCGCGTAGCGCGGGCGCTGTTGCTCAGCCGAAGCCTCGCTGTAGGTCTCGGTGCCCGGAGGCGCCGAACTCGGCATATAATCAGCCGACTGCGAGGCGGAAGCAACGCGACGACCGGCCGACTTGCCGCGCGTGTTCGCGGGCAGCGTGTCCGGAGCGGCCACCGGGGCGGGCGCAGCCTGCGCAACGCCACCACGGAACGAAGCCCACGACACCGTCACTTTGGCGCCGACTTGAACGCGCGGATAAAGGTCGATCACGTCCTGGTTGTACATCCGGATACAACCCTTCGACACGGCCGAGCCGATCGTCCAGGGAGCGTCCGTACCGTGAATGCGATAGGTCGACGAGCCCAGATACAGCGCGCGCACGCCGAGCGGGTTCAACGGATGACCACCGGGCACCCAGCGCGGCAGGCGCGGGTTCTCGGCGATCATGGTCGGCGTCGGCGTCCACGAAGGGTTCAGCCGCTTCTGGGTAACCGATGTCACGCCTTGCCAACGGCTTTGCTCACGCGGAATGGCGATCGGATAGCTGAGGGCCTCGCCGGTCTTGGTCACAAAATAGACCCGGCGATCGGTGAAACTGACGATGACTTGACCCGCGGTGAACTGGGGGCTGAAACGCACGAGCTCGCGGCCGCTGCCGCCCTGCGTGCTACCGCCACCCCACAACCAGCCTGATTCCTCGGCGGCGAAGGCCGCGCTCGAGCCAACAACAGTTGCGAAAGCCAGCGTTGCAGCCACCAAGAGCTTGCGGGGAAGGACGCGGTCTATCATCATTTTCTCCAGTCGTGCCGTTCTTTGGTCACTTGTTTTCTTTAGCGGTCTTTTGTGCTCATGATCCCGGGCTTGAGCCCAAGCATTTGTAGGTGTTCGGTTTATTCGTGCCGTGCAGTCGGTTGTCTTGCGTGCCAGTGCATCGTAGTTCGGTGTCCTAACACTTCGGCGCCTTGGCACTTCGGTGCGGTAGCACTTCGGCGGCTGGCCTGGGACGCAATGAGCTGCACGAGATACGCCCCGCCAACTTGCCCGCTCCGCCTGAACATTTCGTTTATTCCTGTTCCAGAACGGATGTGCGCGTCCAAGAAATTCCTTCGTGTTTAAATTCCTTCGTGTCTCATGTCGGTTTTCATGTCTGTAGACCACACTGCTCTTGCAACTACCGTGACCGTTTGCATCTTCGATGTTAGCCAATGCAGTCACAATACCGTAGCCGAAAGCCCTGCTCGTTCCAAGAGTGACACAATTCACCCGATTCAGCGCCGCCAATTTGACAGGTCGCCTATGCAGCGGCGGGCGACGGGTCTAATTGAGCCACGATAACATCGGCAACGCAACCGCTTACCGCGTCGCAACGCCGTGATGCGGGCGCGCAAGTGCGCGGTTTATGCAGTCTTGTGGGAATTGCGCCACAAAGCCACCCCGTCTTTGTCCCGAACTTTGGCGCCTAATGCGGCCGGTGGGCAACACCTCTGGCCAGATGCACGAAAATGCAGCGCTGCCGGCGCGTGCGACGTTCCGCAAGGAGCCTTGACGGCACCCGCGTTATCGCATTAGAACATAAGTAGAACGATTGCCGCGCAGTCGACGTCACGCGACCAACCACACACTGAAACGACACACTAAAACGACACACTAAAACGACACACTAAAACGACACACTAAAACGACACAGTGGAAACCAAAGACGATCCAATTCGGGACCACTTTGCGGACCACTTTTGAGACCACTTTTGAGACCTCTGGCCGATGCCCCCGGGATGCCCCATCCCACGGTCGGAGGTCTCAACCCCAACTCACAGGCCTCGCGTTGTGCCATGACCACCAGCGGGCGTGACCGGTCAAAGGCTGTCGGGGATCATAAGGGCGCGGAGGTCCAGGTCTTGATCCCTCGCCGATTTCAAGTCCGAGGTCATTGCCAGCCGCGGAACGCACAAACGCTTTTAAAGGATGCCGCCGACCGCCAGTCGCATTAATAGGGCGTCGAGAGATACAGTTCCGCGCCCAGAGTCCGCGGCCAAGCGACCGGAAGCCATTGCACGATGCCAGGACAGACAGACCGGCTGCACGGGCGACAGCACGGTGTTGCATGCGCCGGCTTCCTGCGGTGGTGCCGGCCAAGGCGAGAGCGATGGCGAGCCGCTCTGCCCGCCACCCGACGCATTCGCGTTTTGTCGGGGTTCACGCTCGGTCTTGTCCTTCTTGGCCTGATCCCCCCACCAGCTTTCGCACAGCGCGAGGCATCGCCCCCTGAGGCCGCAAGCCCGGCCGTCGAAACGGCCAGACGCAGCACCATGACCGCCGTCCATGCCCGAAAACACATGGTTGTCGCGGCGAACCCCTACGCGGCTGAGGCGGGCCGAAACATCCTGCGCGCAGGCGGCTCCGCCGTCGATGCAGCCATCGCCGTGCAACTCGTTCTCGGCCTCGTGGAGCCGCAGTCATCGGGGCTCGGCGGCGGCGCGTTCCTGCTGCATTGGCATGCTGCAAGCCGCGACATTCAAGCCTACGACGGGCGCGAAACGGCTGCCGCCACGGCGACGCCCGACCGATTCTTCAAGGGCGGCCAGATGCTCCCCTTCGCGGAGGCGGTCCGCTCCGGCCTGTCCGTTGGTGTTCCCGGCGTCCTGCGCATGCTCGAACTCGCCCACCAACGGCATGGGCGCCTGCCCTGGGCTTCGGTGTTCAAACCGGCAATCGCGCTTGCAACTCAAGGTTTTCGCGTGTCGCCCCGGCTACATAGCCTGTTACAGGTCGAACGCAACGCGACGTTGGCCCCGGCCGCCCGCGCCTATTTCTTTGCCGCTGACGGCAGTCCCTGGCCTGTCGGGCACCGATTGGCCAACCCCGATTACGCAGCAACGCTTCAGCGCATCGCCAGCGAGGGTGTCAAAGCGTTCTATGAAGGTGCCATCGCGGCTGCCATCATCGCGGCAGTCGGCGGCGCCGCGCGCCACCCGGGCGACATGACGCAAGCCGATATGGCCGGCTATGTGGCCAAATCCCGGCCGGCGCTCTGCGTGCCCTATCGCGGCCACCGCGTTTGTTCCATGGGGCCGCCGTCTTCAGGCGGAACTGCCGTTGCCCAGACCCTAATGCTGCTCGACGGGTTTCAGCTGGGAAGCGGTGCTGCTGCCGTCATGGCGCCCGGTGCCCTGCATCTCGTGGCCGAGGCCGAAAAACTCGCGTTTGCCGATCGCAACTGGTATGTGGCCGATCCGGACAAGGTTCCCCAGCCGCCCGGGCTCCTCGATCAAGCCTATATCGACGCACGACGGCAACTGATCGACCCTCATTCGGTCATCCAGCGCCCCTATCCCGGCATTCCGCCCGGTGCCCGCACGCTCTCGCACGGGATCGACGCCACCGAGGAACTGGCCGGCACCAGCCATATCTCGATCGTCGATCGCGACGGCAACGCCGTCGCCATGACAACCACCATCGAGGCCGGGTTTGGTTCAGGCCTTTGGGCCGCGGGATTCCTGCTCAACAACCAGTTGACGGACTTTTCTCCGCGCCCGCGCGACCGCCTGGGCCGTCCTGCCGCCAATCGCGTCGAGGGCGGCAAGCGGCCTCGCAGTTCCATGGCACCGACCATCGTTCTCGATGCAGACGGGAACCTGCGCATGGTTGCCGGCTCACCTGGCGGCCTCCGCATCATTCCCTATGTCGTCAAGACACTCATCGCGGTTATCGATTGGCAGCTCGATGCCCAAGCCGCGATTGCATTGCCGAATTTCGGCAGTCGCGGCGGGCCACTCGAAATCGAAGCGCCGCCTCGTCCGACTGAGGGCCAATCGCTCGGCCTGATGCTCGCCGGCGCCTTCACGCACGCGCGTCACGCCGTCTGGACGCTGAATACTGCCATCGTCCTCGCGCCCGCCGGCCAGATCCCCACCACCGCTGAGATGACATCGGGAAGCCATATCATCCTGCGCCGGCCCAACGGTTCGCTCGAGGGCGGCGCTGACGTTCGGCGCGAAGGTATCGCACTCGGGGATTGAACCCCGAGAACCAACGATCGCGATTGAATGATGCGGCGGCCAAGCCTCTGCAGTCATCAATTTTGCGGCAAGGCAAGCCCCGGCGATTGACTTGCGTGGAGCTTATGTTGATATCGATGACATTAGCGATTCATTCGGTTGGATGAGGATCATGGGCCAACTTTTTAATAGTAACTGCCGTGGTCTGCTTGCCGCAGGCGCGACCGTCGCCGTCTTGTGTGGCGCGGCGGTTTCGGCCATCGCCGAAAACTCCAGCCTCGAAGGTTCGTGGAGCGGTAGCGGCACTGTGACGTTCCCAAGCGGCGGCACGGAAGCGGCTCGTTGCAAGGCGAGTTTCCGCCGCCAGACCGACGACAAATTCGCCATGAATGCGCTCTGCGCCACGCCCTCCGGCAAAGTTGTCCAGACCGCTCAGCTGGAACGCATCGGCGGCAACCGCTTCAGCGGGGAATTCCAAAATTCGGAATATGGCATTGTTGGACAGATCAATATCGTGGTTCGCGGCAACAGCCTGAGTGCTGCTCTGAACGGCGGTGGCGCGTCGGCCTCGCTCAAGCTCAGCAAGTAGCCTTCGCTGCGCCGGAATGATAGATGTGGGCCCAAGTCATCGTGGTGAGCCCATAACTTGAAACCTCGTGAAACGACCGTTCTTGATATTGCTGTGCTGGGCGCTGGCATTATTGGCCTGTGGCAAACGTTGACGTTGGCTAAGAGAGGCCATTGCGTCCAGCTTTACGAAACGAGCTCCGAACCTTTTGCCGCTGCGACCAGCCGATACGCCGGAGCCATGCTCGCGCCCTATTGCGAGGAAGAGGGTGCCGAGCCGATCGTCGCCGAACTCGGACTGAAAGGCATCGCACTCTGGCGGAACGCCTATCCGGCACTCGCTTCCCGGGGCACCCTGGTCGTTACCTCCGCGCGTGACCGGCCGGAACTGACACGCTTTCAACGCATGACGCGCGGGCACGCAATGCTCGATGCGGCGGCAATCGCCGGGTTGGAGCCGGATCTGGCGGGCCGTTTTCCAGCGGCGCTCTTTTTCGCTGACGAAGGCCACATGGTTCCAGGGGAAGCCATGGCCTTCCTGCTGGCCGCTGCCCGCCGCGCCGGCGCCGAGGTCCGCTTCGGGGCGACGCTGCCACCGGACCACGCGGGAATGATCGTCGACTGCCGTGGTCTCGCCGCCCGAG
>JANXRM010000286.1 GCA_025353015.1 Hyphomicrobiales bacterium
ATGCGGGACCGCAGCCGGTCGCAAGCAGCACTCATGTCAGGGCTCGCGAGCCGTGGCACCAGCACCGTCGCCAGGTGGGCAAGCATGTCAGGCCAATGGGCGATCATGCGATAAAGGCCGGGGACGAACGGTTTGCCGTCGGCCATCGAAGCGAATTGCAGCAGCACGCCGCGCAGAGCTGGATCGAGGGTGTCGAGCGCCACCATTGCGGGCGGTATGGGCAGCGGCACAGGGGGCGACCAGCGATCTGTGAATGCAGGTTTTTCGCGGCGACCCGCAGCCCGTTCTTCAACCGGTGCCTTACCCTCGATCAACGCCTTGACGAGGCCCGCGAACATCATGTTCACAGGCGCGACGCGCACGAAGCCCTCGGCGACGGCCTTGACGGTCTCGATCGCCGTGTCGTCGAGGCCCCAAAGCACAAGCGCGTCACGCGATATCGGATCGAGCGGCGGGATCGTCGCCCCATCGGCAGCAGCCCAACCCGCAGTCTGGGCCCGGCCGTCGCGAAATGCCGGTGCGACCGCCTCCCACGCCCATTCAAGCACACCCGGCCGGGTCGCCAGATGCCGGTGGATGGCCGACACATAAGGCACCCCCCAGAGATGCCGGATTTCCTCGAATGTGCGCGCGATTTCGCCCGACGCGTCGCGCTCATTGATTTCGGCAAGCATGGGCCAAATCCCTAACAGAGTTCAAAAGCGGGCTGGGCCGCGGCGGTGACATAGGTTTCACAATATATCGCGATTTCGCTATCACGACAGCAGATCGAGCGACGTGGTTCTGGCCGACATGTAACCTCCCATTGCCCTCAGAACCCGTGCGTAAGGCCATTGTCTACCAATTGACGCCGGGGCGGTTGCGCTGCTCGAAGTCGCGCTGAACTGCCGCAGTAATGACAGCGAGGCCAGTTGCATTCTGCGAGCTCTTCACACCCGCCCATCTCCCAGGCATGTTCCCGGTTATGCTGCAACCAGCTCCCGTCTCATGAAAGCCAACCGATGCCCCCTCCCGATCCGATCGAACTTCAGTGCTTTTACAGCTTGTCGTCGCCATGGGCCTATTTCATGGGGCCACGCCTGCAGGATATCGTGCGCCGTCACCGGCCGAAACTGATCCTGAAGCCTTATGATTTCCAGGCGATCGTGCCGCGCACGGGTGGCGTGCCGTTGCGCACACGGCCCGAACCGCGCAAGCGTTACCACGAGACGGAGCTCGATCGTTGGCGGCAGCATCTCGGTATGCCCCTGGCTTTGCAGCCCAAGCACTACCCGCAGGCAGTCACCGATCCCGATTGGAACAAATATGCGGGCTGGATGGTGATCGCGGCGCAGGCCGCGGGCCTGGATGCCCAGCGCTTATCGCATGCACTGCTGCGCGCGTTGTGGGCCGAGGAGCGCGATACGTCAGCGCCAAGCGTCCGCCAAGCCATCGCCGACGAGAACGGCTTTGACGGCGGGCATCTCGTGGCCCAAGAGCGCAGCGCGCCCGTGCAGGCTCTCTACCGGCAGTTCACCGCCGAGGCTGAAAACCTCGGCGTCTTCGGCGCGCCGACCTTTGTTCTCGACGGCGAATTGTTCTGGGGCCAGGATCGCCTGGACTTCGTCGACCGCAAACTCGATCGCCTGCGGGCCGCCAAGGCTTGAGCCTCGTACATGGCCGGCGCGGACAACCCGACGCCGGCCTGGTTTTCACCGCACGTTTGGCCGGCCAAACGCGGCTTCCATTTCGCGACGGAACTTGTAGGCGAAGTCGGTCGTGTCGATCTCCACGTCCGCCCACTTCAGGCGCTCGCCTTCCTTGATGTCGCCCTTCAGCTTGACATGCTGTGCCAGGCCCAACGGCAAGTAACCTTCCTTCAATGAGGCACTGGCCGGCGTCTGTTTGCCCCAGACGCAGAAACCGCCCTCGCCGTCGAGGATCTCACCCTTTTTCAGGTTCCGCTTCGCCGTCGCCACGACATCAGAATTGAACATCAGCGACGTGCCGGTCGGCTCCTTGCGTAGCGCTGCCGACGCTACCGATAGCCCCAACTCCAGGCCGATCATGTGCGTCGGCCGGTACAAGGCGGCGTACTTGCCACTTTTGTCCTGCAGCATGTTGTATTCGCCGAAGCACTGCTGCGCGTAGGCGCTTTCGCTCGTGATGACGACGAACGTGCCCATCGCGAGGTGGTGCGGAATATCCTTCTCGTCGCGCGTGACCGACGACACCACCTCGGTGACGCCGGCTTTTTCCAGCGTTCCGCCATCGGACTTCGGCTTGCACACCTCAGATAATTCGAATCGCGACGATGGTGGGAATGCCAGGCCGTTAGACTGAGGCACAAGGCCCGTGGCGTTGCAGACTGCCGTCATCTCGATGCCGGATTTGGTGCCGTCGATGAACGAGTTGAACATCTTCGGGTTGATGTGCCGGCGATCCTTGATCGTCAGATATTTGTCGAGAATGTCCCACACGGTTTCCGGGTTCGACCGGTGGTAATGCGTGTTGTAGCGCGTGCCCTTGCCGGCCGCGACAACCTCGAAACCGCACGTGCGCGCCCAATCGACATGCTCGCAAATCAGCGCCGGCTGGTCGCCCCAGGCCATCGAGTAGACGACGCCTTTTTCCTTCGCCCGCTTGGCCAGCAACGGACCCGCCAGCGCGTCACCCTCGACGTTGACCATGACGACGTGCTTGCCATGATCGATGGCCGCCATGGCGTGCCGGATGCCGACCGCCGGATCGCCCGTCACCTCGATGATGACCTCGATGTCGGGGTTTTCGATCAGCGCCATGGCGTTGTCGGTGACGTGCGTCTTGCCCGTTTTCAGCGCGTCGCCCAGCGATTTGGCGTCGATGCGCTCTTTCGGCCATTGCACGCCTTCGAGCCGTTCGCGTGCCCGTGCCGGATTGAGGTCCGCGAGGCCGACGAGATGCATACCCGTCGTCAGGCGGCACTGCGCCAGGAACATGGTGCCGAACTTGCCCGCACCGATCTGGCCAATGCGGACGGGACGGTTCTGGGCCGCGCGCTCGCGCAGCATATGGAAGAGATTCATAGAGGTCGTCCTCGCGAATTTGTGTCGTTGCGTTCTGAGAGTGAGAAGGGGCCCGACAGCGAAGCAAAACTTTAAGGTGTGCGTGCCAGGAAGAAACAGTCTCCGGCGAGATTTGCAATGAAGCGCTTTTTCAAGTGGCTATCGCTCGCCTTCGTATTTGCATTCCTGCTTAGCGTACCGGGCCCGAACAAGACGGGTCCCTCGGTCGAAGAGACATTTGCACGGATAAGGGCGCGAGTGAATCAACGTCGCCAGGCCGAGACTGCGTTGCGCGACGCAGAGTTTTGCAACCAAATCGGAAGGTCACCTCAGACCCGATGATCGTCGGTTGACCGAAGCAGGTCTTGTAGGTCGGCTATCACGTCCGCAGAGCAATATTCCGCGACCCTTCCCCCCATCAGAGGGGGAAGGGAGAAGCGGAACACGTTTCTCGGGTAATTTCGACGCTAGACGCAACCACCAAACGTCGCGGCCAGCGTTACTCCGCTGCGATCTTGTAGCGGCGTGCGTACTCGGTCAGCGCGTTGTCGGCGCAGGGTTCGATCGGCGTGAAGTCCTGGTGCGCGATCCACTCCGGCCGCGTCGGCTTCTTGATGTGGTTCGAGACGGCGTTGAGCGTCAGGTAAACGATCTTGCGCGGCAGCGGCGTGATGTTGCCAGCCGATCCATGCACCAGGTTGCCGTGGAACATCAGCATGCTGCCGGCCTTGCCGGTCGGCACGACCAAGCCACCTTTGTCGTAGAGGCGTTGCACGGTGTCGTTGTCGAGCGTCCAAAGCGGATAGCTGGTCGTTGCCTTGTCGTGACCGGCCGCAAGCACGCCGTCGGTCTGGCTGCGCGGGATCAACATCAACGCGCCGTTGTAGGGGAAAACCTCGTCGAGGAAGATCGCGATGTTCATGGCGCGCGGCTCAGGCATGCCATCGTCGCGCTTCCAGGTGCCGTAGTCCTGGTGCCACTGCCAGACGTCGCCGCTGAATTTGGCCTTGGCGTTGATTTTGTACTGATGCATGTAGAGCTTTTCGCCGAACAGCTGCTCGACCGGATTGATCATGCGCGGATGGCGGCCGAGAATGCCGAAGGCCTCGTTATAAAGGTGCGCTGCAAATGCGGTGCGCGGGGCGCCGGATTTCTCGCGCCAGATCTCGGGCCGCTCGACCTTATAGATCTCCTCGGCTTCGGCGCTCAGCACCCCGACTTCTTCCGGCGTAAACAAATCGGGAAGTAGTAGCCAACCGTCTTCATTGAATTGCTTGACCTGGGCGTCGTTGAGTTTCATGGGCGTTCTCCTCGTTTCTAGACTTGGGCGTTGGCCGTCGGTGGTGGTGTGGTCGTTCGCAAATCAGCGGGCAATGGCCGTACCGGCTTCCAACCGGCGGGCGGTATCCTCTCCCGCCGCAGCCGTATGACGGCGCGCGCGGCGTCCGGCTTCGGCCGCGTCGCCGGATAAAACCGCCTCGATGATTTGGCCATGCTCGATCCAGACGCGCACGCGCATGTCGGGTGTGGCAAGGACCAGCCCCATGGAGCGGCGGAAGTGCGGCCACTGTTCAGCGACCGTTTCTGCGATCGCGGAGTTGCCCGAGAGACGATGCAAGGCCGAATGAAACGCCACGTCGGCGTCGATGAAGTCACCGATGGGGGCATCGACCAGACTGGTACCTTGTGCAAGGCACTCCTTCATGGCGGCAACCTCCTTGGCCGTTGCCGAACCGCCGCGGAATCGCGCCGCTGCCAATTCGGCGGCCAAACCGTCAAGTGCTTCTCGAATCTGGTAGAGCGCGCGGATG
>JANXRM010000322.1 GCA_025353015.1 Hyphomicrobiales bacterium
GTGGAAGGGCCATCGCTCAACGGATAAAAGGTACGCCGGGGATAACAGGCTGATGACGCCCAAGAGTCCATATCGACGGCGTCGTTTGGCACCTCGATGTCGGCTCATCACATCCTGGGGCTGGAGCAGGTCCCAAGGGTATGGCTGTTCGCCATTTAAAGTGGTACGTGAGCTGGGTTCAGAACGTCGTGAGACAGTTCGGTCCCTATCTGCCGTGGGTGTTGGAGAATTGAGAGGATCTAACTCTAGTACGAGAGGACCGAGTTGGACGCACCTCTGGTGGACCTGTTGTCGCGCCAGCGGCACAGCAGGGTAGCTATGTGCGGACGGGATAACCGCTGAAAGCATCTAAGCGGGAAACCCACCTCGAAACCAGTTCTCCCTTGAGAGCCGTGGAAGACGACCACGTTGATAGGCCGGGTGTGGAAGCGCTGCAAGGCGTGTAGCTTACCGGTACTAATAGCTCGATTGGCTTGATTGCTCTCATTAAGCAATGCTCATCGAAACATGCGTGTTGTGCGGTTGCTCTGGTGTCAACCAGGCCGCTGCAGGCCGGCCGGTCGCATTGATGCGACCGGTGGTGATCAACAGGCAAAATAAAATCAGACAAGACCAGAAGTCCTTTACGTTTTTGCCGACCTGGTGGCTTTAGCGGGGTGGCTGCACCCGATCCCATTCCGAACTCGGCCGTGAAACGCCCCAGCGCCGATGGTACTCCGTCTCAAGACGCGGGAGAGTAGGTCGTCGCCAGGTCTGCCAAAACGTAAAGGACTTGTCGCCAAGACGCAGCCGCAAGGCTGCGCTGGCAACCGAAGTCGAGATCTCCTCTGCACGATGCGCCAGAGCAGCAAACCTTAGACACACGCACAGAACTGTGCCGGATAACCGTGTGCCGGATAACCCCGCTCCCTCTACGGGGCGCGTTGAAGAGCCCCGCCAATCGACGATGCCCAACAGCTCAGCCGCCCGGCTCAATCCGGGCGGCTTTCGCCGTCCAGCACCAAGCGCTGCCACGCAGCACCCCTCTCCGCCGTCCAGCGCTGCCTTCGGGCGTCGCCGTCACGCGAGCGGGGAGCATTGCCGCGGCAGATCCCGTGGCACGATACCCGGACGCCAACGCTCAATGTTTTGTTGCTCATAGAGGAACGCGAGAGCCGGTATCCAGCGCGCATCGTGCGCGCCGGCGTCACGCACTGGCGTCACGCACTGCCGTTACGCTGCCGAAGCTGCGTGACGGCGAATACGCTGCCAATTCGTGTGCGCTGCCAATTCGGCCAGACGAAGTTCCCTGGCGCTACTTTCCTTCCATCTCGTCGAAAGCCTTCTTGGCTGTGCGGAAGGCGTCGATCGTCGTTGGGAAGCCCGCGTAGCAGGCGGTGTGGATCAAGGCCTCGCGGATCTCATCTTTGGTCAAGCCGTTGTTGATCGCACCCTTGATATGCACGCCCAACTCGTGCGGCCGGCCGAGCGCGGTTAGGATACCGAGGTTCAGGAGGCTCCGCTGTTTGCGCGTCAAGCCCGGGCGATCCCAAAACATGCCCCAGCCGATTTCGGTGACCAGTTCTTGCATCGGCTTGGAGAACTCGTCGGCATTGGCGAGCGAGCGCTCGACATGGGCGGCGCCGAGAACTTCCTTCCGGAGCTTCAGGCCTTTTTCGTAGTTGGCGGATTTCGTCATCGATGGACTCCCTGATGTTGCAAGGCGAAATGCCGGCAGCAGAGAAGCAGAGAACGGCGCAAACTCCAAACGCGCGAGCGGTTCGGGCCGCAATTTAGACCTTCAATAGGAGCAGCCCCGCGGCGATCATCACAGCCATGTGCCACGCGAGCAGGCCCAGTCCGGCCCGCAAGGCCCGCGTTTCGTCATCAGGGAAGCGTTGGCCCAAAGCGGCGACAAGGAGCGCTGCGACCGGTAACGACGCAATTCCAGCGTGGCCGGCGGCGGCGTTCTGCAAGGCTGCGAACAAGGGCAAGTGTCCCAAAGCGCTCCCGGTCGCAGCGGCACTCGGCATGAACAGGGCGTTTCCGGTCACGCCGGAGCCGGTCATAAAGCCGCTGACGGCGCCAAGGGCGGTGACGACAACGACACTTGGCCCCGGACCGAGGCCCTGAACAGCGCCAGCGAGTGCTGCAACGGCGGCGCATTCGACCAGCAGGCGGGCTGTGATCATGAAGAGTGCGACGCTGGCCAACGGCCGCCAAGCGCGGCTGATGACTTTCGCGAGTGCCGCGAATGTGATCGACGACGCTGCGGACAGGAGCGTGGCGGCGATCAGCGCCACGCCCGGCGAGGTCAGCAGCGAAAAGCTGATCCGGCCGGTGCTCAAGACGGGCGATAGACCCGCCGTTTCGATGGCACCGATGGCGAGCTTCTGGGCGACCACAGCGGCCAGGAGCCAGAGGTAGGGACGAAGGCCCGGTGCGGTCAGCGCGATTCCCAAACCCTGGACACTGGGTGCGAACAGCATCATCAGCACGATGACCGCAAGACCGCCAGCAACGCCTGCGAGTTCGATGCCGATGAAGCGAGAAGCGGTCGCTGCTGCCAGCCACAGCACCGCGCCAGCCACGAGCGCCAGAACGATATCGGCGGAACGCGTGCTCCCGAGGCAAACGAGACATAGGAGCGGCAGCGCAAAGGCGACGGCGCCGCTGACGCAAGTAATCCACGATGACAAGATTTCGATAGGGAGACCGGCAAGCTTTGCGCCGACATGCGCCGAGATCGCCAATGCCCCCCAGGGCATCAGGCTCATGCCGACCAGACCGAGCGCAATCGCCGGCCCTCGGTCGGCAATCCGCAGGAGCAGCGGGATCGTCACGAACAGAGATACGCCCATGCCCGTCAGGCTTTCGACGGTGACGCCGATGCCAATGGCGATCAAGATTGCGGCTCGAGGCGGTGACAGCCCCATGAGCGTAAGGATAGCGCCGATCGCCTCGGGCGTATTGCGGTCGCGGGTGGTCTCCACGAACAAGAGACCCGGGACGATCATGGCTGCGACCAGAACCGTCAAGACACCGGCATCGGCCAGCGCGCGTCCGCCGTGGCTGGCATCGAACGGCGCGAACACGCTCGATACCCAAAGCAGCGCTGTGACGATGGCCGCCACGGCTGCAGCGGCCTGACCATTCCAGCGGAGACCTAGGACGCCGCCGAGCACGACGACAGACGGCAGCAGCGCCAACATGGCTTTCATGCAACAGCTTTCGGGATGAGGCGATCAAGCCTCGAGTGTGACCGGACGGGCCGGCAGGCGTCCGGCGATGATGTCGCGAGCCAGCGGAACGAGGCCAGGGGGACGGACAATATCGTCGGTAGCGGCGACCTCGTCGAGGGACCACCAGCCGAGCCGGCTCATCCAACGCTTGTCCCCCTCCTGCCAGCCGCTGTCATCGAGCACGTCGGAGGCGGCGCGGTGAAAATAGTAGCGTTCGAGCGATTGGTACTGGCGGCCTTTCCACGGATAGCTGGTGATCCTCTCGGCGATCCAGGGCAGCGGGCTGGACGTTCGAATGCCCGTCTCCTCGGCAAGTTCCCGGACGGCCGCTGCTGCGTGACTTTCGCCCGCATCCACGCCACCGCCCGGTAAAGCCCAGAAACCGGTTGCAGCGGGACGCCGCTCGGGCTCGACGGAATAGCCAACGCGCGCGAAAAACAGCAAAATGCGGTCAGCCGGATCAAGCACCAGAATGCGTGAGGTCGGCCTTATGATCAGTGAGCCGCGCACGGACGTCATGCCGTCAGCCCGGCACGTCTCGGCGCGCATCTGTTGGAAAAATGCGCGCAAAAATTGTATCGCATGGTGCCTTCCCTGCTTCGCCGCGGTCTATACTAGCCGATTGGTGTCCCGGCGGACACCCGGCCAAAGGATTGGCTTGGAGCCTGGTGATTCATTCGCGCGGAATGCAACCTGGTTCTCAGGTGAAATGATCGAAAGCTGCCGTAGCCAGTCGAATAACTCATGTTTCTTTGTGCTACTAAGTTCTCGGTAAGGATTGTAGCATCGTGGCGACAGCGACAGAGTAGGTATTGGAGGCAGCATCGCCTTTGCCGTTTACGGATTTGCCAAGAAATTGGTATTGGCGGGGATGTTCATGACAGACGAGGACCAGAGCAACAGACGGCTCGACCGCCGCCGTAAAGTGCGCATTGCGTCGATCATCGTCGATGATCGGCAACCGCCTATTCCTTGCGTTATCCTGGATATCTCGCAGGGTGGCGCGCGCCTGCATGTTCACAACCATGCAGAAATTCCGGACCGGTTCACGCTGGTCCAAAGCTCCGATAATCAACAGTTTATATGTGCCGTTGTTTGGCGAACGGACGACGAGATGGGTGTGAAATTCGAGGCATGATCGGACGGCCGCGAGACATCGATGGACACGTCTGCCGATCGTTCCAGAGTGCGCTTGATGCCCCGAGCTTTTTTCCAAGCCTTACCGCCAGTGGCTGACATCATAAGTCTGATATCAACAACGACCGCGGCCCATCAACGCTCACCGGGGCACTGTGCAATTCGCGTCCGGTCCCCTATAGCAAGAGCCCAATCTGATCACTCCATCGGGGGACGAATGACGGCGTTCGGAAAACTATCGGCGGCGGTTGTCATGAGCCTGTTCCTCGCTGGTCAGGCGATGGCCGCGTCATGCCAGAACACAGGCAATTTCGATCGCTGGCTCGACGGTTTCCGCAAGGAAGCGGTCGAGGCCGGTGTAACCCAGAAAACCATCCAAAGCGCGCTTG
The DNA here is from genome assembly GCA_025353015.1 of Hyphomicrobiales bacterium. Classification (GTDB taxonomy): domain Bacteria; phylum Pseudomonadota; class Alphaproteobacteria; order Rhizobiales; family Hyphomicrobiaceae. The sequence goes on from JANXRM010000322.1 coordinate 4,748, forward strand.
GCGGCATGCGGCTCGATCAAGGCATTATCGCGCGCGACCGGCGCCAGGGCTTCTTCGCCCAGAGCTTTCTCGATTTTTCCGACAAGCTGACGCGCGGCCGGGCGGACAGCGGTCGCCGCAAGGTCGAGCAGCATAGGGCGCTGTTTGCGACCGTCGAGAAGACCTATGGCGTGCCGGGGCCGGTCATCACGGCTTTCTGGGCATTGGAGAGCGACTTCGGCAGCGGCATGGGGGATTTGCCGGTGTTGCGGTCGCTGGCGACGCTCGCCTATGACTGTCGTCGCGGCGAGATGTTTCGCGGCGAACTGCTGGCGGCCTTGAAGATCATCGATCGTGGCGATCTCCAGCCTGGCGAAATGATCGGCTCGTGGGCAGGCGAACTTGGGCAGACGCAATTCCTGCCGTCGCATTACCTGAAGCACGCCGTCGATTTCGATGGCGATGGCCGTCGCAATCTTCTGACCAGCGCCCCCGATGTCGTGGCGTCGACAGGCGCATTCATCGCCAGCCTCGGTTGGGAGCGCGGACAACCCTGGTTGCAGGAGGTACGGGTTCCGGCCAACCTCGCGTGGGATCAGGCGGATCTCGCCATCCAGCATCCGCGCTCGCATTGGGCGAAATGGGGCGTGACATCAGCGGATGGCAAGGCGCTGCCGGGTGATGCGCTCCCCGCATCCCTGCTGCTGCCGATGGGCCGCAATGGCCCGGCCTTCCTGGCCTACCCGAATTTCCAGGCCTATCTGAAGTGGAACCAGTCGCTGACTTATGCGACCACGGCCGCTTACCTTGCAACGCGCATTGCGGGCGCGCCGGCCATGCATCGCGGCAAAGCCGGTATTCCGATGCTGTCAGGCGAACAGGTGAAGGAGTTGCAGACGTTGCTGGCCCGGAACGGCTATCAGGTCGGCGAGCCGGACGGCAAGCTCGGCGCCGCTTCACGAGCCGCGGTCAAGCAGGCACAACTCAAGTTCGGCTTACCCGCAGACTCCTACCCGTCGGCCGAACTGATCGACCGCCTCAGGCGCAAGTAGGCTGCAAAACCGTCTGTTTTCTGGCGGCCGTTTCACCATTGCGGCACGGCCAAGGCGGAGCGGTTGCCGTCACTTGCCGGAAGTTTCCTGACCACTGTTTACACGGGGCTGGTTTCGCGCCCCAAGAGAAGACACTTTATCCCCGCCATCACTTGGTCACGCCATACTGTTCGTTGGGCCAAGGATGTTTCGCTTATTCGATGGGGATCCACAATGCGCGGCCAACGTGTAGCCAGCCTGCTCCTGTTATCGCTTCTCTCCAGCGTCGCCATCCTGCCAAGAGCCGACGCCGAGCCCTTCGCCAGCGCCAACGTCGCCAAGGACGCCGAGCGTTTCGAGGCCCAAATCAAGGCGCAGTTGTCAACGCTTGCGCCAGGAATGGCCAAAGGCCAGAAACAGGCGCCGCCCACAAATCTCCGCCAGACCGGCGAAAAGCAACTGGCCGAGGGCAAGGATCCTCGCGCCGCCGCCCGCACGCTGATGCAGGCCGTCTCCGTTAATCCCGCTGATGCTGCGGCCTGGTTGACGCTTGCCCGCGCGGTGCTGGCCATTTCGCCGGATCCCGGCAAAAGCGAGCGCTACGATTTCCCGGCCTACGCTTCGGGCGCAGCCTTCCGGGCCTATGAGCGCGCGGCCACACCGCT
>JANXRM010000347.1 GCA_025353015.1 Hyphomicrobiales bacterium
GTCGCCTTCGACGCCAACAACAAGGGCTCGTTTTTTCTGCATTGCCACCATCTCTATCACATGGCGACGGGTATGATGACCGAGGTCAGGGTCGGCTGAACCGGCCGTGGCGTGGCGTCGAGCGTCGCAAACGCGGTGCTCATCTGAAGGAGGAAGACATGACTATTCGGGCTTTTCTCGGATCAACGACTGGGCTTGTTGTTTGCCTCGCGCTTGCTGCCGTTGGTGGCTGGCTGCTGTGGTCGCATACGGGACATGTCCTGTCGGCTCTCCCGTTTCTCCTGTTGCTCGCCTGCCCGCTCATGCACCTGATGCATCGTGGACACGCCCGGCATGGGGCCGAGCATGGCAAAAATACAATCCTCCCAATCGACGATAAGCCCAGTGGGTAGGTAGCAAGTATGAAGATTTTGCACGCGAACCGCCAACTACCAGCAACGGAGTGCTCAAAATGATGTCCGATGGAGTGTTATGGGGAATGGGATTGGGCCATCTACTCGGCTTGATCCTAATTGTACTCGTCATCGCCGCGCTCGTAAAAAACGTGGTTTTTCGTTGAACCCACCTGGCCGATGATCTGTGCGAAGCCGCACGATCAACCCTTCAATCGTGCGTACCCGGCCACCCGCACTGCGGCCCTTGGAGTGACCCATGACAGACTTCCATAGCGTGGCGAACCAACCCCAACGCGGCGACAAACTGCACGGCGGGCTCGTTCCCGCCAATGACCCAGAGCACGCCAGCCCGGTTCACCTCGCGAAAGATCCCGTCTGCGGTATGAACGTGGACCCGCAGACGGCCAAACACCAAGCCGAGCACGGCGGCCAGACCTATTACTTTTGCGCAGCCGGTTGCCGGACCAAGTTCATCGCTGAACCTTTGAAATTTCTGGAACACGGTTCAGCTTCCAAAGGGTCGGTCGCCGTGCCCGAGGACACGATCTACACCTGCCCCATGCACCCGGAAATCCGGCAGGTCGGGCCCGGCTCCTGTCCCATTTGTGGCATGGCATTGGAGCCGGAGACCGTATCGGCCGAGACCGGCCCCAATCCCGAACTCGCCGATATGACGCGACGGTTCTGGATCGGGCTCGCTTTGACGATCCCCGTGTTCGCCCTCGAAATGGGTGGGCACCTGACCGGGCTCCATCAATGGCTGGGACAGCAGACGTCTAATTGGGTTCAGCTCTTAATGGCGACGCCAGTTGTGCACTGGGCGGGATGGCCGTTCTTCGAGCGCGGTTGGGCCTCGCTCAAGTCGCGCAACCTCAATATGTTCACGCTGATTGCCATGGGAACCGGCGTCGCTTGGGCTTACAGCATCGTCGGAACGTTGTTTCCCGCGCTGTTCCCGGCGACCTTGCGCGGCGCGGGCGGTGCGGTGCCGGTGTACTTCGAGGCGGCCGCCGTCATCACGGTGCTCGTGCTGCTTGGCCAAGTGCTGGAGTTGAAAGCCCGCGAGCAAACCAGCGGTGCCATCAAGGCGTTGCTCAACCTCGCGCCCAAGCGCGCAACCCGCGTCAAAGCCGACGGCGGTGACGAGGACGTAACCCTGGATGCAATCGTTGTCGGCGATCGGCTGCGGGTTCGGCCAGGGGAAGCCGTGCCGGTCGACGGTGCCGTGCTCGAAGGCCGCAGCTCGCTCGATGAGTCCATGGTCACGGGTGAATCCATGCCGGTGACCAAAGAGGTCGGCGGCCACGTCATCGGCGGCACCATGAACCAGACCGGCTCGTTCGTCATGCGCGCCGAGAAGGTCGGGGCCGAGACGCTGCTCGCCAAAATCGTACAGATGGTCGCGCAAGCGCAGCGCAGCCGGGCGCCCATTCAGCGCCTCGCCGATCAGGTCGCGGGATGGTTCGTGCCGCTCGTCATCGCAGTATCGGTCGCAGCCTTCATCGCCTGGTCGATCTGGGGACCCGAACCGCGTCTGACGTTCGGCCTGATCGCGGCGGTTTCCGTGCTCATCATCGCCTGCCCCTGTGCGTTGGGGCTGGCAACGCCGATGTCGATCATGGTCGGCGTCGGGCGCGGGGCCGAGACCGGCGTTCTCATCAAGAGCGCGGAGGCTCTGGAGCGGCTGGAGAAGGTCGACACCATCGTCGTCGACAAGACCGGCAC
>JANXRM010000367.1 GCA_025353015.1 Hyphomicrobiales bacterium
CCTTCTCCAGGTCGGCGTCGTCGAGGATGATGTTCGCAGATTTCCCGCCGAGTTCCTGGCCGACACGCTTGACGGTCGGCGCTGCCTTGATCGCAACGTCGATGCCGGCGCGCGTCGAGCCGGTGAACGAGATGCAGTCGATGCCGGGATGCGCTGCTATCGCCTGGCCGACCACGGCATCCCCGTGGACCAGATTGAAGACGCCCTTGGGCACGCCGGCTTCTTCCAGTATCTCGGCAATGAGCACCGCGGAATAAGGCGCGATCTCTGAGGGTTTCAGAACCATCGTGCACCCGGCAGCCAGGGCAGCGGCGACCTTGCAGCAGATCTGATTGGCCGGCCAGTTCCAGGGCGTGATCATGCCAACAACGCCGATCGCCTCGCGGTGGGTCTCTGTTGTCCCGCGCGTCTCGATAAAATGAAAGTCCTGCAACACGTCATGCGCGACGCGAAAATGGCCCATCCCGGCCCCTGCCTGAAAGCGGGTGGCAAAGGAAACAGGTGCACCCATCTCCTCGGAGATCGTTTGGCCCATCTCGGAGAAGCGGCGCTTGTAGACGGCGCCAATCCGCTCGAGCAGAGCCATGCGCTCGGCACGTGAGGTCTGGCTGTATGCATCAAAGGCCCGGCGGGCCGCGGTGACCGCGCGGTCCACATCGCCTGAGGATCCGAGCGCAACTTGCCCGATCACGGCCTCGTTGGCGGGATTGATGACGTCGATCAGACGCGCCTCGGACGGAGCCACCCAGGCGCCTTCGATGAACTGTTTGAGTGCGTTCGTGCGGGCCATGCGGCGCTCCTGCCTCTGAATAGGATTGCTGCGAAAACATCCACGGCCCGCCGCAACTGTCAACCCGGCACCCAAAACGCAAAAGGGCAGCCCGAAGGCTGCCCCCAAAAAAAAGGGGCCGCTTTCGCGACCCCTTCCGTCTGCCCGAAGGCAGACTATGCAGCCCGTAAGGCTGGACTTGGCAACCTCTTGTCGTCCTCGAGCTGCTGTCCGGCTCTCAGTGCTATTCCGATATATCTGACCCTTCCTGCAATTTTTGCCTTGGTTACGTCCAGTTCACCAAACTCACGACCGAATGTTGGCAGTGCTAGTGGCTCCTTGGCTTGTTCTTCACACCAGGCACAATAGTCTTCGTAGAGTGTCGTTGCAGTGAGGCTAGATCCTTCGCTTTTTTCAATTCGCTCCTTGTAGAACCGGTCCACGTCCGTTTCGGGCGCCACCATCTTCTGCATCGGCGCCGACTTGTTGTCGTTGGCAATAGCTGCCTGACGCGGTGCGATCAGAACACTCGACGAGGTGCTGACGGACTGCACAGAGGCTACCATCTTCGGAACGCTCGGTGCGGCGTGATCATACAGGCGCCACTGGCTGAAAGCGACGTACATGCCAAAGCCGGACCCGATCTCGAGCAGCAGAGCGACGAACACAGCTAATGTCGTCTGCATATCTTCGACCTTCATGGTCATGCCGAGCATGCCGGCAAGCTTCGTCAGCACCGCGGCCTGCGGATCGGCTTCGGACATAACGGACTTGCCGTTATTCTTGGCCAATTCTGCCTTCACGTTCGCGATCTGATGCAGGAGTTCGGTGGCCTGCGTCGCTGAGGCAAGCTCGGCGGACAGCGCGTGGAACTGCTGGCAGAAATCGCGGTTCGATTTGGCGGTGACGTCAGTGCAATTCTTTGACCACGACCACTGGCGCTGGTTCTTGATGCCATCGATCGCGCTTTGCACGGTCATGGCCGGACGATGCTGGGGAATCCAGCCCATCTGATCCTCGGCGCGCTTCAGTTCCGCCCGGAGGTCCTTGTAGGACGCCGCGGCGACTGCCCGGTTGCCCGTCGTATCGAGACGGTTCAGGGCCGCGTGACCGAGCGCCGAAGTCAGGGAGTACCCCGTAACGACGACCCAAAGTACCGCGGAGGCCACTGCTTGTGACCACATCCGGTTTTTAAGCGAGGCGAAGAAGAAAAACGGCACAAGCGCTTTGAAACAGTCTGCTGCAGCACTGGCCGCACCATAGATCTGCTTGTCCACCTCGGATATTCCGAGGCTGTAACCAAAGCGCCAGTTCATTGCTGCAGAGACGGCTAATAGTACGCCCGCTGCTGCAACGCCTAGCACACCTAATACGTGTCTCATCAGTTGAGGCCCCCTACCCCTCGAAACGACTGCCGAACGAATGAGCGGCACGACAATCGCGGGAAACGCGCACTCGGAAGTCCGTTGTTTCGCTGCTTCACTCGAGCAGGGTTTCCGGTTTTTGCCGGCGACCGTTGATTTGCTCCGTTGAGCCCCATCTCGCCATGCGGCGGATGGTCGGGCTAATCCTGCGACTGAGTGACGTGCAGACGACCCGCGTGTCCCTGGTGTGTATAAGTCTCGGCCGCCGCTGGCTTCGAGTTATGCACAGGACCCAGATGTCGGGCCAACGTTTCACACGCGTACGAGATGCAACTTCCGTAGCGCAGACACATACGTGATTCGTCGTGATTTGTCAGGAATTTAGGGGAATGATGGCGGGCGTAGGGCGCGTTTTGGGCATTGTTCGCGGGGTGTATTGAACGTGGTTAGGGTCTGGCTCCAGGCTCGTCGCGTCCACAGGCAATGCACAGGTTATGGGGCGTTATGCACAGTGCTGTGGACAAAATTTACAAGATAATGTGGGTTTCAATTTTTGTTGCGCTAGATTTAGTGCGCGGATGCCGTCCAATCGGTGCGATCGCTGTGTCGTAAGCGGGGCGACTATTTCTGGATAAACTCGACGTTGATTGTAATTTCGATCTCGTCAGAAACGAGTGGCGTGCCCCGCGACATGCCCCAATTGCTGCGCAGCAACTTCGTCGTCGCGGTAAATCCGGAAACAAATTTGTCCTGGAAGGTAGGATTGCTCGGGCCCAGTGGATGATCGCCTGTGAAATTCCACGTCACTTGAAGCGTGACCGGGTTCTCACGCCCGAGGATCGTCAGATCGCCGGTCACATCGCCGGTGCGTTCGCCGGTTTTGGTGATGCCTGTACTCTTGAACGTGACCGTCGGGAATTGTGCGATATCGAAGTAATCGTTGGATTTCAACTGGCGGTCGAAGGCGGGAATTCCCGACCAAAGGCTCGCGGGCTTCATTGTTGCTTCGATCGCCGATTTGTCGGGCTCCGCTGGATCGAACGTCAGGGCTCCCGAGACATCGAGGATCCGCGCGCTCTGGCGCGAAAGGCCCAAATGGTTCCATGTGAAGGTGACGTTCGTCTGGTCTTTGTCGAGCGCGTAAGTCGCAGCGCGTGACGGCGACGCGCCGGCCATGCCGAACAGGAACAGGAGCGCAAGCCAAATGGGCATCAGGCGCGTGGTGACGTGACGGCGCGTACTCATTGATGTGTCCTGTCCTGGCCTTGATGGTAACTGCGTTTCGCGCGCGAGAGACTTTCAGAGTTGCGCGGTCATGCCGCCGTCGACGGCGAGCTCAGCACCCGTGACGAAACCGGAATCGTCGCTGGCGAAGAACAGGGCAGCCCGGGCGATATCGACAGGCGTCCCGAGGCGGCGCATGGGGGTCCGGTCGATCAGTGCCTTGTTGAACATCGGATTGCGCAAGACGCGTTCCGTGAGCCCGGTCTCGACGAAGCCGGGCGCGACCGTGTTGACGCGGATATTGAAGGCTGCGTACTCGACGGCGAGTGCCCGCGTCAGGGCGGCGACGGCGCCCTTCGTCGCCGAGTAGCCGGCGAGTTGGCGCATGCCGCGATGGGTCATGACGGACGCGACGTTGATCAGGGAGCCGGCGCCAGACAGGCGCAGCAGCTCGAAGCCGTCGCGGGCGACCCTGATGACGCCGTCCAGATTGACCTCGCGGATGCGCACCCAATCGGCGTCGGTCAAGTGCCGGAAATCCGAGCGGACGTTGATGCCGGCGTTGTTGACGATGATATGCAGGCGGTTATGAGCGCCGGCAACCGTGCGGAACATCTGGGTGACGTCCTGCCCGCGCGAGACGTCTGCGGTCAGGGCGGTAGCTGCGCCGCCAGCGGTCGTGATGCCTTGCGCCGACACCTCGGCTGCGGCCCCATCGACATCGGTGACATAGACATGGGCGCCTTCAGCGCCGAAAACCTCGGCGATCGCCCGCCCGATGCCATTGCCGGCGCCCGTGACCAACGCCACCCGTCCCGCTAGACGTGCCATACCCAATATCCATAACGCAGTTACATCGCGGCCGCCTCTTGGGGCCCGGTCGGACCTCTAGCGGCGATCCGCAAACGGCGCAACCCCATGGGGTGCACCCCGACAAATGACTTGACCCTCCTATCCTGGACAGGGAACCTGTGGCTGTTCTCAGGGCGGGGTGAAATTCCCCACCGGCGGTATGCTGCCTCATTGCCAAAACAACGTCGCAACGAGCCCGCGAGCGCCTTCGGTGGAAGGGTTAGCAGATCAGGTGAGAGACCTGGGCCGACGGTCACAGTCCGGATGAAAGAGAACGTGCAAAGCTTCTTCTTTCGGGGGGCAACTCGCGCGCGTGATCGCCTTGGGTGACGTGTCCAAACCAAGGAAGTCAACATGGCACACACCCGCTACGCCTTCATCAAAGCGAACTGGCATTCTGCTATCGTTAATCGCGCCCTGGACGGGTTCCTGGAGATCATTCCCGAAAAGCACGTCGACGTGTTCGATGTTCCAGGCGCCTTCGAGCTGCCATTGATGGCAAGCGATCTCGCGGCAACCGGCAAATACGCGGCTGTTATCGCGGCAGCCCTCGTCGTCGATGGCGGTATCTATCGCCATGAATTCGTCGCGCAGGCTGTCGTCCAGGGTCTCATGCAGGCTGGCCTCTCCACCGGCGTCCCGGTGCTGTCGATTTCGCTGACGCCGCACCAATTCCAGGAGACGGAACATCACATCGGTATTTTCAAGGGTCACTTCGTCGAAAAGGGCCGGGAAGCTGGTCGCGCCGCGGTGATGCTTGAAAGGTCCAGAGCCGCTTTGCAGACCTGACAAGCAACGCGCGGGTGCCAAGTGCCACACGGCGCAGGCTCTCAAGCTCGCGAACCCAATTTGGCGAGAACCGCGGCACAGCAGAACGGCGGCATACCGGATGCCGCCGTCGAAAGTCCCGTGCTGGATGTGTCTGCGGGCCGCGGCTGTCGTCCGGCGGCGTCAGTCCGGATGGTACATCTGGCCGAAATCATGGCCGACATTGAATTTGACGCCAAAGCGCAACAGATGCGCGTCGGAATCGACATTAAAGCGCGTCGTGCCGAGCGAAAACGAGCGCGATCCGAAGGTCGTGTAGTCGTATTCAGCGAACAGCACCATGTTCTTGAGATTGTATTCCGCTCCAAGGCCGACCAGGGCGCCGGGAACGGTCTCCGCGGCCTTGACGCCGGTCGCGTGGTTCTGAGCCTCAAAGCCGAGATAGGCGATACCGGCCGTACCATACAGCAGCCAATCGCGGTCCGGATAAACGCCGAACCGTCCGCGCAATGTCGCAAGATAGTCGAAACCATAAGAGACGTTATTGAACGAACTCCGGCCTTCACCAACCGCGCCATCGAGTTCGACGCCGATCAACCACGAAGGATGCGGGTGATAGTCGAGACCGGCCGAAAAGCCGCCGCCGAACCCCTGTGGCGATGCGGATCCGGAAAGTCCGGTAACGCCGTTGGTCGCCGTGGTTATGCCGAAATTCTGGAAGGCTCCCTGGCCGAAAGCGCCGAACCGGACGATGGTATCTCCATCGTAGTTCTGCGCGCGAGCGCTGTCAGCGCCGACAACCCAGACGGCTGCTGCGATGAAGCCTGCAACTGTTTTCAGAAATGCTCGTCCTGCCATCGTGTTCCCCCGTCATCGCTGCCAGACCCATGGATCGCTCCACACACAAGCCGGCGCTTGAACAGGATGGCGGTAGCACTGGGCCTGAGTCGCTTCGACGGGCCGGTGTGCCAGAACTGTGGACAACTGCCGGCTGGAGGCCGGCCAGACATCCGAACGCATCATGAACGCAACGCTAGCTCGGTCCGGAAACGTTCGCGCTTGGTCGTTGTCTGCAGTTGGTATTCTGCAGTTGGTATCATGTCGCCCAGCGTTCGGCTTTGGCCGTTACTCGGCTGCGACGGCCGACGGCACCCATTTGTCCCTGAGCGTCACCAGTTCCTCCGCAGCGCTTGGATGCAGCGCCATTGTCCGGTCGAAGTCAATCTTGGTAGCCCCCATGCGCATTGCAATGGCGGCCATCTGTATCATTTCTGCCGCATCGGGCCCTAGAACGTGACAACCCACAACTTTCTGGGAGATGGCATCCACGACCAGCTTCATGAGCATCCGCTCGTCCCGGCCTGACAGCGTGTATTTCATCGGCCGGAAGCGCGTCTTGTAGATATCGACCGCCCCGAATTTCGCTCGCGCCTCATGTTCAGCAAGGCCAACCGTGCCGATTTCGGGCTCCGAGAAGACCCCCGTCGGCACCAGACTGTGGTCGGCCGACCAGGGAGATTGGCCAAAAACGGTATCGGCGAAGGCGTGTCCCTCGCGAATAGCGACCGGGGTCAGATTAACGCGGTCGGTGACGTCGCCGACGGCATAGATGTTGTCGATGTTGGTGCGGGATTGGCCGTCGACCTTGATCTCGCCCTTGGCCCCGAGCATGACGCCGGCTTTATCGAGGCCGAGATTGGCCGTGTTGGGATTACGGCCGGTCGCATACATGACGCCGTTGGTGTCGACATGACCGCCGTTGGACAAGGAAACGCGCAAGTTCGGGCCCTGCATTTTCTCGTTCAAAATGCTGGTCGGCATCGGCTCGATGGCGGCCGGCGCCGCTCCGGTCTGGACTTCGATCCCGCGCTTGCGGAGGGCGGCTGTCAGATCGTCGCGAAGATCCTCGTCGAAGCCGCGCAGGATTTTCTCGCCGCGATAAACGAGCGTGGTTTTGACGCCGAGACCGTTGAAGATCGAGGCGAACTCCACCGCGATATAGCCACCGCCGACCACGAGGATGGATTTCGGCAGCGTCTCCAGGTGAAACGCTTCATTGGATGTGATGGCATGCTCGATGCCGGGAATCTTGGGCACGTAAGGCCAGCCGCCGGTGGCGACCAGAATGGTCTTGGCGGTGACGGTGCGCTTCTCCTTCAAGAGCCGCACGGTATGGCGGTCATCGAACACCGCGCGGGAGGCGATAACGGAAACCTTCGAGCGCTCGAGATTACCACGATAGGCCTTCTCGAGGCGGTCGATCTCCTTGTCCTTGTTGGCGATCAGCGTTTTCCAGTCGAACGACGCGCCATCGGGCAAGTGCCAGCCGAAACCCTTGGCGTCCTCGAACTCGCCGTGAAAGCGCGCCGCATAGACCAGCAGCTTCTTCGGCACGCATCCCCGGATGACGCACGTGCCGCCGACCCGGTACTCCTCGGCAACCGCCACTTTTGCGCCGTGGTTGGCCGCGATGCGGGCAGCCCTGACGCCGCCGGAACCGGCGCCGATGACGAAGAGATCGTAGTCGAACGTGGTCATGGCCAATTCCTGCGTATCGTGGGGCGTCGATTATTGCTTTTTGAATTCGCCGCGTTGGGCCGCAGCCTGCACGTCCGCGATCAGACCCTTCTGGAATTCGATGAAGTGCGGCGCGATGCCAGCCGCGGCTTCAGGCGCCAGTTCGATGAATTTCTTGCCGGCCGGCGTCTTCAGGAACGCAGTCATCGCCTTCATTTCTTCGATGGTGCAGCGTTCGGCGTAGAACGTGGTCGTCGCCGCGATTACTTTCTCGAAGAACGCGGTCACCTTGGGATTGGAGGACCCGACGTAGGTGTCCATGAATTTGGCAAAGCCCTCGGCTTCCTCAGGGCTCGTGCGACGCACTTCCGCGATCATGGCTTTCCGTGATTGGTCGAGGCCCTTGCGCGCTTGCTCCATGCCGCCTTGCGCGGCCATCAGTTCCTTGGCGGCTTCCAGTTTGGCGGCATCAGGGGGCGCCTTCTGAGCGCTCACTGGCACGGGGCAGACCGCAAGCAGGCCAAGCACCAAACCGGCTGCGAGGCCAGTCGCCCAACGGTTGGACCATAGTGAGTGCGTCATTCGTCGTCTCCTGCATCCCAATTCGCTTCTAGTGTCAGAATGCCGCCGGGGCCGGCCACGATCGCCAGATCCGCAAGGCCCAGGAACAACCCGTTCTCGACGACGCCAGGGATCATCTTCAGGGCTTCGTCGAGCATTTCAGGGTCTTCGATGGCGCCGAAAGCGCAGTCGAGGATGTAGTTGCCGCCATCAGTGACAAACGGCTGGCGATCGCGACCGGCGCGCAGTCCGATTGTTCCGCTACAGCCGGCCTCGTTGGCAAGATCGCGCACCATATTGGTCGTGGCGATGTGGCCGAAGCGCACGATTTCAACGGCGAGCGGAAATGCCCCGAGGGTGGCGACGCGCTTGGAAGCATCGGCGATGATGACGAGGCGGTCGGAGGTGGCGGCAACGATCTTTTCGCGCAGCAGTGCCCCGCCACCGCCCTTGATCAGGCGCAAGTCGTTGTCGAGTTCGTCGGCACCGTCGACGGTCAGGTCGAGTTCGGGGGTCTCATCCAGCGTCGTCAGCCGGATGCCGAGGCTTGCTGCCTGCGCACGCGTTGCCTCAGATGTCGGCACGCACAGCACATCCAGGCCCGCTTTGACGCGCGCGCCGAGGAGTTCGACGAAATGGGCCGCCGTCGAGCCGGTACCGAGGCCGAGCCGCATGCCCGCCTCGACGAGTTTCAGAGCCTCGGCGGCGGCTTGGCGCTTGAAGTCGTCAGGCGTCATGCTGGTGCTCATGGGGGATCAAATTCCGCCCATGAGCAAATATTTCAGCTCCACGAAACCATCGATGCCGTGCGACGAGCCCTCGCGGCCGATACCGGATTCCTTGACGCCGCCGAAGGGCGCAAGCTCCGTCGAGATGATGCCCTCGTTGATGCCGACCATGCCGTATTCGAGGGCCTCGGCCACTCGCCAGACGCGGCCGATATCGCGCGCATAGAAATAGCAGGCGAGCCCGAACTCGGTGTCGTTGGCCATGCGGATGGCCTCGTCCTCGGTCTTGAAGCGGAACACCGGCGCGACCGGACCGAACGTTTCCTCGCGCGCGCATTTCATGTCGGCCGTGACGCCCGACAGCACCGTCGGCTCGAAGAAGTTGCCGCCGAGTTTGTGCCGTTTGCCGCCGGTGACGATCTTGGCGCCTTTGGCGACGGCGTCTGCAATATGCTCCTCGACCTTTTCGATGGCGGCTTTGTTGATGAGCGGGCCCTGCAGAACGCCCGTCCCGGTGCCATCACCGACCTTCATGGCCGACGCAGCCTTGGCGAGCTTCGTCACGAACTCGTCGTAGACTTTGTCCTGCACCAGGATGCGGTTGGCGCACACGCACGTCTGGCCGGCGTTGCGGTATTTCGATGCCATCGCGCCCTCGATCGCCTTGTCGATGTCGGCGTCGTCGAAGACGATGAACGGCGCATTGCCGCCGAGCTCCAGCTCCACCTTCTTGATGGTCGAAGCGGCCTGCGCCATCAGCACCTTGCCGACCTCGGTCGAGCCGGTGAACGTGATGCCGCGCACCTTCGGGCTGGTCGAGAGTTCGAGGCCGATTTCCGCTGATTTGCCGGTGATGACATTGAACACGCCAGCGGGAATGCCGGCCTGCCGCGCCAACTCCGCCAGCGCCAGCGCGGTCAGCGGGGTTTCCGTGGCGGGCTTACAGACGACCGTGCAGCCGGCGGCCAAGGCTGGCGAGACTTTCCGCGTGATCATGGCATGCGGGAAATTCCACGGCGTGATGGCGCCGATCACGCCGAGCGGCTGCTTGATGACGACGATTCGGCTGCCGTGCTTGAACGCCGGGATCGTCTCGCCGGTGATGCGCTTGGCCTCCTCGGCGTAGAATTCGGTGAACGCGGCGCCGTAGAGGATTTCGCCCTTGGCTTCGGCCAGCGGTTTGCCCTGTTCCGACGTCAGCAGCAGCGCCAACTCGTCGGCATGCTGGATCTGCAGGTCGAACCAGCGGCGCAGGATCACCGAGCGCTCCTTGGCGAGCAGCCGGCTCCAGGTGACGAAGGCTTTGGCGGCGGCGTCGATCGCCTGCTTGGTCTCCTTGGTGCCGAGACGTGGCACCTTGGCGATTTCCTCGCCTGTGGCCTTGTTGGTGACGCTGATTTCGGGTTTGCCGACCCATTGGCCGTCGATGAAGCACTGGGTCTTCAGGAGCGAGATGACCTTCTTGTCCATGGCAGGTCTCCTATCGGGTGCGCTGGGGGAGGCGCGGGGCTTGACACACACGTGCCGCCGGCTGCGAGTGCGGCCAGCACCAAGGTAACGCTAATGCCTATTCGTAGGCTTGGCTCTGCGTCCGCGCAAGGAACGCAGCCGGGCGCTCACGGCTGCTATGCAGCGGGTGACGAGGCCCGCTGCTTTTCAAGCATCAAACCCGCGCCCGGCCGGGTGGCCGCTCGGCGCCGTCACCGGCGGCTTCATCAGGCCGATCTTTTCCAGCCGCGCCGTGATGGAACCGGTCGTGCGGGCGTGCAACGTTGCAATATCGTCGATGCTGGCGCCGGTGCGGAACCGCTGCATGAGGGCGCGGTCCTCGTCGTCGGTCCAGGATTTTCCGGTGTTCGATGGCAGCGACAGGCGGGCCCGTTGCAGGCTCCGTTCCTGGCGCGCGGCCCGCTCCACCAGAGCCGCAGCCTTCATGAGGGCGCGGATGACTTCGGGCTTTTGGCAAAGATGATCGTGCGCCAGGGCTTCCCCGGTGGTCGGATCATGACCCTCCGCCAAAGCTTGCACGACGGCCAGTGTTTTCTCGATGTCCATGGTGCGCGCTCCCGGTTCCAGCATCTGGAATACCGTAAACAGCCGCCGCGCGCGTGACAATCACAGGAAAATCTTAATAGCACACCCGGCATCAGATCCGGAGGGCGTGAGCCTCCTGGGTCAGCTCGCTCCGCCCCGCGCTCAGGCGGCGACGAGTTGCGGTTCGGGTGGCTTTTCCAGCTGGGCTTCGTCGATCTGGCGGTCGAGATCGCGGATGATCACTTGCGCGAACGTACCCATGTGCAAATAAAACGAGATCAGGATGATCATGAACTCGAGGGCCGCCGGATTTTGCCGGCCGACGCTCCACACGGTCTTCCAGAAATGCGGACGCAACTCGGGCCGGGTGACGGTCAGGCGCCAGACCAGCTTGGCGAGAAACTTGCTCTCGTGGATCGCCGATTTCAGATGGAACTTGCTCGGGTGATCCGGCCGCTTCAGCGCGAGGCTCGTCCGGCGCACGCGCTCGAAGTAGGCCTCCGGTTCGTAGACGGACTGGAGCACGGCCCGATAGTCGCGGAGCACGTCGACCTTGGGCCGCAGCGTCTTGAAATTGAGCCCGCCCGAACATTGGTCGCCGCTGGCTGTCGCGAACGGCAGCAGGCGGCCCTCGGCTTCGAGCCGCCGCGTCAATTGCGTGTTGGGCAGCGCGGTCAACAACCCGACCATGGCGACCGGGATGCCCGTCGCCTCGATGCAGTCGACAAGTCCAGTCGCGACGCTGCCTTTTTCCGTGTCGAAGCCGACGATGAAGCCGGCGATCACGAACATGCCGGCGGCGTAGATGCGGTGCACGCTCTCCTGCAGGCTACGGCGCGTATTCTGCTTCTTTTGAGTGGCGATCAGCGTGTCGGTGTCGGGGCTCTCGATGCCGACGAAGATGGCGAAGAAGTTGGCGCTTTTCAGCATTTCGAGTAGCTGCGCGTCGTCGGCCAGGTTCATCGACGCCTCGGTCGAGAACTGGAAGGGATAGCTGTGCGCCTGTTGCCAGGCGGTCAGGGCCGGCAAAAAGCGCTTCAGCGCCTTCTTGTTGCCGATCAGGTTGTCGTCGACGAAATCGACGTGACCGCGATAACCCGCGTCATAGAGCGCGGTCAGTTCCGCCAGCATCTGCTCGTTGGTTTTCGAGCGTGGCACGCGGCCATAAAGCTCGATGATGTCGCAGAACTCGCAATTGAACGGGCATCCCCGGCTGAACTGCACGCCGACATAGAGGTAATGGTCGAAGTTGATCAGATCGAAACGGGGGATCGGACTTTTGGTGACGTCCGCCTGAAAGCGCTTGCCTTCGAAGGTGCCCGCGCGATCGCCGCGCTCCCACGCCGCGATGAATTCGTGGATGATGCCTTCGGCTTCGCCCAGCACGCGGAAATCAGCGGCTGCGTAAACTTCGGGGCTCGACATGGGATCGGGACCACCGACCGCCACCGGCTTACCAAGCTTACTGCACATCTCCATGACGACCAGGGTGTCGTCACGCTGCGGCAGCATGCCGCCGGTCATGACGACATCGGCCCAGGCGATATCGGCAGGCGTCAATTCTTCACTGTTTCGATTGACGAGCCGGATGTTCCAACGAGCCGGCAACATCGCCGCGAGCGTGATCAGGCCCAGCGGCGGGGCGGGACAGCGGGCGCCGTAAATGTCGCAGACCGCCTGCAAACTCCAGAACGAATTCTGATTGAAGCGCGGAAAGATCATCAACACGTTTGGTGCTGCCATGGGCGATTGCATGTCCGACAGGTTGCTCGACAAAAAACATTGCACCAATCAGCGAGCGACAAACGGCAGCCACCCCACCAACGGTCGGACGAAGGGGCGCGCTGAATAAGGTACTTGCAAGGCCAGCTTTTTAATCGCGTGCAATTGCGATTGTACGTGTGGCGGATATGCATCAATAAAGCCGGCGAGGCGGTCGGACGCGCTCGCCGCTGAATGCAACGGCCGGTGTGACCAATGGAGCTCAGCCGAAACTGGCTTCGAACACGAGCCCGGACAGCTGGTGGCCGCGCGCGCAGGCCAGATGCATGGCCAGCGATGCCACGTCGGGCTCGGCGGAAATGCGGTTGCCGCGGTCGGCAAAGCTCGCGGCGGGCGCGATGGCATTGACGCGAATGCCGGCATCTGCCGAGGTCTGGGCTTCCGACCGCGTCAGGCCGGCCAGTGCCGACCGTGCGATGGCTGCGACCATGCGGGCGCGGGGGCTGGCGTTGCGGTCGACCGTGACGATGTTGAGGATAGCGCCTTCGGTGAGCGTGGTGCGCATGCGGTTGGCTGCAACCTTCGAGACGAGGCAGGGCACCGATAGCAGGTCCGTCACGTGGCGCTCGATCTCAGCATCACTGGCGCCAGCCGGGGGCTCCGTCACTTGCGCAACGTTGATGACGGCGTCGATGCCGCCAAAGCTTTGGAAGGCTGAGCGGGCAAATTCCAGGATCGCCTGATGGCCTGAGAAGGGCCCGGTGAAGAGGCGCGTGTCCATGGCGCGCTCGGCGACGACCTCGCCAAGGGCGACGGCTTCGGCACCATCGTCTGATGTGTGGAGGACGAGGCGGGTGCGAGCTTCGCCGAAGGCGCGGGCGATCTCGAGCCCGAGCGAGCCACTGAGGCCCGTGATCAGTACCCGCTTGCCGAGCAACTCCGGATACTCCGGGGCCAGGTCCAGACCATCAATCTCACCAATCAACATGGAACTATTCTCCCGCTCACCACTCTGGCGCATCGCTGTCGTGAGACACAACAACCGATTCGCTCCTAACGAGGTCTAAATGGCCAGCCGATTCGGGTGCGGGCTGGGCCGGATTCGGGCGGAGCGGGGGCAAGCGACCGTGATGGATTTGGGATTTCCGCCGGGGGGCAGGGCTGATAGGTTCTGCCCAGTTACCGGCAGCCCAGACCACAGGAGCACCCGATGGCACCGCTCGACATGAAACCGAACGAACTCGAGCCCTACTGGCTGCCGTTCACGCCGAACCGGTCCTTCAAGAAACGCCCGCGCCTGTTTTCCGGCGCCAAGGACATGCACTACTTCACGCCTGATGGCCGCAAGGTGATCGACGCGACCTCCGGCCTTTTTTGCGTCAACGCCGGCCATGGCAGGAAACCGATCGTCGAGGCGATCCAGAAAGCTGCAGCCGGGCTCGATTTCTCGCCGCCGTTCCAATACGCGCACCCGGGCGTCTTCGAGCTGTCGTCGCGCCTGACTTTGCTGGCACCGGGCGATCTCGACTATTGCCTGTTTGCCAATTCGGGGTCCGAGGCCGTCGATACCGCGCTGAAAGTGGCGCTGGCTTACCATCGGCATCGCGGCGAAGGGCAAAGGACGCGTTTCATCGGTCGCGAGCGCGGTTATCACGGTGTTGGCTTCGGCGGCATTTCCGTCGGCGGCATGGTCGCCAACCGCAAGATGTTCGGCAATATGCTGGCAGGCGTCGATCATTTGCCTGCGACCTACAACCGCTCGAAGCAGGCGTTTTCCAACCAGGAACCGGAGTGGGGCGCCGAACTCGCCGACGACCTGCTGCGCATCATCGGCCTGCATGATGCCTCGACGATCGCAGCCGTCATCGTCGAGCCGGTGTCGGGATCCACCGGCTGCCTGCCGCCGCCAAAAGGCTATCTCGAACGCCTGCGCAAGATCACCGCCGACCACGGCATCCTGCTGATTTTCGACGAGGTGATCACGGGTTTCGGCCGCCTCGGCCACTGCTTCGCGGC
>JANXRM010000269.1 GCA_025353015.1 Hyphomicrobiales bacterium
CCGAGGGAAAATCACTCCGGCGTTGACACACGACCTCCTTGCCGACCAAGTGCAGCACATTCTTGTCATAGAGATTGCGCGCCCTGGCCTGGATGAACGCCAAGCGCTTGGCATCGGGGACGAAGGGCAGCGCCTCGGAGCGCGGCAACACCACATCGAGAGTTGCTAGGAACTGCTTCAACTTGACCAGGAAGTCAGCGCGCACCTGATCATCACGCAGTACCCGGACGCACGTCTCGTCATCTGCCAGATCATTCACGCCGTGCTGCGCAAACAGATCTTTCAGGCGTTGGTGTCGGTCGCGCAGCTTCGGGATTTCATCTTGCAGGCTTTGCAGCGCGCCGTCGATGTCTTCATCGCTATAGGCTTTGAGCGCAGCCTTCAGGTGGTTCGCAACGCCGTAGTAGTCGACGACGAAGCCAGCCTTCTTTTTCTCTCCGGCCGTGCGATTGACGCGTGCGATCGCTTGCAGCAGCTCCGCCTCGCGGATGGCCCGGTCGAGGTACATGACCTGGGCCACTGGCGCGTCGAACCCAGTAAGCAACATCGACTTCACGATCAAGATCGACAGCGGGTCTCGCTTGTCTGGAGCGGCATGGAACAAGGGCTTCTTGAAGCGCTCGATCCGTGCGTCATTCTTTGTCTGATCGGTCCAGGGTGCATAGGCAGGATCGTCATTCTGCGCGGCTGAGATGATCGGCGCGAATTCAATCTCACGGATCGTCGGCAGGAACCGATGCGCGCGAACCAGATACTGCGTCGCGTCGTCACGCTTTTCGAGGTCTTCGGGTGCGAGCCCGAGTAGAGACTGGTCTAGTTTTTCGAGTTCCGCGACAAGCTCGGCACGTGCCACCTCCAAGTGTAAGACAGCCGTCGTTTTTCTCCATTGCCGCAGCGGCAATGGCCGTCGCGCGGTGCGCGGAACGGGCGCGCACGTCGACATAGAAGGCGCGGGTATCAGTGAACAGAACACGATAGGTTTTCATGGTTGCGATGGTTTGATTGCTAATCGGCCGCTGTGGTGTCGAATGGCTGCAACCGTTCGACAAGATGCTGAGCGTCAGCCTGGATGGAATGCCTCAGCTCTCGAGTTTCATGCAGAGGCGGGCAGTATCCACCTTATCCATGCCATATCGAGCCTTGCAGGCGACGCAGACGAACCGAATGAACTCCGCCGCCCACGAGCGTGTGATTTGAATGTGACCGTCGATACCATCGGCGACGTGGAGCTGAACTTCTTCGACATGAAAGCGGGTGTTGCCACATCGGCATGTGCTGCCGAGCGGTGTGGTTTGTGTATTCATGGTAATGGCAGTTACTCGATAAAGCGGCCGTCGAACTCGACATAGTCGGCCGGTACGTTGCTTGCGGCTTCGATGCGTTGCCGCGCCCAAGAGCCGATACGGCCGTCAATACGACGATAGTCGCCGCCGCCGCGCCCGTTGCCCTCTGCAGTCAACAGCGGCAAGGGATGGACGCTGAAGCCTTCCGCATCGACGGGCGCTGTCTCGACGTCAACGAACGCGCGCCGGTCGTGATTGAGAAGGTAGCGGAACATGCGGCGGCCTCTTGGCACGACTGCCGCCGGTTGGATTTTGTTCCTGTCGGTCACGCGGTCGAAGAGATTGTCGCCGCCCACAGTCTCGGGGTCGGCATAGTCGCCGGCCCAAACGATGCGGCCGCCTTTCCAGGCGCCTGCCAATAAGCGCTCCACGGCTGCGACGAAGTCGTTGCCGACGTAAGAATGCTCCATCAGCTTCTGGCCATTGCCGTAGTCGAAGCTGGAGAGCCATTCATTCCGGTCGATGTTCACCGGCCTGTAGTATTGTCCCATAAAATGCATTTGAGCGAATAATTGCGCCACGACTGTCGCGCATTCATATATTACCTTGCTGCACTAATTAATACAATAACTGCTGCAATAACATGGGGATAACTGGGACGTGCGGGCGGGCGCCGGAGGGACGCCCGCGCCATGGGCGGGAATGCGTCGAACGCTCAGGCATCGACTACGCGACGCCATCGCCAATTTGCCGAAATCTGTCGCGGACGAATTCCATCGTGGCGATGGCTCGCATCGCCGTTGCTGTTGGTTCGCCGCCCCCCGTCGGCGTCAGTATCGTCCGCGTCTTGCGCCGCTCCGGCGTGTCGGTCGCGTTGCAGGCTTGGCAGCCCGACCCCGCGCCTCGCCTCAGCGGTTCGTGCCGGTCGCGACGATTGCGCAAGGACTGGTTACCTCAAGAACCTGTGCAGGCCAGCGCTTCGAACCTTGAGCCCCGAGGCCGCGGAAAGAAACGGTTGTCACCGTTGTCTCCGCGGCCGACGGCG
>JANXRM010000273.1 GCA_025353015.1 Hyphomicrobiales bacterium
CGTCGATCCCTCTATTGCGTTACCGTTGATCGAGACCGGCGCGGTCAACCAGATGTTCGCGCCACCGACCGTGCTCGCCAAGTTGCTGGCGGCGCGGCAGGGACGCACCTATCCGGGGTTGGCGGCGATCTACACCGGCACGGCGCCGTTGACGGGCGCGCTTTACGCCGAAGCACGCGAGACGTTCGGCCCGGTCATTCGCATCACCTACGGCAAATCGGAAATCTGGAACCCGATTACGGTGCTTGCGCCCGACGAGGCCGAGGCCTGGTATGCGCAATCAGGCGAACCGGCGACGACCTGCGTCGGCTGGCCGGCGTCCGGCGTCGAAATTCGCATCGACAAACTCGCCGTAGATCCCGACCAAACCGCGGTCACTGCCACGCGAAACGCGATTGGCGAAATCAGGCTGAAAACGCGGCACATGTTCCTCGGCCACGCTGTCGACGGCAAATTCGTGCCCGAGGCTGGCGATGGCACGCATGGGACCGGCGATCTCGGTTTCATCGACACGCAAGGCCGGCTGCACCTCGTCGGCCGCGCTGCCGACGTGATGAAGAGCGGCGGCTACAAAGTCCTCCCCGAGGAGGTCGAAGCCGAATTGCGCCCGGCAGCCCACCCCGCCGAAATCGCAGTGCTGAGCCTTCCCTCGGGCTACTGGGGCGAGATCGTCACCTTGATCGTGGCGGGCACCGGTCCTGCACCCGACCTGTCACAAGCCATCGCCAAGATGACCTCCTACAAGCGCCCGCGCCTGATCGCGCAACTCGACCAGATCCCGCGCAATTCGATTGGCAAGATCCTGCGCCGCCGCGCGCGCGAGTTGATCCTCGAAGCCTACGCGCTCGAGGATGGCCCCCGCCCGCGCCTCATCAAGCGCTGAAGCGACGGCCATCCCAAGTTCCTCAATTCATGCGCAACGCCAGGATGTGCTTCTTGTCGGGCTTCAGCTCGCCCTTCTCGACGCGCTTGACGATGTCCGTCAGCGCGGCATTGGCCGGGGTGGCGATACCGACGTCCTTGGCCTTGTCGCAGACGAAGCCGTTGAGATACTCGATCTCAGTGCGGCGGCCCTTCACCATGTCCTGGCCCATCGACGGGCGATGCTCGCCGCCGCCGGCTTTCTTCACCTCGGCCAGACGATGCTCGTCGTAATGCGCGCGTGCCTTGGCGTCGCCTTCGCCGGCCTTGGCGATGACCTCCGGGTCGAGATGGTGGATTTCCTCCAGCGTGTAGCCCAGCGCCTGGCCGACGCGGATGGCTTCGCTGCCCAGACGGGCGGTAAAGTTCCGCAGCCCATCGTCCGTGAGGATGTCCTTGGTGACGAGGCCCGTCGATGCCGAGACGCCATTGCCCATGGCATTCGCCACGAGCTTCGACCAACGCTCGCCCCATAGATTTTCCGTGGTTAAAGCTGAATCGGCGAGTGCGACCAGCCGCGTGATTTCTTTCGCCCGGTCCGTGATGCGGCCATGCACCTCGCCGACGCGGAACACGGTGTGACCAGCGCCCTTCTTGCCGGAGGCGCGGCGCACGTGGCCAGGTTCACAGAGATCGACCGTGATGGAACTGGCGATGGCACCGAGCGTCTTGCCCCAACCGACGATCCCCGCGATCGTTTCCTCGTTGATGCAGTTCTGCAGCGACACGACGTAGGCGTTCGGCGCCATATACTGCTTGATCATCGCCGTTGCCCAGGCCGTGTCGTAGGACTTAGTGCAGACGAACACGATGTCGAACGGCGCTTCCTTGGTGACGTGCTGCAACTCCGTGATGTGCAGCGCCTTCACCGGCACCGTAAATTCCGGAACGTCCTTGAGATGGCTGATCTTCAGGCCCTTCTTGCGCATGGTCTCCACGTTCTCGGGCCAGAAGTCCACGAACGTCACGTCCTCGCCGGCTCTCGCCATGTGTGCGCCGGCATAGCCGCCAACCGCTCCCGTTCCGACAATCGCAATCCTGGCACCCATGGCGTTTCTCCTCCGTGGAAATGTTGATTTCGCACAATGCTAGCAGAGTTGCAGGCAAGAGCCAGCGGCGCGAGAATTTCCACTTGCTGGCGTGGCGCCAGCGCGGCAACATTGGCCACGATAAACATCCACACGCCTGCGGCCCCGCGCCGCCGAAAACCGGTCCTCCAGAGAAAGTTTGCGGCCATGACGCCTCCCGAACGCCTACGCACCCATCTCGCCGAACCAGGCTTTGTCGTCATGCCAGCGGTTTGGGATGGGCTCAGCGCCAAGCTTTCCGCCGCGGCGGGCTTCAAAACCGCATTCATGTCTGGCTCGTGCGTTGCGGCGAGCCGCCTCGGTGGACCAGATCTCGATCTGCTCTCGTTTGCCGAAATGTTCGACAGCTTCAACATGATCCGGGGGGCCGCGCCACAAACCCTGGTACTGGCAGATGGCGATCACGGCTACGGCAACCCGATGAACGTGCAGCGGACTGTGCGTGCCTATGGCCGCGCGGGCGCCGCCGCCATCCTGATCGAGGACAAGATCACGCCGCGCGCGTTGACGGCTGCCGGAAAACCGTGCCTGCCGCGCGAGGAAGCGCGCATGAAAATTCGTGCTGCCGTGGAAGCCGCCAAGGAGTCCGGAATTCTGATCCTGGCGCGGACGGATTGCCGGCCAACGCAGGGCATTGACGAGGCCGTGGCGCGCATCGAGATGTATGCGAAAGAAGGCGCCGACATCCTGTTCCTAGACTCGCCCGCCGACGACGCCGAGATCAAGCGCGCCGTGGCCGCGGCCGGCGGCAAGCCGTCGTTCGCCGTGCTCTCGCCGGGCGCGCCGCGCGCCACGCCGTCGCGGACGGAGGCTGCCAAGCTCGGCTTCAAGATCGGCACCTATCCGACCGGCATGATTTCGCCGGCAACGGCTGGGATCAAGGCGGGATTGGCCGCCTTGATTGCCGGTGACGCCGAAGCGAAAATGGCGCTGCCGCCAGCCGAGCTGCGGGCGACGCTCGGTTACCCCGATTACGATACGCAGGCCAAGCCGTTCATCGTCAAGGCTTGAGCAAGCAGGCGCCGGACGTTCAATTCTGATCAGCGTTAGTTCTGATCGTCCGGCAGCACCGGCACCGGAAAGATATCGATACC
Source organism: Hyphomicrobiales bacterium (assembly GCA_025353015.1). GTDB lineage: Bacteria > Pseudomonadota > Alphaproteobacteria > Rhizobiales > Hyphomicrobiaceae. Next base: position 3,104 of record JANXRM010000273.1, read on the forward strand.
GTCCTCGACGAGGGACTTCACGTCGTCGAGGCTGGCTTCGCCGTGAATGCTGCGCCCGGGCGTTTCGTCGGCGTGCATGCGCCGAGCTTCCTCGGCGAACTTCGGCCCCACGTAGTCGGACTTGGCCAGGATCTTGTCGCGAAGTTTGCGCAGTTCCTTCAACGCCTCGCGCTGTTCCGGCGTCGGTGCGATTTGCGGGACTGACGGCGCCGAGCCAGTGTCTTGGCTCGCATCTGGTCCACTCTCTCGCACAGCCAGCGCTTTCCGCCGCTTCCGCGAGGCGACCTTCTGTTCGCTGGTGACAACGTTCGGCGCCATCAACGCCTTCGCCACTTTGGCCGAGCCGCACGTGGGGCACGTCACCTGCTTCTTCTTGACTTGCACGTCGAACGCAGCGCTCGAGGCGAACCAGCCTTCAAACGCGTGCGACTTCGGGCAGGTCAAAGAATAGCGAATCATGAACGTACTCCACGGTACCAAACCCAGTTGGGGCCTTAACTCAAGTCGATTTGGCGTTGGCCCTGACGATCTCGAAGGGGCGGTCGTGCTCCAGCGACGGAATCCGTCCCCGCGCCTCGGCCACCTTGCCCAATTCAATATCGGCAACAATGACGGAAGGATTAACGCCACCCTCCGCGATCACTTCGCCCCACGGGCCAATGATGATGGCATGGCCGTACGTCTCGCGGCCGCAGGCGTGTTTGCCGCCTTGCGCCGAGGCCAGAACATAGGCGCCGCTTTCGATAGCGCGGGCCTTCAGCAAGGGATGCCAGTGCACGTCGCCGGTCTGGCGCGCGAAGGCCGAGGGAATCGCGAGGATCTGCGCGCCGCCTTTGGCCAAGGCACGATAGAGGCCCGGGAACCTGAGATCGTAACAGACCGATAGCCCGAGCGTCGTCTGCGGCAACTCCACGACCACCGCTTCGGCGCCGGGCGCGAAATTCTTCGACTCGCGGAAATTCTCGCCACCGCCGAGCGAGGCGTCGAACATATGGATCTTGTCGTATCGGGCGACGATCGCCCCCTCGGGCGAGATCAGGAACGACCGGTTGGCGATCTTTGCCGGCGACGCATCGCCATCGATACCGCCGCCGACCAGAACGCCCATGGAGCCGATGTGCAGCCAGATTTTCAACTCGCGCGCCAGCGACTGGAAGTGCGCCAATGCGGGATTGTTGGCCTCCGGCTTGGTGGCGGCGAAGAGCTTGGCGCTCTGCATCTCCATCAGCGTCGTGAACTCAGGCGTCTGAATGTAGGTGGCACCTTGGGCGGCCGCCTGCCGGACGAGCGTGGTTGCGTCGGCGACGTTTTCGTCGACGTCGCGCGTCGCGCACATGGTGACGAGCCCGACGCGTAGAACGCCTGCATGCGAAGCGGGCGCAGGAGCGGCCGCCGAGCCTTGAACCGTTGCGGTCATTGGGAGGTTCCTTAAAACGTCTCAGCCAGCGAGCAGCGGGTCGAGCCGGCCCGCGCGATCGAGATCATGCAAGTCGTCGCAGCCGCCGACGTGCGTTGCGTTGATCCAGATCTGCGGCACCGTATGGCGGCCGGATTTTTCTTCCATTTCGGCCCGCAGCGCCGGTTTGCCGCCGACATCGATCTCGTCGAAGGCAACGCCCTTCTTGGAGAGCAGCCGCTTGGCCATCATGCAGTAGGGGCAAATTTGGGTGGTGTAGATGGTAACCTTGGGCATGGATGGACCTGATC
>JANXRM010000419.1 GCA_025353015.1 Hyphomicrobiales bacterium
GTCGCCTGGATCTCGAAGAAATCTGGTCAGCCGTATCGCCTGCTGACCGAGGCAGAGCGCGAGTACGTGACACGCGCCGGCACGACGACGCCGTTCTGGTTGGGTTCGGCGATCACGCCGAAACAGGCGAACTACGATGGCTCCGTCGAACCGTACAAGGGTGGTGGCGCCAAGGGCGAGTACCGGCAGAAGACACTACCGGTCGATAGCTTCGAGGCCAACCCCTGGGGCCTCTATCAGGTGCACGGCAATGTCTGGGAGTGGGTTGAGGATTGCTGGCACGACACCTATCAAGGCGCTCCGACGGATGGCTCCGCTTGGATCACAGCATGCTCTGACGCCAGTCGCCGTGTCGTCCGCGGCGGTTCCTGGCTCCTCAATCCACTGTACCTCCGCTCGGCCTACCGCATCAGGTTCACCCCCGGGCTCCTGAACGACGGCCTCTCTTTCCGGTTGGCCAGAACGTTAAATCCTTGATTGCCTCTTGCGTGGCGTCTGGTCGCGTCAGGCCCGCACGTTTCGCGCTGCGACCGCAGTAGCCGCTGCGCCCGCCCCGCTTCCTTCCCGCCCGCGCAGCCTCCCCCTCGCCCTGGCGCGGCAAACGCGGTATCCAGGCCCAGCAACCGCCGCCCCAACCAGAGCCCCCACGCCATGCCCCAACTTCCTTATGACCTCGCCGGGAAACGCGTCTTTGTTGCCGGGCATCGCGGCATGGTTGGGAGTGCGCTCGTGCGGCGGCTCGCCCGTGAAAACTGCAAGATCGTCACGGCCACGCGCGCCGATCTCGACCTGACGCAGCAGATGGCCGTCGATGCCTGGTTCCGGACCGTGAAGCCGCAAGCGGTATTCCTGGCGGCGGCGAAAGTGGGCGGCATCCATGCCAACAACACGTTCCGCGCCGAGTTTCTCTACGAGAACCTCGTTCTTGCCACGAACATACTCCGCGCTGCCCACGAAACCGGCGTCGAGAAGCTGATGTTTCTCGGGTCCTCGTGCATTTACCCGCGTCTGGCCGCCCAGCCCATGCGCGAGGATGCGTTACTCACCGGCCCGCTGGAGCCGACGAACGAGCCCTACGCCATCGCCAAGATCGCGGGCATCAAGCTCGCCGAAGCCTACCGGCTGCAGTATGGCCGCGATTTCATCAGCGTCATGCCGACCAACCTCTACGGCCCCGGCGACAACTATCACCCCGAACACAGCCACGTGGTGGCAGCACTCATCCGGCGCTTTCACGAGGCCAAGGTGTCTGGCGGGAAAAGCGTCGCGGTCTGGGGGACGGGCACGCCCAAACGCGAATTCTTGCACGTGGATGACCTGGCCGACGCCTGCGTCCACCTGATGCGGGTCTATTCGGATGCAGGGCTCGTCAACATCGGCAGCGGCGAGGATATCGCCATTGCCGATTTCGCCCGGGCGGTTGCGCGCACGGTCGGCTTCGAGGGGGCGATCACCTCTGATGCCTCCAGGCCCGACGGCACGCCGCGCAAGCTGCTGGACGTGTCGAAACTGGCCAGCCTCGGCTGGCGCGCCAAGACCCCGATGGACGCGGGCCTCGCGCACGCCTACGCCAGCTATGTCGATAGCATGCGCTGAGCGGCTTTAACGTGCGGCCGGCGCCTCAGTAGGGCCGGGACTGCTCAATGCTCGCACGAGGCGCTGCCTGTAGGTCGGGTCGAGGCTGCACTTTGAGACCCGACACCACGAGGAGACCAAACACCACGAGCGCTTGCGCCAGCCTCGTCGGGTCTAGCAAGAGCGTCCAAGCAAAGCATAGCTCCGCGATGACGCTATACCCGACCTACGACCGATATACTGACCCGCGCCTCAGTGGCGCGCGGCCACCTTGTCTTCCATCTTGACGATTTCTTCTTTGAGGCGGAGCTTCGCGCGCTTCAGGCGCTGGATCTCTACGTCGGATGCTCCGGGCCGGGAAAGTTCTTGCTCAATTCGGCGATCGAGAAGCTTATGCTTTTCAGACAGCTCTGCAAGGTGAGCGGCTCGTGACATCCTGGCCTCCGTTTTCGAGATGAAGACCGTTCTAGATTGCCATGCGTCGCGCCGTCTGTCCAACGGCTCCCGCGGAATCGTGAACAAACTTTTTGGGAACTCGGATCACATTTCATTTCATCGCGATTAACGGCCGCCGGTCCCCCGGGATGCAGAGGCATCCGACCGGCCTGTGTATGCACAGCTACCTGTCTGCCGGCGTCGCCGGTTCAGCGATGGATATAGTCCGGGCGATCGATTGCAAGATTGTCGCACTGCGGCCTTGGCGTGGCCGCCAGTCCGTCTATAATGCCGGCATGGACAAGAAAGACATGAAAGAAACCGAGGATCTCTCATTCCGGCAGGACGAGTTGCCGGAAGACAAATCACTCGTGATCGTCGACGACGACAAGGCGTTCCTGCAACGCCTTGGTCGCGCCATGGAATTGCGCGGCTTCGAGGTGCGCATGGGCAGCTCCATCGCCGAGGGCTTGGACCTCATCCGCCAGAAGCCGCCGGCCTTTGCCGTGGTCGATATGCGGCTCGAGGACGGCAACGGCTTGGATGTCATCGCCGAGCTGGCGAAGCTCAAGCCGAATGCCCGCGCCATCGTGCTGACCGGCTATGGCAACTTCGCCACCGCCGTATCGGCCGTGAAGCTCGGTGCCGCGGATTACCTGGCGAAACCGGCCGACGCCGACGAGGTGACGGACGCGCTGCTGGCACCAGCCAATGAGCGGGCGGCACCACCCGAAAATCCGATGTCGGCCGATCGCGTGCGGTGGGAGCACATCCAGCGCGTTTACGAGCTTTGCAACCGCAACGTCTCCGAGACCGCCCGCCGCCTCAACATGCACCGGCGAACACTGCAGCGCATTTTGGCCAAGCGCGCACCCAAATAAACCATTGGTGCCGTTGCTGCCCCCGTTGGATCGGAGCTGCCCCGTTTGCCCGGCGCGCTCCCGCGAGGACGTCGAGCTGTGAAGAAATTTCCTGCCCGCTACCAAACGGTGGCGCTGCCCTTGGTTCTGTCCGGCTTCATGTCGTTTCTCGTTACGGGGGTTGCGACGGCCAAGGGCTTCGGGTTTGTCCCTGGCTTCATCAAGCTTTGGATGGAGGCCTGGGCCGTCTGCTGGCCGGTGGCGTTTCCGACAGCGTTGTTTGCATTGCCATTGGCCCGCAGGATTGTGGGCCTGTTTGTGGAGCCGGCCACACCAACGGGGCATGCCAGCCGAGAGGCCGACGCCCAGCGGCGGACCTGATCCAAGTAATTTCCTGGAAATCGCCCGCCGGGCCTGAAATAATCTCCGCAAATCGTTAGGAGATAACATCATGCCCAAGGGACTGTTGATCGCTGCGTTTGATTTCTCGACGGCTGCCGCCGATGAATTCCACGATTGGTACGATCTCGAGCATCTTCCGGAGCGGCGTGCCGTTCAAGGCTTTGGTGCCTGCGAGCGCTGGATCGGCGCCGACAACCCGGCGTATTCGGTGGCCACCTATGATCTCGATACGCTCGGCGTGCTGCAAAGTGCCCCCTATCGCGCCATCGCCTACGATAATCTCTCGGTCTGGTCGAAGCGCGTGACGGCGAAATGCAAACGGCTGCTGCGCTTCGAAGGCACGCAGACCACGCCTGGCAATGCCGCGGCGCACAAAGGTGCCGGTGCGCTTCTGCTCAACGCCATGAACGTGACGCCCGAAGCGGAAGCCGATTTCAACGCCTGGTACGATCAGGAGCATATCCCGGCACTGGCCGCTGTTCCCGGCACGTTGTCGGCCTGCCGCTTCAAGGCCGAAGGTGCGACAGGTGGCACGCATCGTTATGTCGCGCTCTATCATCTGACGTCGCCCGATGTGCCGCGGGGTGCTGCCTGGAAAGCCGCCGCCAATTCGCCGTGGACCGACAAGTTGCGCCCGCATTTCCGCGACCACCTGCGCATCCTGACGCACAGCTACGTGCGCGCAGCCTGAAGCACGGCGGATCCCCGTCGCCAGCCACCACATCCGCAATTCGATCGAGGAAAGCAACGTCACCCTCATGAAACAACCTGTGCTCTACGACGCGCTTGCCGAAGCTTTCGTCGCCGAAGGCGTCGATACGCAGTTCATCCTCATGGGTGACGGAAACATGCACTGGACCACGGCACTGTCGAAGCTGCCGGGGGTGGAGACGATCAGCTTTCGCCATGAGCATTGCACGGTCGCAGCCGCGATGGCTTATCATCTGGCGACGGGCAAGATCGCCGCGGCCTCGGTGACCTGCGGGCCCGGCCTGACGCAACTGATGACGGCGCTGCCGGCTGCGGTGCGCGCGCATATTCCGGTGGTGGTTTTTGCCGGCGAAAGCCCGATCAATGCCAAGTTTTACAATCAGGCGATTGATCAGGCGCCGTTCGTGACGGCCTGTGGCGCGCATTATATCGCCGCCCACAGTGTGCCACGCATGCTCGACCAGGTGCGCGAGGCGTTTCACATCGCCCGGCACGAGCGCCGGCCGGTCGTGATCGGCGTGCCCTACGATATGCAGAAGCTGCCCTACGCGCATAAGACGCCCTATGTCCCGTCCACCAAGTACATGCCGGAGGGCGGGCGCGGGCAGCCCGATCCACAGCATGTCGCCATACTCGTCGAACGCATCAAATCGGCGAAACGTCCCGTCGTGCTCGGCGGTCGTGGCGTGTTGCGATCGAGTGCCAAGGCCGCTGTGGAAGCACTTGCAGATCGCTGCGGCGCGGTGCTCGCCAACACGTTGCCGGTGCGCGGCTTGTTCGACCACCATCCCTACTCGCTGGGGGTGAGCGGCGGCTATGCGTCGAACCTTGCGCGCGAGGTGCTGGGCGAGGCCGATCTCATCATAGCCTTCGGCGCCAGCATGTCCTACTACACGGTCGATGGCGGCAATCTTTTCCCGCAAGCCTTCGTCGCCCAGATCGATGATGCCCCGCGGGGCCTACGCGACGGCATGAGCGCGGCGAACCTCTATCTCCGTGCCGATGCCCGTGCGTCGGCCGAGATCATTCTGCGGGAGCTGGAGAAGTCGGCAGGCGCCGGCAAACCGACCGCTGCGGCCATTCGCACCAATCAGCTGGCGCACCGCATCGCGACGGAATTGCCTGACGACAAGCCGTTCGAGATCGGGCAGGGCCTTGTCGACCCGCGCGCGGCAATCCGGGCCATTGATAGCGTCATCCCAAAGGATTGGGACGTCGTCAGCGGCTCCGGGCATCAGTCGTATTTCAACTCGCAGATGCGCGGCCGGCCGGCGGAAAACTTCCTCGCCATCCGCGAATTCGGCGCCATCGGCAGCGGCCTTTCCTATGCCATCGGCATTGCTGCAGCACGGCGGCTCGGGCCCGAAAGCCGCGTCGTTCTCATCGATGGCGACGGCAGCTTGCTGATGCACATCCAGGAACTCGAGACCTTGCAGCGCGAAGGATTGCGCATCCTGATCTGCTGCCTCAACGATGGTGCCTACGGCGCGGAGATCCACAAGTTCCGTGCCGACGGCATCGATGACTCAGGCGCGATTTTCGGCCGCCCGGCGTTCGAGAACATCGCGCAGGGTTTCGGTTTGCGCGGCGCCGAAGTCCGCGATCTCGCCAGCCTGCCAGACTTGTTCGAGAAGTTCAGCGCGCAAGGCCTCTCGGAAATCTGGAACATCCAGATCTCGGATCAGGTGACGGCGCCAAGCATGCGCAAAACCATGGCGAAGGGCCACGGCGTCATGTAGCGCCGTTCCGTTTTGCCCCAACATCGAGGAAGCAACCCATGCCAACCATCACCTATTACATGAGCCTCAACTCGCCGTGGACCTATCTCGGTAGCGCGCGCTTTGCCGAGATGGCCAAGCGGCACGGCCAAAAGGTGGACATCAAGCCTGCCAAGTTCGGCGAGGTTTTTGCCAAGACCGGTGGCCTGCCGCTGCCAAAGCGCAGCCCCGAGCGCCGCGCCTACCGCATGATGGAACTGAAGCGCTGGCGCGATTTTCATAAGCTGCCGATTACGCTCGAGCCTAAGTATTTCCCGTCGGACGAAGCGCCGGGGACACGCTTGGTGATTGCCGCCAAGCTCGCAGGCCTCGATGCGCATGCGCTGGCGACGGAGCTTGGCCGGGCGCTGTGGGAGCGCGAGGAAAATTTGGGCGAAGCGGCGACACTGGCGGCGGCCGCCAAGCGCGCCGGTCTCGATGCAGACGCCATCCGCAAGGCTGGTCCCTCCGATGCCGAACTCGATAAGCTGCACGACCAGTACACTGCCGATGCCTTGAAACATGGCGTGTTTGGTGCGCCGAGCTACGTGCTCGAGTCAGGTGAATTCTTCTGGGGCCAGGACCGGCTGGATTTCCTCGATCGCGCTTTGGCAAAGAAGTGACCACGAGCACCACGCGCGTTTCGATTGCCGATCTCCGGCGTGGCATCGCGCACGCGCTCGAAGCCGCCGGCACATCCGACGCCAACGCGGCAAGCGTCGCCCATGCTTTGGCGGCGGCCGAGATCGACGGCCAGAAAGGCCACGGCCTGTCGCGTGTCGCAAGTTACGCGGCGCAGGTTCGTGCCGGCAAGGTGCATGGCCGCGCGGTGCCAGTGACCACACTGACACGACCGGGAACGCTGCGCATCGATGCGGCCTTCGGCTTTGCCTACCCGGCGCTGGATTTGGGGCTCGATCGCCTGCCAGACATGGCACGCGCGCAGGGCATCGCCGCGGCCGGCATCACCCGCTCGCATCACGCCGGCGCCCTTGGCCTCGTTGCCGAACGGCTCGCGGGCCAGGGCTGTCTGGCGCTGGTTTTCGCCAACACGCCCTCGGCCATGGCGGCCTGGGGCGGTCGCCGCGCCGTGTTCGGCACGAACCCAGTGGCGTTCGCAGCACCGAGGCTCGGTTCCTCACCGATTGTCGTTGATCTCGCGCTTTCGGAGGTTGCGCGCGCCAAAATCGTCGCTGCCGCTGCGAAAAATGAGCCAATCCCGCAAGGCTGGGCCGTGGACGAAAATGGCGCGCCGACCACGGACGCCAAGGCCGCGTTGCAGGGCACGCTGCTGCCCGCGGGTGGCGCCAAGGGCGCAGCGTTGGCGCTGATGGTGGAGATTTTGGCGGCCGGCCTGACCGGCTCCAACCTTGCCTTCGAGGCCTCGCCGTTCCTCGACGACAAAGGCGGACCACCGGGAACGGGGCAACTCATCATCGCCATCGACGCGACGGCGATGTCAGCGTCACCAGCGGCGAGCGAACGCGTCGAGACACTTGCCACGGCCATCGCCGACGAGGCCGGCGTCCGCCTCCCCGGCGGTCAGCGCGCCGCGCGGCGGCAGACGGCAGAGCGGGATGGGGTGGAGGTTGATTCGAAGACGTGGGCGGACGTGGTGCGGGTGGGTTAATCAGTCGGGCAAGGTTGCGTCGAGCCTGAACGTCGGGACCCAACAACTGGCAGCACGGGTTGGACACGTGCCGCAGCCCGCGGTCCTTGCCCGTTGACCGCGTTGCAACGGGGAAAGGGACGACGGGGACCGGTGCTTCGGTCGGGCGCTATAGGATGTCGGCTTTGCGGGGGCCAGCCGCCGGGCATTGGGCGCGCAGATTTGCCATCTCCCGCATCCGCGCCGGTTCTCGCCGA
>JANXRM010000423.1 GCA_025353015.1 Hyphomicrobiales bacterium
GATCTTGCGGACAAATGGTGGCTGGACAGCCGGTCTTGGCCATGCCGGCGGCACGGCCGACTATTGTCGACACCTGCGAAATGGTCTCAGGTGAGGTGGCCAATCGGCCGAGCCGCGTGCGGTTGAGCCTCGCCGGCACAGCTGAGCTTCGCCCGGGCGACATGATTGCGGCAGCGGACGCACCACCGGAACAAGCCGACCAGGTCGCAGCGCACGTCGTGTGGGTCGATCAGCGCCCGCTTTTGCCGGGGCGCTCGTACACGCTGCGGCTTGGGCCGCAATCGGTGGCCATGCAAGTCAGCACGCTGAAGCACCGGCTCAACCCTCTCGATCTCGACACCATGGCCGCGCGCCAGCTCGGCCGCGGCGAAGTGGGCCTGTGCAATCTGTCGTTCGCCGAGCCCATTCTGTTCGATCCGTTCGACCGTTGCCCGGCGTTCGGCCGCTTCGAGATTTTCGACGCGAAAGACGGGCGGATTGCGGGTTTCGGACGCATTGCCTTCACGCTGCGGCGGGCAACCAATATCCATTGGCAGGCACTGCTGGTCGACAAGGCGGCACGCGCCGCTCTTAAAGGTCAGCGGCCGTGCTGCCTTTGGCTCACGGGCTTGTCGGGCAGCGGCAAGTCGACGGTCGCGAGCCTCCTGGAGAAGCGTCTCAACGCGGCCGGGCGGCACACCTATATGCTCGACGGCGATAACGTCCGGCATGGCCTCAACCGGGATCTGGGCTTCACGGACGCCGACCGCGTGGAGAACATCCGCCGCGTGTCGGAAGTGGCGCGGCTGTTCGTCGAGGCAGGCCTGATCACGCTGGTGTCGTTCATCTCGCCCTTCCGGGCGGAGCGGCGCATGGCGCGGGAGCTTTTCCCGGACGCCGAGTTCCTGGAGATTTTCGTCGATACGCCGATTGCGATCTGCGAAAGCCGCGATCCCAAGGGCCTCTATAAAAAAGCGCGTGCGGGCGCCCTCAAGAACTTCACCGGCATCGACAGCCCCTATGAGCCACCAGAACACGCCGACATCCATCTCGAGGGCGGCGTCGTGCCGCCAGAAGCTCTGGTCGACCAGGTCTTCCGCGAGTTGCAGCGCCGTGGAATCGTCTGAGGTCATCGACGGAGGTTGAATACCATGCGCAATCTGGCGATCGATGGGGACCGGCTGTGGGCGTCGATCATGGCGTCGGCCGAGATCGGGCGCGGGCCGAAGGGCGGGCTCCGGCGTCTGACGCTGACGGACGACGACCGGCACATGCGCGATGTCTTCGCCGGCTGGGCCATGCACGGCGGCTACGGCGTGAATGTCGACCGGCTCGGCAATATGTTCGTGCGCCGCGAGGGTACGGAACCAAACCTGCCGCCCGTGTTGATCGGCAGTCATCTCGACACGCAGGCGGCGGGCGGCCGGTTCGACGGCATTCTCGGCGTGCTCGGCGGCTTGGAGGTGCTGCGCACGCTGGATGGCGCCAACATCGCCACGAAACGCGCCATCGAGGTCGTGAACTGGACCAATGAGGAGGGCGCCCGCTTCTATCCGCCCATGCTGTCGTCGTTCGTCTTCGCCGGCCGGGAAAAGCCGGAATGGGCGCTGGACCGCACCGACAAGGCCGGTCTCCGCCTCGGCGACGAGCTGGCGCGTATCGGTTACGCGGGCGCGGCTCCTGTCGGCGGCCGCGCGATCGACGCCTATTTCGAGTTGCACATCGAGCAGGGCCCACGGCTCGACAAGGCTCGCATTCCCGTTGGCATCGTCGTCGGCGGCTTTCCAACGGCCGGTATGCGTATCATGGTCTCGGGTGAAACCGCCCATGTCGGCCCAACGCCCATGGAGCGGCGGCATAATGCGTTGGTTGGGGCGGCGCACGTGGCGGTCGCCATCGACGAGATCGGCTGGCGCTATGCCGCCGAGGAGGGCAAGACCACAGCCGCGCGGCTCGACCTCTGGCCCAACTTGCCCGGCATCATATCGGAGGAGGCGATGTTGTTCTGCGACATGCGCCATCCCGAGGCCGTGGGCCTGGACAGGATGCTCGCGGAAGTCGCGGTTGCGCTGCCCGATTGTGCGCGGCGCGGGCGCTGCTGCGTCGAGATTGCAGAGCGCTGGGGCTTCGGTGGCCTCGCGTTCGATGCCGGCTTGATCGGCCTGCTGCGTGCCTCGGCGAAGTCGCGTGGCTTTGCCACGATGGACCTACAGTCCGAAGCCGGTCACGACGCCTACAACATGGCCACGATCTGCCCGGCCGCCATGATCTTTACGCCCTGCAAGGACGGCATTTCACACAACGAGGCCGAGGACATGACGCTGGCCGATGCGGTTCCAGGCGCAACCGTGCTTCTCGACGCGGTCTTGGCCCGCGCGGATCGCTGAGGCGCGGCCCGCCACTATCGACGGCGCGGGGGGCGCGGCCCTATCATCGGCGCAACAGCGAATGGAGGCTCAGGTGAAACCTTGGGACGGCATAATCAGCGAGGCGGAGCAGAAAGCCTATCGCGCGGCGGGTTTCGGCCGTCCATCAGGCCTCGGGCGCAAACCAGTCTTATTGATCATCGACGTGCAGTACCGCACGGTCGGCACGACGCCAAAGCCCTTCGACGAGGCGATCAAAGAATTTCCGACCTCGTGCGGTGAGACCGCCTGGAAGGCCGTCGCCAACATAGCTGTGTTGCTGCACCTCTTCCGCAAGATGGGCTGGCCGGTCATCTACCCCTACGTTTCGCCGAAGGAGACCTTCGACAAGGGCCGTCTTGCCGACAAGGTGCCAGCCCTGATGACGGTGGCGCGGCACGGCTATGATTTCGTGGCGGAAGTAGCGCCGCGCGAGACCGATATCCTGCTGCCGAAAAAGCATCCGAGTGCGTTTTTTGGCACGCCGCTCGCAAGCTACCTGATCGATGCTGGCGCCGACACGCTGGTCGTCACAGGCTGCACGACCTCGGGCTGCGTTCGTGGCAGCGTGGTTGACGGTTTCGCCTACAATTTCCGCGTCGCCGTCCCGCATGACGCCGTCTATGACCGCAGTGCCACATCGCACGCGGTCAACCTGTTCGACATGAGCGAGAAATACGCCGACGTCTCGACCACGAGGGAACTGGCCACAAAGCTCGCCGGCATTCCGAGCCGGACCAACGCATGAGTACCGCATTGGACGCAGACGTGCTGGATGTCCTCGTGATTGGCGCAGGCTCGTGCGGACTGGCCGCCGCAATCGCCGCGCACGATGCCGGTGCTGCGGTGGCGATCGTCGAAAAGCGTCCACGGCCGGGCGGGAACTCGTCATTGTCCACCGGATCTCTGCCGGGCGCGGGCTCGCGGTTTCAGCGCGCGGCCGGCATCGACGACAGCCCGGCAATGCTGCTTGCCGATCTCATGCGCATCGCCGGCGAAACCGATTGTCCTGAACTCATGCGGCGGCTGGCGGAACAGTCGGCGCCAACGGTCGAATGGCTGGTCGATACCGTCGGCGCGCGGTTGTCGTTGGTGACGGCCTATAAGCACGTCGGCCATTCCGTAGCGCGGCTGCATGCACCGGTTTCGCGGCGCGGCCAGGATCTCGTCGATGACCTGCTGGCAGCGGTTGAAGCACGCGGCATTCCGCTGGCCGTCGGGCAAGGTGCGCAACGGCTGATCGTGGAGAATGGCGCCGTTGCGGGCGCCTCTATCGGCGCGTCAAATACGGCCGCATCAGCACAGCGGGCGCGAAAAACCATTCTCGCCGTCAACGGCTTTGCCGGGCATCCAGATCTCGTCAAACGGTTCTGTCCCGAGGTCGCAGGCGCGCAATATTTCGGCGCGCTGGGTTCGACGGGCGAAGCCGTTCTGTGGGGCGAAACGATAGGCGCGGCGCTTGCCAATATCGGCGCATATCAGGGGTATGCCGCGGTCGCCGACCCGCACGGCAGCCTGCTGTCTTGGACGACGATCGAAAAGGGCGGGATCATCGTCAATGGTCGAGCCGAGCGGTTCGGCGACGAAAGTGCTGGCTACTCGGGCTTCACGCGCAACGTCATGGCCGAGGCGGCGCCGCGCTTTGCCATCTTCGATCAGAAGATTTTCGATGCAGCGGCAGGTGAAGAAGAATTTCTCGAGCTCGCGAACTACGGCGGTTTGAAATCGGCAACTGACGCCGAATTGCTCGCGCGGGAAATCGGCCTCGATGGCGCGGAATTGTCCGCGACGATCGCGACGTCCACGCGCGCAGCGGCGGGCCAAATGGCTGATCCCTTCGGCCGCCGCGACTTCGGCCTCGGCGCACTCGACGGCAAACTCTATGCCTGCCGCATCGTCCCGGGCCTCTTCCACACACAAGGCGGCCTCGCCGTCGATGATGATGGCCGCGTCCTCGACCAACAGGGACGACCGATCAAAAACCTGTTCGCGGGCGGCGGCGCCACAGGTGGCCTATCAGGCCGCATGGGCGGCGCGGCTTACGCCTCGGGCAACGGCCTCCTGTCCGCGATCGCGCTCGGCCGTCTTGCTGGAATGGCCGCTGCGTCAGAGATCCGGAACGACGCGGCATCCTCATAAGGCTTTTAAGCAGTACGGAGAATTGACCGCATGCCGCGCTATGATCTTGCCATTTCGGGTGGCCGCCTGTTGACCGGGAGCGGCGAGCCCATCGCGGCTGATCTCGCCATCGCCCAAGGCAAAATCGCCGCCATCCTCGCGCCGGGTTCAAGCATCGACGCCGCTGCCACGATCGATGTTGCAGGCCTCGTCGTCATGCCGGGCGTCATCGATGCGCACTTGCATCTGGGGCACGGCCGTGACATCGCGCGGCCGCGTGTGCCGGCTGACGCGGCCCAGGAAACCGCCGCGGCGGCTGTCGGCGGCATCACCACGTTCATTCCCTACCTGATGGCAACCGAGCCATTCGAAGCAATCTTCGCGGACGTTCGCGCCATTACGGAAGCCGGCTCGCGTATCGATTTTGCCTATCACTTCATCATCTCGACCGAGGCGCAACTGGCAAGCGTACCGCGCTATGTCGCGGAATTCGGCGCGCCGACGTTCAAGATTTTCATGAACAATCGCGGCGGCGAAGGTAAACGCTTAGGGTTGCCCGACATCGACGACGGTTTTCTGTTGCGCCTGTGCGAAGCAGCGGCCGCCGCTGGCGGCATGGTCTGTCCGCATCCCGAAAACATCGAAGCCTCCTGGGTTTTGCGCGACCGCCTGATGAAGTCCGATCCCGAGGGACGCGGCGGCCTTGCCGCCTGGAACCAGTCGCGCCCGCCCTTCGTCGAAGCTGATGCCGTGCAGCGCGCCGGCATGCTCGCGCGGCACACGGGCGCGAAGCTCTATATCGTCCACACCACGTCGGCGGAAGCGCTGAAAGCGGCCGAGCAGGCGCGTAAGGACGGCGCACGCATCCACATCGAAACGTGCCCGCATTACCTGACGCACGACATCGGCTGGGCGGGCGGCGACGTCGCCAAGATTAATCCGCCGCTCCGCACATCAGCCGATCGCGAAGCGCTCTGGGCGGCGGTTGCCAACGGTTCGATCGATACGGTTGCCACCGACCACGTGCATCGTGACGTGACAGGGAAAGCCGGTGGAATCTGGGCCGCATCGCCGGGCTGTCCCGGCCTCGAGACGTTGCTGCCGGTTCTGCTGTCGGAGGGGCATCACAAGCGCGGCATCGGGCTGCGTCGCATCGCCGATCTATTGTCGCGCAATCCGGCCGATATCATGGGGCTCGGCGACACCAAAGGGCGCATCGAGATCGGGTATGACGCGGATCTCGCCATCGTCGATCTCGGCAAAAAATGGGTGCTCGACAAATCGGCCCTGCAGTCCAGCGCCGGGTATTCCATCTATGAAGGCTGGCCATTGACAGGCCAAGTGGTGCACACGGTCGTCCGCGGCAAAACGGTGCTGCGCGATCGTGTGCTGGATCAATCCGCCGTCGGTTTTGGCCGCTATGTCAGCCGCAAACTGGCTTGAGCTACATCGCCGGGCCGCTGATCGAAATCGTCACCCGCGTGGCCGCACATCCCGGATCGGCCCGTAGATCAGCATGCCCGTCAGCGCCACGGCCGCTTGAATGGCAAACGCAAGCCGGTAGGCCGCTTCGGGCGGCACGCCGTTGGCGGCGGGCAACAACCCGACGATCCAGCCGAAGGCAAGCTGGGCCACGGCGATCGCCGTCATCACGCCCATGTTGGTGACGGAAACGCCGCGCCCCATCAGGTGCGGTGGCACGAGGCCACGGGCGTGAGCATGGGTGATCGTCGGGTAAGCCGATGCGATGGCCATGATGCTGAACAAGAGCGTGACCAACCAGACCGGGGGCCGTTCCAGCAGGCTCAAACTAACGGTGGCCGCGACAATGACCACGCAGCCACCAAGGATCGGCCATTTCAGCGTGTTGAAGCGGCGCGCGATCTGGCCGTAGAGAAAATGCCCACACATGGCGCACACCGCCATGACCAGCAGCACAGACCCGCGCGCGCCGTCGTCGAGGCCGTGGACGTGCTTCAAGTAGGGCGCGCCCCAGACGCCGGAAATGGTGCTGGAGGCCGACATCGGGAGACCGGCAAACAGTAGCCGCTTCATGCCGGGCTGGCGGATCGACTCGCGCACGCCAGCGAAAATCTGGGCGAGGCTTTCGTCCTTGGCGGTCGAGGGCGCACGTCCGGGTGCTGAGTCGCGCATGACAATGGCGACCGCCGTCAGGATGACGCCGACGGCAACCGTAAAAAACAGGTAGCTGGTCCGCCAGCCGATCCAGGCGATGAGAAACGCCAGCGGCGCCGTTGCGCACAGATTGCCGAACGCCGCGAAGCTGTTCAACGCGCCGATGTGCGTGACCACTCTGTCCGCTGGCAACCACATCGCCATCACGTAGAAGGCGCCGGTAAAGACGCCCGCGCAGCCGATGCCCATCAGAATACGCCCAGCCGCCAGCATTTCAGGCGATTGGCCGGCAGCAAACAGACCAGCACCGGCCATGGTCGACAGCAGCATAGTGGCCAGCGTGCGGCGGGGACCAAAGCGGTCGAGCAGCATGCCGGTCGGCACTTGCATCAGCGCGTAGGCGAAAAAGAACGAACTCGCGACGAACGACAACGCCGCCGGCGAGAGGCTCATCTCGCGTGCGAGGTCAGGCCCCATCACGCCGAAGCTCGAGCGCAGGAACAGGTTGGTGAAACCGAGAATGTAGAGGATCGCGAGAATAGGCCAGAACATGGGTATCCGGTCAGCTCCCCGCTCGCGAAACGCGCATGCCTGTCAACATGTCCAGCTTCATACGATCGCGATGGGGCGCACGGGACAGCCCGTA
The DNA here is from genome assembly GCA_025353015.1 of Hyphomicrobiales bacterium. Lineage (GTDB taxonomy): Bacteria > Pseudomonadota > Alphaproteobacteria > Rhizobiales > Hyphomicrobiaceae. The sequence goes on from JANXRM010000423.1 coordinate 7,285, forward strand.
GCACCCTTGAATTTCACCGGCGACAGCATGAAGCAGAATTTGTTGATGCCCGCAGCCACCAGCCCATCCATCATCAGGTTCTCGATGATGTAGACACCCGCGTCCGCCAGGCAATACTGATGCACCGGCATCAGGACTTCTGGGTGGTTCCGTCCGGGCAGCACCTCCAACGCCATGTTGTCGGCGCCGATCGCGACCACGTCCTGCGCGGTCAGCCATTTGGCTGCCTCGAGATCGATGCCGGGCTCGCCCGCCACGTATTTGTCGTTGTCATGCATGAAGTAGCGGCCCCAGCCGGTCTGGATGCAAACCACGTCGCCGGGCTCGATAGAAAGCTTGGCCTTGTCCAAGGCCCGCTGCAGGTCGTCCTTGGTGACGGCACGGCCGGCGGCCAGATGATCCGAGCCGTCATGCCCGGACACGTCGAGGCAGATGCCGCGCGTCACCATGGCCGGACAATTCTCGATGCCGAGGTTGAGCATGCCGAAATCGTCGACGGTCAATTCGGCGCTGTAGCCGCCGTGCATCCGGTCGCCATAGGTGAAATGCCCGAGCGAGTCGATGTGCGTGCCGACATGCGTGGTCAACTCGATGCGTTCGAGGTTGGAGCCCGCGTCGTTCTTGGCGCCTATTTTGCGGCGCCGGCGAATGCTGCCGGCCGATGTCGGCCCGATCTGCATGAGATAAGGCGTTTGTGTTGGGGCGATACGGGGCGCGCCGACCTCGATGACGTGGCTCAAGTCGAGAATCCGGCCCTCGTTGACCGATTTCAGCGCCTTCAGCGTGCGTTCCGGCGTCAGCAGGTGGCCAGCGCCGATCTGGTCGCCGCGGCCCCAGCGTCCATGGTCGTGAATGCAGTTGGTCATGCCTTGGCCCGCCCCAGTCAATGTCGCCCCGCGCAGAAATGCTCATCGCGCCTCTGCGGCCATGATGTCGGGCCAAGGCGCGTTCGACAATGATCTTTTGGAAACGCGCGTTTTTAAACAGGGATGGTGCGCGGCGAGATGCCCAGACGCGAACATCTGATGACAAAGGGCTCGTGAGGGCGCCAAGTTGCTTCCGGCGGGAACTGATTTGCATCGGGCAGTCAGGTCCGCATCCAAGGGAGACGCAAAATGGCCAAGGGCGACCAGAAGAGCAATCGCGAGAAGAAGAAGCCGAAGCAGGAGAAGGTGAAGGCGGCCCCATTAAAGCCGGGCAGCAGCTCACCGAAAAAGGGCAAATAACCGTTGCGCTGGGAAGCAACGCTGCCCGAAAACGCAGAAGGGCCGGCAGGTGGGGCCGGCCCTTCGGGCATTTTTCGTGAGGTGGAGATCTCTATGTAGAACTTATAGCGCGTACGTCAGGGACTATGTCGTGAGTGTCGGGGACGTGTCATCCGGAGAGAAGAGACGTCGTTTTGTGCATCAGGAGAGTGGGGCATCAGGAGAGTGGGGCATCACGCATCAGAAAAAGTGGTTTGCCTCGTAGCCCGGTCCTTTGGGCTGGCCCCGGGGGGCTGGGGGGCTGAGATTTCCAGAGCCTTGCTTCGGGACCGGGCCAAGAGGCAACGATGCCAATATCGCTAACCTTTGCGGCGGGCGAAGGACCGGAACTTGACCGAATCTGGAATTCGTCGGTGCGGGATGTTTTTTACGAGCAGTGTTTTCTGAGATCCGTGTTTTCTGAGAGCCGTGTTTTCTGAGAGCGGCGTTTTCAGCCAGTGCTCGTTCAGCGTGCGCTCGGCCGGCTCGAGGGGCTCAGGGCCATGAGCGACGAAAAACGGCTGACCCGGTTCAGGAGAGAAGCCTCGGAAGGGGCTGGGGGGCGATTTCCGAGAATTCGTTGAACCGGGTCAGGACCGTCGTTTCCAGAACTTGCGCGAGAATTGCGGCGCGTGATTGAAGAGATTGTGGCGGAATCGTGAATTTGATTGCGAATTATTACAATCGTGATGTGTTCGGCCCGAACGATGACCTCATTCACTCAAACCAGCATTCTGACCACGAGGCGCCTTGCACGGTTCGCCTGAAGGCGTCATCTTAACGTCATCAGGATCAAAGGAGGCGCCCTTGAGCGACAGCGAGCCGATAGTGTTCCGCCCCAGAACTGGGGCGAGCCTTTCAGGTGCCGCAGCGTTCCAGCCCACTCAATCGCCGGCGACGATCGCCTTCGACCGGCGCGAGCTCGGGCAAATTCTGACGGTTTATGGGCGCAAGGTCGCAGCCGGCGAATGGCGCGATTACGCCATGGATTTCGGGCGCGAGAAGGCCGTGTTCTCGGTGTTCCGCAAAGCCAGCGAATGGCCGCTCTACCGCATCGAAAAGTGCCCGAAGAATGCCCGCAAACAGGGCGTTTATGCCGTCATCACGTCGACTGGGCTGATCCTGAAACGTGGCCACGAACTCGCTCGCGTGCTCGAAGTCATCGATAGAAAGCGGCTGACAGTCGTGGAGTAGGCCACGTCCGCTCGTCGGCAATTACGCAATCGGCAACTACGCAATCGGCAATCGCTTAGACGGTGGCGCCGTATCGCCTGCGCCCAAGGAGCGTTGCATGATCACACTGTCGAGCCAGCGGCCGTGCTTGTAGCCGACCGAATGGATCGTTCCGACGAACGTAAACC
>JANXRM010000451.1 GCA_025353015.1 Hyphomicrobiales bacterium
TCTGCGCGAAATCGCCAATGGTGCGGGAATAAATCGGCGCGATCGAGGTCGCGATCGGAATGCGGCTCGTGGCATGGCAGAGCGCTTCGCAAAGCGACATGTTGCCGAAGATGCTGGGTGTGTAGATGCCGTTGAAGCCGCGCGCCTCGTACTCTCGGGCCGCGTCCAGCGTGGCGCGGCGGCGGCCGGGAACGGCGACGAGGCTGACTGACGGCATGGTGGTCGCGGGCATGCGGGCGGTCCTTCTGTTTGGAAACGAGGTGATGGTGGCGGGCGCCAAGAGGTTAGCATTCGGCAGCCAGCATTTGCCAACTCCGATGGATCGCATACGATGGGCTGACGTCAGAGCCGGAGAGCCGCCATGCCAAGACACAAGGCCTATGTTCCCAAGGGCGTCATTCCCGCGGTGCTGCTGCCGTTCACAGAGGATCTGGCCATCGACGAGACGGCGTTCCGGGCGCACTTGCGGGATGTGACGTCGGCGCCCGGACTGTCGGCCATCACCGTCAACGCGCACTCCACGGAGGCTGCCTCCTGCACGCTCGACGAGCAGAAGCGCGTTATGGAGATTGCCCAGGACGAGATCGGTGCGGCGCTACCGATCGTGCACGGCATCTACGCCGAGGGCAGCTTGGAAGCAGCGCGGATCGCCAGGCAGGCGGCGTCCGGTGGTGCCTCGGCGCTGCTGGTCTTTCCGCCGGGACCCTTCACGATGGGGCATCGGCCCGAAATGGTGGTCGATCATTTCAAGCGGGTGGCGGATGCAGCGGGCGACATCCCCATCATCGCCTTCAATTATCCGCTGGTGATCAATCAGGGCTATGCGACCGAGATGATCGTCAAGCTCGGGGAGGCCGTGCCGACGGTTCGCGCCATCAAGGACTGGTGCAACAACCCGGTGCAGCACGAGCGCAATATCCGGGTACTGCAGGGACTGTCCAAGCCGATCACGGTGCTGTCGACGCATTCGGCGTGGCTGTTTCCGTCGCTGGTGCTTGGGTGCGGCGGGCTCCTCTCGGGTTCGGGCAGCGTCATCGCGGGGTTGCAGTCGGCGCTGTTTCAGGCGGTGCAACGCAACGACCTGGCGGAAGCCAAGCGCATCAATGATCGCATCTATCCGCTGGCCGAGGTGTTCTATGCAGCGCCCGCCGTCGACATGCACAACCGCATGAAGGAAGCGCTGGTGCTGCTTGGCAAGCTGGAATGTGCAGCCGTGCGCCCGCCACTATCTAAGATCCCTGCCGACGAGATTGCGCGCATTCGCTCAGCCCTGGTCAAGGCCGGGCTACTCGAGCACAACCACCAACGTGTGGCGGCGGAATAATTCATTGGCTGCAAGGAACAACCCATGAAATACACGACGCTCGGCAAGACGGGCTTGAAGGTCAGCGTTGCCGGGCTCGGCTGTGGCGGCAATAGCCGTATCGGCCAGGGTGCCGGCCTGACAGCCTCGCAGTCGGTGGCGCTGGTGCATGAGGCGCTCGACCTCGGCGTGACATTTTTCGATACCGCCGAGGCCTATGGCACCGAGGAAATCCTAGGCGATGCGTTGAGGGCCACTGATCGCAGCCGCGTCGTCGTCTCGACCAAGAGTCGCATTCTGCGCGGCACCGAGCGGATGACGGCCGCCGAGGTGGTCGCCAATCTCGATGCGTCGCTGAAACGGCTGAATACCGATTACGTCGACGTGTTTCTGCTGCACGGCGTCGCCCCCGGCCATTACGACTACGCGCGGGAGTTTCTGGCGCCCGCGCTGGTCAAGGAGCAGACCAAGGGCAAACTCCGGCATCTCGGTTTATCGGAAACCTCGCCCAACGATCCCAATCAGACCATGCTGCAGAAGGCGCTCGACGATCCGCGCTGGCAGGTGTTCATGCTGGCCTATAACATGCTCAATCAGGGTGCGCGGCGGGACATCTTTCCACGCACGAAAGCGCAGGGCGTGGGGACGTTGATGATGTTCGTCGTGCGCAACATCTTCTCGAAGCCCGGCCTGCTTTTGGAGACGATGAAAAAATTGGCGACCGAAGGGAAAGTCCCGGCGGAGCTGGCAGCTAACCCTGAGCCGCTCGGGTTCCTGATCCACGAGGGTGGCGCGGAAAGCCTGCTCGATGCGGCCTACCGGTTCGCGCGGCATGAGGAGGGTTGCGACGTCGTCCTTTTCGGCACGTCCAGCGCCCGGCATTTGCGCAGCAATGTGCAGTCGATCGTGCGGCCGCCTCTGCCGGCGACGGATGTGGCGAAACTCTATGAGCTTTTTGGACATCTACGTGGCGTCGGGCTTGATTTGCCGGACGCTGCCAAGGCCGCAGGCAAGACGGGGCCGAGTTGAACAGGTGGTGGCCGGGCAGCCGGTCGAGGGAGGTCGATCCATGCGATTCAAAGGTAAAGTTGCCCTGATTACGGCCGCAGGCAGCGGCATCGGGCGCGCCACGGCGGGCATCATCGCCGCGGAAGGTGGGCGGATCGCCGCCGTCGACAACAACCGCGAGCGGCTGGATGCGGCGATTGCAGAAATCACTGCCGACGGTGGCGATGTGTTTCCCTTTCATGCCAACGCGATGGATGAGACGGCGGTCAACGGCGTTGTTGCGGATGCGGCAAAGCGCTTCGGCCGAATCGATATCCTGGTCAATGCCGTGGGCGGCAGCACGATCATCGCCAAGCCCGGCGCCACGACCGAAGAACTGACCTTCGCCGAATGGCAATCGCTGATCCATTTCAACCTGACGGGCACGTTCCTCTTCACGCACGCCGTCATTCCAATCATGAAGCGGCAGAGTAGCGGCAAGATCGTCAACCTCGCGTCGATCGCCGGACGCGGTAAGAGTGTTGCGAGCTCCTCGGCTTATGCGGCAGCCAAAGGCGGCATCATTGCCTTCACGACGAAGCTATCGAGTGAGCTGGGTCCCTCCGGCATCAACGTCAACGCCATTGCGCCGGCAACGACACTGACCGAACGTATTCGGCCGCGCTGGGAGCAACGTCCGCCCGAGGATCGTCAAGCCGATATCGAGCGGACGCCGATGCGGCGCATGGGGGAGGCCGTCGATCAGGCCAATGTCATCTGCTTTCTGGCCTCGTCACACGCCGACTTCGTCACGGGCCTGACCATCGACGTGACGGGTGGGCTGTAAAGATCAACCGGCGCGATCGCCGCAATCGGGAGTAAAGACATGACGGATTTCGTACTCATTCACGGCGCTTATCAGGGCGGTTGGATCTGGAATAAAATTTCGGAACGGCTGCGGGGCCGGGGGCATAACGTCATTGCACCGACGCTGGACGGGTGCGCCGAGCGGGCCCATCAGCTACGCGCCGGCATCACAACGGAAACGCACGGCGAGGAAATCGCCAAGCTGCTGCATTTCCACGACCTGAAGAAAGCCGTGCTGGTCGGCACGTCGAGTGGCGGCATGGTGATGGCGTCCGCCGCCGAGAAAGCGCGTGACCGCGTGGCGCGCGTGGTCTTTGCCGACGCGCTGGCGTTGTTCGATGGTGAGAAAATCGTCGATATCGTCAAGCAGCCGGCGGCCATCAATACGCCGATTTCCCGCGGGCCGTCGCGCGAGGACGCCGCTGGGCGCCTGTTTGCCTCGCTCGATCCAGCACTGCGCGACTGGGCGGCCGATCGCATGACGCTGCATCCGATCGCATGCTTCACGGAAGCGGTGAAGCTGCCGAAGTTCTGGAGCCAGACATGGGACGCCTCGGTGCTCTATTGCAGCGGTGCGCCGAACCCCGGCGAGCCGCACATCAAGCGCGCCGCCGACACGCTCAAGGCCAAATATCACACCATCAAGACCGGCCACTATCCGATGCTCTCGACGCCAGACGAGTTGACCAGCATCATCTTGAACGGTTGAGGTCGGTCGCACAATAGATTCGGGGCGCCCCGGCATCCGGAACGCCCCGCATTATTACAGTGCCGACGTCAGACCTTAGCGACGTGGGCCGGGGCCACCGTGGCCTGGGCCGCGATCACGGCAGGGATGGGCGCTGATCGTGCATTCAAACTCAGATCCGCGATGGTTGCACTGATTGGCCTTGCCCTGGGCACGGGCGAAGCTTGCGAACTGCGGGCCAAATTTCGCGCTGACCTGGTTTTCCCAGCTGCGGATGGCGCGGGCTTCGGCCTTGCGCACGGCGTCGCGGCCGCTACCAAAGAAGTTGGAATGGGCAAAGCCCGTCGTCACGACGCGGTGGACGCAGAATTCACCAAAGTTATGAGCACCATGGCGCTCCTCGAAGCCACCGCGACGCCAATCCTGTTGGGCGCTGGCAGGTGCGATCGAAACGGTAACGGCCGCCAGTGCGGCGACAGCCGTGGCAACGCTCATCAGTGTTGATTTACGCATGTGAGTTCCCCCGATTGGGTTTGCTGAGTGATGAAGCACGTGTCCGTCCCTAGTCTCCCGCGAGAGCGGATAGCGTTGATTATCAAGTTGCAGGCGGTTGGTCGAGATGCCGTTCGGCGAAAGACTTGGCGACCGGGCCTGACTGACTTGCCGCCTGCTTAGCCGACCAAAGATGAACTGGGTCTTAACGGTACGCCGGGCGGCCGGGCCTGGCCCGGGACGGGTTGCAACCGCAAAGCCTCAACCCCAAAGCCTTGACGGGAACCGCAATAACGGTCACAGGGGGCGGCATGACAATCGAGCTTCTCGCCCTGAAGAATGTCCACCTGAGTTTTGGTGGCACGCCGCTGTTGACCGGTGCTGAAATCAGCGTCGCTGGCGGCGAACGCATCTGCCTCGTCGGCCGCAATGGCTCGGGTAAGTCGACACTGTTGAAGATTGCGGCTGGGCTGGTGCAACCCGACAAGGGCGAGCGCTTCGCACATCCGGGCGCGCGCGTCGCCTATCTGGCTCAGGAAGCTGATCTTTCCGGTTTCGAGTCGGTGTTAGATTATGTGGAGGCGGGCCTAGGTCCTGCTGACGACGCCAATCGTGGCCGGGCGCTGCTGGGCGAGCTTGGCATTGACGACGGTGCCGATCCGGGGAGCCTCTCGGGCGGTGAAGCCCGCCGGGTCGCACTCGTGCGCGCCATGGCGTCCCAACCGGATGTGCTGCTGATCGATGAGCCGACCAACCATCTCGATCTGCCCGCCATCGAATGGCTGGAGCAGGCGTTGGCGCGGCTGCCTGCCGCCATCGTCATGATCAGCCACGACCGCCGGTTCCTTGAGCGTCTGTCGAAGAAAACGGTTTGGCTTGACCGCGGCCGCACGCATCGCCTGGAGCGCGGCTTCGCCAGCTTCGAGGCTTGGCGCGACGAGCGCCTGGAGCAAGAGGAGGCCGAGCGCCACAAGCTCGACCGCCGGATCGAGCGCGAGCAGCAGTGGATGCACGGCGGCGTCACCGGTCGGCGCAAGCGCAACGTCAAGCGCGTGGCGCGGCTCGCCGAATTTCGCGACCAGAAGCGCAACGCCTGGCAGGTGCAGGGCAACGTCCGCATGGCCGTGGTGGACGGCAACCAATCCGGCAAGCTCGTCGCTGAGGCGACCGAGATCGCCAAGGCCTATGACGGCCGTCCGATCGTGCGCGACCTCTCGATCCGCGTCGCGCGCGGCGACCGGCTCGGCATCGTCGGGCCGAACGGGGCTGGCAAAACGACGCTGATCGGTTTGCTGACCGGCACGCTTCCCCCCGACAGCGGCACGGTCAAACTCGGCGTCAGTATCGAGATGGTGACGCTCGACCAGCGGCGCGAGGCGCTCAATCCGAATTGGACCGTGGCCGAGGCCATGACCGGCGGGCGCGGCGACCAGGTGGTGGTCGGCGGCAAGCCGCGCCACGTCACGAGCTATATGAAGGATTTCCTGTTCACGTCGGAGCAGGTGCGCACACCCTTGCGGGTGCTTTCTGGCGGTGAGCGCGGGCGGATGATGCTGGCCCGCGCGCTCGCCAAGGCCTCGAACGTGCTGGTGCTGGACGAGCCGACCAACGATCTGGATCTGGAAACGCTGGATCTCTTGCAGGAGCTGCTCGACGACTATCAGGGCACGGTCATCCTGGTCAGCCACGATCGCGATTTCCTGGATCGCGTTGTCACGTCGGTGCTGGCCGCGGACGGCGATGGGCGCTGGACCGAATATGCCGGCGGCTACACGGACATGCTGGCGCAGCGCAAGGGCATCGACCTGAAGCGCCGGCAGGACGGCACGGCGAAAGTCTCGGTCGGCGGGCAAGGCGCGCCGTCGAGCGCACCAAAACGCAAGCTGTCGTTCAAGGAAAAGCACGCGCTGGAAACCCTGCCGAAGACGATCGCGGCGCGCGAGCAGGAAATGGCTGAACTGCAGCAGCGATTGGCCGCTCCCGATCTTTTCCGCCGGGATCCAAAAACGTTCGAGACGGCGTCCGCGCGGCTGGCGACTGTGCAAAAAGAACTGGCCAAGGCTGAAGAGCAATGGCTGGAACTCGAGATGCGACGCGCCGAGATCGAAGGTTGAACGTCTGATGGCCCGCATTCTGGTGCTCGGCGGTTACGGCGTGTTCGGCAGCCGCGCCGTGGAGCGGCTGGCGCGGGTGCCGGGGCTGGAGATCGTCATTGCCGGGCGAAATCTTGTTGCGGCTCAGGCAGCGGCAGATGGCCTCGTGAAACGACAGCAGGCGCGTGTCGAAGCCGCTCAACTCGATGCCCTGACGCTGACGCCGGGCGATATCAGAGGTTCGCGCGCCTCGATCGTCATCAACACGGTCGGACCATTCCAGGCGCACGACTACCGCGTGGCCCGTGCCGCTATCGATGCGGGAGCGCACTACATCGACCTTGCTGACGCCCGCGCTTTCGTGTGTGGCATCGGCGTGCTTGATGCGGCGGCAAAACAGGCCGGCGTTCTGGTCGTCAGCGGCGCCAGTTCGGTGCCGGCGTTGGCCGCTGCCGTCATCGATGACTTGGCGCCGCAGTTTCAATTCATGGAGTCACTGACCTACGGCATCTCGCCCGGCAACAGCTTCGACCCCGGTGCAGCCACGGTCGCCTCGATCCTTGGCGGTGCCGGACGTTCCTTCACGGCGCTGCGCGATGGGGCCGTGGCGACTGTGCACGGTTGGCAGCCTTTGGTTCGCCACCGGTTCCGCGACCCGCGTCTCGGCACGCGGTGGTTCGGCGCCTGCGACGTTCCGGACCTGGACCTTTTTCCCGTGCGCTATCCAACGCTCCGGTCGCAGCATTTTGTGGCAGGCATCGAGGTGAAAACCTTTCACGGAGGACTTTGGGCGCTGTCGTGGCTGACGCGGGCCGGCCTCGTTCGGCATCCGGAACGACTGGCGCCGCCGATGCTGGCGGTGAAGCGGCGTCTCTCGTTTCTCGGCAGCGATCGCGGCGCCATGTTCGTGCGCGTCACCGGCCAAGGTTTCGATGGCCTTGCCATGGACCGCTGCTGGGAATTGATTGCGAATGCGGGGCACGGGCCTTTCATCCCGGCGACGCCCGCCGTTATCCTCGCCAAGGCCTTGGCTGCTGGTCGGCTTGCCATGCGTGGCGCCGCGCCATGTGTGGGATTGATCGATCTCGCCGAATTCACGACCGAGGTCGCAGATCTCGATATCCGCCAGAGCGTGGCGTGAAAAGCGCGCCTGGCATGACGGGGCAACCGCAAACGATGCCGCTTTACCGCCGCGTACTCGGACCCGATTTCGACCACTTGCCGCCCCTGGTGCGCGCACTGCACGACGTGCGTGAAAAATCGACGTGGATCGGCCGCGCCGATGTCGAGCGCGGCACGTCCATCCTATGCCGGATCATCGCCGCTCTCGCGGGATTGCCTCCGACGGGAGCCGAACAACCCTTGGCCGTCACGTTCACGCCCGAGAACGGCTCGGAAATCTGGCATCGCGCGTTCGGCCAAGCCGTGTTCCGCACGCGGCAGGTCGCGGGCGACAATGGTAACATCCAGGAAACCGCGGGACCATTGCGATTGGTTCTGGCGCGGTTGACCATGAAGCCGAGCGTCACGGCAGACGGGCTCTCGCTCGACCTGGTCGGACTGCATGTGCTCGGCATTCCCACGCCGCGCTTTGCGGTGCCTGTCATCGTGACGCGCGAATACGACGTGGACGGCTGCTATCGCTTCGAGGTCGAGGCTCAGATCAAAGGCTTTGGTCGTCTCGTGCGCTATGCCGGCTGGCTCGTGCCCACCCAATCGTCAACGCCCGCGACGTGACGATTTCAGCGCGCGTCGAACTCGCGGTCTTTCTTCGGGATCAGGTCATAGGGCAGCGCAAAACCCGGCAAGGCCTTCAAGAGCTGCGACCAGGCTTCGACATTTGGATAGCGGGAAATCTCGATGCCGCCTTCGGCCATGAACACCATGCGGCCCCAGCAGCCGATGTCGGCGATGGTGCAGGTGTCGCCAACGAGCCATTGCCGCCCC
>JANXRM010000466.1 GCA_025353015.1 Hyphomicrobiales bacterium
CGAAGCAATCCTTTGGTGCGTAGAGAGTCGCCTGGGACTGATGCCGGCTCATGGCGACGTAGGCCAGGTGGTTGTCCATCATCGGATTGGCGAGCACGAAGCTGCGGTCGACGGTTGCGCCCTGCGACTTGTGGATGGTGGTGGCGTAGCCGTGATCGAACGAGTTGTAGACGGATGGCGAGAACGACACCGACCGGCCGGCGTCGAGCGCCAACGTGATGATGCCGTCGTTCGTGCTGGTGACGGTTCCGAGCAGACCGTTGTTGAGGGTCTGGAGATCGGTGGCGCCGGCGACCGGATCGGGGAACTTGGCGTTGAGCAGGCAGAGCAACCGGTCGCCCTCAGCGACAGCGCGGGGACCGCGCTCGGTCGGCACCGTGATCTCGTTGGAGAGTTCACCGCGCTCGGCGACGACCGCCCGCAGCGCGGTGTTGAGGGTCAGCACGTCGGCGTTGGTCTGGGCGAGAACGAGCAGATCCTTGGGATCGGGATGGGTGGTTGACCTGGCGTCCGACCAGTCGTTGACGAGCACACGAACGGCATCGTCGGTGGTGTCGGGTGTTTTGACGAAGCCGCGATCGGCGTAGGCGTCGAGAGCGGCGGTGACCTTGCCGGACCCGAAATCGGCGGAGGCATCGCGGGCCCACGGTTCGGCTTGCCGGCGGACTTCAGTGAGGGTGAAGGTGGGAGACAGGCGAGCGATCGCGCGGAACGCAGCGCCCGCTTCGATCGGCTGGAGCTGCACGGGATCGCCGACGGCGACGAGCTTGGCGCCGGCATCGCGGACGTGCTGGACGATCGCCGCCATGTGCTTGGAGGCGACCATGCCGGCTTCATCGAGGACGAACACGTCGCCGGGGCGGAGGGTATCAAAGCCCTTGGCCCAGGCATTGAGCCAGGCGGTGTTGGTCCGCGAGGGTATGCCGGACGACTCCTGCAGACTGCTTGCGGCCTTGCCGGAGAGGGCAGCGCCGACGACGCGTGAGCCGTTGGCTGTCCAAGCGATGTTGGCGGCGGACAGCAAGGTGGATTTGCCGGCGCCGGCTTTGCCGACGATGCAGGCAACCGCTCCGGGGCGGGTCACGTGCTCCACGGCCTCCCGTTGTTCATCCGACAGCCGGAACGGCGAGGCGGCATCAGCGGTCTTCCCGGCTTCGACTTTCGAGATTGCGCGGACCAAGGTTGCATCCAAAACATTGTGCCGACCGTCGGCGCACAACGCTTGAACGTTGCCGGCCATGCCGCGTTCGAGATCGATCATGGTGCGGGTCGAATAGATGTCGCGGGGATCGTGGGGCGTCGCCGGTTTGATCAACTCGAGGGCGGGCGACGCCATGACCTTGCCGCGTGCGATGTCCCGATCGGCCTTGTCGAGAACGAAGCGCGCGAGGGCGCGCTCGATGTCGTCGACCGTGAAGGTGCTGCGTTCGGTGGTGATGATCGCCAGCAGATGTTCCGGCTTGTCGATGATGGCGGCGGCCGCATGCTTCAGCTCGATGCCGAGCTTGGCGAGAACTTCGCTCGTTTGTTTCTCCCGCGCGATGGCGGCCGCGGCGGATGAGAGGTGGCTGGTCGGGGGGATCGCGATGCCCAGATCGACATAGGACGAGGCGTCGATCCGGACGTCATACCCGGAGAGCGCCAGGTGCTTGTTGGCGGTATCGGCCCAGGCATGGCGGATATCGATCAGCTCCTGGCGGGTTCCCGCGATGAACTGCGAATAGACGATCTTGCCCTTCGGGTTGCGGACCGGGGCGCCGTCGTCGGCGAGCAACGGGATCACCTTGGCGCCGAACCCGTGCTCTGAGAGCGGGCGCAGGGTGTGGGTCAGGTGGACGTGCGGGTTGCCGTCGCCCTTGTCGTGGATCACCCAATCGACGACGACGCCCTTGGCCGTGAGGTTGGTTTCGACGAACTCTCGCATGGCCGCGATCGCCTGGTCGCGGGTCAGCTCGGCGGGCAATGCGATGATGATGTCGCGGCAGGTTTGCCCGTCGGCACGGGGTTGCTCGAACAGCACCTTGTTCCAGAGCGCGGACGACTGATCGGCGATTTCGGGTTGAGCGAGGATCTTGGCGAGCCAGGCGGGCGGATGGAAGGGGGCCTTGATCTCAGCGTGCGCGAGGTCGGCGCGAGAAGAATAGGACCACGTTCCCCCGCGCACCGCATCGACCATGGTCGTGCGATGCCGGTAAGCGGCGGCGGCGACGGGGCTTTTGGCCCCGGCCACGAACGACGCTGAGAAGTGGTAGATGGACAATGGCGCTGCCCGGGCTCAGGAGCAGATGTCGGGTAACCGACATATAAGTGCGCATTTCATGAATTTTCCTTGCTACCTGCCTGAACGTAACGCATACGGTCGATCAGTGTTGTGACTGATTTGCCAAGGCCGGCAAGAGAATTCGGACAGGTTGCGGACAAAGTTGCAATGGCAAATCGACAAAAGCGCTGGCCAGTGCGGGCCGACATCGAAGCTCTGGATGCCCAGCTGGCGGATCTGGAGCGGCGCAAGACGCAGCTTCGGGCTTCGATGAGCGAGCGCTTTGCGGTTCTGGCGGAGCGGACGGGTCTGATGGAATTGGACATCCCGGACGCGACGCTCAAGGAGGAGTTCCGCGCGCTTGCGGAACGCTTTCGGGGCGGTCGCCCGGTGCAGTCCGTGGGGTCAGACGCGCCGCAAGCTCGCCAGCCTGCAGGTAAGGAGACTGCGCATGGCGCTTGACCGGCGCAAGGCGGA
>JANXRM010000469.1 GCA_025353015.1 Hyphomicrobiales bacterium
GCCGCCTTGCCCAGCATGTGCCGGCTTTCGCTGGCCTGCCCGCCGACGGTCTTGCGCAGCATCTCGTTGGTTGCGCGCGAGCGGTAGCCGCAAATGATATGGATCGGCTGCTTGGAGCCGAGCTCATTGTGAACCTCCCAGAGGAGGTCGATGAGTGCTGGCTCCATCTTTATTTCTTCATTGCGCCGCCAGTCGCGCATCACGTGATTGACTTGCGTCAGTCCCGCGTCGACGTATTTGCCGTCCTTCTTGTAGACGACATTGATCGTCTCTTTGGTGTGGATGTTGTAGAGCGATATCGTCCGTTCCCCGCTCTGGGCGATCACTTGAACGGTACCGACGACGGCGAGGACGGCTGCAACTGCAGCACCCGCGAGAAGACTGCGCTTACGCGAGACCAAAGCAATACTCCCGTCAAACCACGCCGAAACGGTCATCTGGCCCCCCGATCCTCCGGACACATCGAGTATCCGCCTTGAATTCAAGATCCTGGTCACCAGACACTATGGTTAAGCCGGGATCGTTAAACCTTGGTAAGGATCGATTGCGGGGAGATCAGGGCTCGCTTGCGGCAATCTCGGGGCGCAGGCTCGGAACCCCGGCATTGGTTAACGGCGCAGCAACGGCTGTCCCAGAACGGTATGGCGTTGCCCTTGATTTACCACGGCGCTCGCTCATACTGGGTTGGACAGAAGACGCGAGACGGGCCGGAACAGGTCCGCTGCCGGGAGGCCACCATGAAATTCACACGCAAGATCACACGCCGTCAGTTTGGGCTCGGCGCTGCCGCGACATCCGCCGGCATAGTGTTGCCGTCGGCCGCCAGGGCTGACCTTTCAGCCGACGCGGAGAAAGCACTCTATGAGGCGGCGAAGGCCGATAGCGAAGTCACCTGGTACGATGCACATCACCACGTCGAGCTGGCGGAGCTTTATGGTAAGGCCTTCAACACCAAGTACCCGGGCGTTAAGGTCAACGTGGTACGGACGACGGCCAATATCGCCTATCAGCGCGTCGCGCAGGAAATCAAGGCCGGCAGCCTGCAGTGCGATGTGCTGTCCTCGACCGATATCAGCCATTCGATGGACCTGAAAACCAAGGGCTTGCTCGAGAAGTTCACGCCGGCCAACGCGGCGACGGTTATTCCCGCTCTGCAGAACGCCGATCCCGACGGCTTCTTCCACGTGACGTCGACCGGCACTATCGCCGTCACCTACAACTCGGGTAAGGTCAAGCCCGTCGATGTCCCGAAAAAATGGACCGACCTCGTCGATCCCAAGTGGAAGGATCAGGTGTCGGTCGGCCATCCCGGATTTTCCGGCTACGTCAGCATCTGGGTCTACGAAATGGATCGGCTCTATGGTTGGCAGTATTTCGAGAAGCTGAAGGCGAACAACCCGCAGATCGGCCGGTCGATCCAGGACACCTTGACGATGCTGCGCTCTGGCGAGCGGATGGTGGCGGCCGGGAGTACATCGACGGCGTTTGAATCGAAGGTAAAGGGCGAGCCGATCGACGTCGCCTACCAGGAGGATGGAACGATCGTTGTCGTCGCGCCGTCGTGCATCCTGAAAGGCGCCAAGAAGCCCAACGCCGCCAAGTTGTTCATGGAATTCATGTCCAGCCCGGCCGCCAGCCAGATCGCTGTCGATGCCTTCGGTGAATCGATCCACGCCGCGATCAAGCCGAAGGCAGGTCTGCCGCTGGATCAACTCAAGACGATCATCGCCAAGCCGCCGTTGCTGCTCAAGGCACAACCGGAACTCAAGGAGAAATGGCGCGAGACGTTCGGCGTCTAGATCGTGGGTGACAGAGGCCGGAAGGGGCTCTCATGACCGACACAACGATCGGCCAAGATCGCGGCCAAGCGTCGATACAGGTACCGAGGCCGGCTGCCGAACAATCCCGTACTTTCGATTGGACGTTGCTGGTCTGGTTGTTGTTTGCAGCCATCCTCGTCCTGATTGTCGTCAATCCGATCCTGCGTCTGGTCTGGGAGAGCGTGGCGACCGAAGACGGCGGCCTGACACTCGACAACTACGTCAAGGCCTATAGCCGCACACGCTACTGGCAAGCCCTGATCAACACCGTTGTCATGGGATTGGGGACCGCGGCACTGGCTGCCGTGTTGGCCGTCCCGTTGGCCTGGGCGTGTGTGCGTACCGACATGCCTGGCCGCGGTTTCGTGCGGCTCTCGGTGCTGGCGGCCTTCATCATTCCGCCCTACCTGTCGGCGGTCGGCTGGGTGCTGTTGGCGGGCCCCAATTCGGGTTGGCTGAACAAAGTCTGGATGGCGCTGACGGGGGCGCCGCACGGTATTTTCAACATCTATTCGCTTGCGGGCCTCATCACGATCATGGGGCTGCATCTGTTCTTTTTCATCTTCGTGTTCACCAGTTCGGCCTTGGAACTGGTTTCGTCGGAAATGGAAGATGCGGCCAATGTTCTGGGCGCAGGACCCGTCAAAACGGCCTTCAAGATCACGCTGCCGTTGATCACACCGGCCATCATCGGTGGCCTCATCATCATCTTCCTGCAATCGATCGCGCTCTTCGGCGTGCCGGCCATCATCGCCATTCCCGCGCGCTATCCCGTCGTGACGACGCAACTGACCGAGTTCTTTTCGAACAACCGTGTCGATCTGGCGGCGGCTTATGCGTTACCACTGTTGCTCATCACGATGTCCTTGCTCGGCTTGCAACGCTGGATGCTGGCGCGCAAAGGCTTCACCGTCGTCGGTGGCAAGGGTGGCGAGCGGCGGCTCGTCAAGCTCGGTGCATGGCGCTGGGTGATGTTTGGTTATGCACTCCTGGTTTCGGTGCTCGCAGTCTTCATGCCGCTGACGGTGTTGATCCAGGCCGCGTTCTCGAAGGCCTGGGGGCGCGGTTTTGCATTCGACAATCTGACCCTGTCGCATGTGAATTTCATCCTGTTCGAGCACCAGGGCGCCGTTCCCGCCCTCGTGCGTAGCATTCTCTATGCGGGCACCGCGGCCTTTGCCGCGCTCGCTCTGGCGCTGGTGATCGCCTACATCGTCAAGCGCAACCTGCTCAAGGGGGGCCAGGTGCTGGCGTTCCTGTGCATGGCGCCGTTCGTCATTCCAGGCATCATCCTGGCGATCGGATTCTATGCCGCCTACGCGCCGCCGCCGCTGGCGCTCGCGGGCACGGCGCTGATCATCATCGTCGCCTTCACGACGCGCCTGTTGCCGATCGCCTATCAGAACAGCGTCGCCGGCCTCTCCTCGATCCATGTCGAGATGGAGGAGGCGGTGCGCATCCTCGGCGGCGGCCGCTGGCTGGCCGTGCGCCGCGTCGTGGCCCCGCTTTTGAAGCGGTCGCTCGTGGGCGCCTGGATCCTGATTTTCGTGCCGGCCTGCCAGGAGTTGTCCACGGCGATCTTCCTGTCCGGCCCGAAGAACCGCGTTCTCTCCGTGCTGATTTTCGATTTCTCGGAGGAAGGGAAATTCGAGCAGCTGGCGGTGCTCGGCGGTCTCCTGCTGATCATCACGGTGATCATCGTCGCCATCGGCTTCCGCATCGTCGGCCGTGATTTCATGCTTCGGAGGCAATAGCGATGCCGGTTCTGCAACTGAAGGCCCTGACGCGGACGTTCGGCGCGTTCAAGGCCGTCGATAACGTCGATCTTTTGATCCGCGATGGGGAATTCGTGTCACTGCTCGGTCCGTCAGGCTGCGGTAAGACCACGACCTTGCGCATGATCGCAGGCTTCACGGACCCGACCGCCGGCAGCATCGAGGTCGATGGCCGCGTGCTGTCGTCGGCGTCGGGATCGCTGCCGCCGGAAAAGCGCGGCATGTCGATGATCTTCCAGAGCTACGCCATCTGGCCGAACATGACAGTGGGCCAGAACGTCGGCTTCGGGCTGGAGATCCGGAAAATCCCCGCCGACCAGGCGAAAAAGCGCATCGCCGAGGTGCTCGACGTGGTGCAGATGGGCCATCTCGCCGACCGCTACCCCGCCGAGCTTTCGGGTGGCCAGCAGCAACGCGTGGCGCTGGCCCGCGCCATCGTCGTCAATCCAGCCGTTCTGCTGCTGGACGAGCCGCTGTCGAATCTCGATGCCAATCTGCGCGAAGAAATGCGCTCGGAAATTCGCCGGCTGCACGAGGCGCTGAAGATCACCACTGTTTATGTGACGCATGATCAGGCGGAAGCGATGGCCACGTCCGACCGCATCGCCGTCATGAATAAGGGCCGCATCGAACAGGTCGACGCGCCCTACATCGTTTATTCCAGGCCCAAGACGCGGTTTGTTGCAGGCTTTATCGGCCGCACGAATTTCATCACCGCGAAACGAGAGGCCGGCGCCGTGCGCTTCGACGGGTTCGCGATCCCAGCCGACCGCTTCAGCGATCTGCCCGGAATAGCCGATCTCACATTCTCGCTCCGCCCGCAGAGTTTGAAGCTTGAACGGACGGCCGCGACCATCAACGGACGCCTGCCGATCGCGGGGCAGGTAACCAAGCGGGTCTTCCTCGGCGAGCATTGGGACTACACGTTTCAGCCGGTGAATTCGGGCTTGCATCTGAAAGTCGCAGCAGCACCGTCTGATGTGTTTGAGGTTGGCAGCTCTGCAGTGCTGGCGCTTGACCCCGCATTGCTTGTTGCCATCGAATAGGCGGCATATTCGAACCGGAACCCAGAGGAACGCCTGATGACGAGCAGCACCGCCACGGCCAGCGCCACCAGCATCGACACTGGCACGCCGAAAATGATCGCCCGCAAGGAGAACGGCATCGGTTGGATGATTTTCAACCAGCCGGAAAAGCATAACGCCGTCTCCTATTCCATGTGGACGGCGATCCCGAAAATCATTGCTGCCTACGAAGCCGACCCGCAGGTGCGCGTCATCATCCTGACGGGGGCCGGCGAGAAGGCCTTCGTATCGGGCGCCGACATCTCGGAGTTCGAAGAGAAACGCGGCAGCGAGGAGGCCGTGAAGATCTACAACGCGGCGGGTGACCACGCATCGGAGGTAATTGCGGGCGCGACCAAGCCGACGATCGCCATGATCCGCGGCCTCTGCGTGGGTGGCGGGCTGGCGCTGGCGCTGAATACGGACATCCGGATCTGCGGCACGGACAGTTACTTCGCGGTGCCGGCGGCCAGGCTCGGGCTCGGCTATCGCTATCCCGGGTTGAAGCGGCTCGTGGACGTGGTCGGGCCGTCGTTCGCCAAGGAGATCTTCTTTACGGCGGGCAAGTTCACGGCCGAGGACGCCCGGGTGATGGGCCTGGTCAATCGTGTGGTGGCGCCATCAGAGGTCGAGACGTTCACGCGGGGCTATGCAGCGCGCATCGTCGAGAACGCACCGCTGACGATCAAGGCGGCGAAGATGGCCGCGAACGCTGCCGCGCGCGACGAGTCGAAGCGCAACATGGCCGACATCGATGCGGCAGTTGCAACGTGTTTCGCAAGCCAGGACTACATCGAGGGCCGCCGCGCCTTCATGGAAAAGCGCAAGCCCAAGTTCCAGGGCACGTGAGCGGGCGGCGCCCTCACTCTTTTGGAGGCACGTCCTTGTCGTCGTCACCAGCTTCTGGCAGGACGACGACGATGCGGCCGCCCTTGATGTCGACTTCGGGCACGAACGCCCCCGAGAATTGGACGAATTCGGTTTTCGCCGTGTCCTCGAGTGCGATCTCGATCAGGTCGCCGGCGCCGAAGTTTTGCACGCTCACCGCGCGGCCGATCTGTTTGCCGTCCGGTGCGAACACGGCAAGGCCGATGAGGTCCGAATGATAGAATTCGTCCTCGGCGGTTTCCGGTAGCTTGTCGCGGGCAACGTAGAGTTCGGTGCCCTTCAATGCTTCGGCGGCGTTACGGTCCGAGAGCCCTTTGATGCGCACGACGACGCCTTTCGGCGTCACGCGCACAACTTTCAGCGCGAAGGTGCGGGTGCCGGCTTTGTCCGAGAGCGGCCCATAGGCCGCGATGTCTTCCGCGCGTTCGGCATAGGAATGCACGATGACGTCACCGCGGATGCCATGCGCATCCGCGATACGGCCGAGCAGGATGCGGGTTTCGGGTGGCTTGGTCATGGGAGCATCACAGCCACCACTGCTCTCGCGTCGCAAGCGGGGGGGCTGTCAAAGACGCCCACTTCCTGGGCGACCCCGCAGTCCCAGCCGGGGGACACCCCCGGCATCCCCCGTTTTTCATGACCAAGTGTGGGCAAGCGACGATCAAGCTGCCGGCTTGGCGGCGGCGTCTGCGGCGGCCTTGGCTTCGGCGGCTTCGCGCTCCTGGCGCTTCTTCTTCGGCTTGGCCTTCTCAGGGTTGTTGTGCGCCTCGCGCTTCATCAGGCCGGCCTTATCGAGGAAGCGGGCGACGCGGTCCGTCGGCTGCGCGCCGACCGAAAGCCAATGCTTGGCGCGGTCCAGGTCGATCTTGACGCGGTCGGCGTGGTCCTTGGGCAGCATCGGGTTGTGCGTGCCGATCTGCTCGATGTAGCGGCCATCGCGGGGCGAGGCGGCTTCGGCGATGACGACGTAATAATAGGGCTTCTTCTTGGTACCGCCGCGCGACAGACGAATTTTAACCGACATGAGAGTTTCCTTTGGTTTGCTGGTCAGGAGTGGAGTTGGGAATTGATTGCGATCGGAGATGGATGCCGGAAAATTC
>JANXRM010000482.1 GCA_025353015.1 Hyphomicrobiales bacterium
TCGATGCGATGCGTTTGCAGCAACGCACCGAGTGCGTCGGCAACGGGGTGGCCGGTTTTTTCCTGACGACTTACGGCGTCCACGGCATCGCGCCACCACTGCAACCGAATTTCGCCGATCAACGGCTCGCTGACAGTCGCCGGGATGCGGGCAAGCTCGCCGGCAAAAGCCGCCAGAGTAAGCAGCGAACCGGACGCTGCGGCCGGCGCCAACAGAGCCGCGAGGTAGCGATCCGGCTCGTGGCTTCGGGCGAGGTCGCGAACCGTCGACTGAGCGGTTTGGATGGAAGGACGGTCGGCCACGTGATCATTCAGTTAAAGGCATCATTCAGTAAAGATGCGCCGCCCCGACCATGACGAACGTCACAACGATCGCCAGCACGAGATTGACCCGCGCGAAGGTCCGCACACGCGCGCGCGCCGCGGCCATTTCGGCCGGCCCGGACGGGTTGTCACTGATCAGCGTGCGCAACGCCGGCCAGATCACCATGTGCACGACGACCCACATGGCGGTTGCCGCGATCACACCGGTCCAAAGCAACGCTGCCTTCCATGTTGGAATGTAGACAGCCGAGAGAAACACCCACCTGTCGAACAGATAGCCCGTGGTCAGCAGCAGCCCGAAGCCGGACAGAACTGTTGCGTGCGAGGCGCGCCGGAAAGTCAGCGCCACACGCGGCACAATCAGTTTCATCAGCGTGGCACGGGCTGCGTCATCGGCCTCGGCCAATGCGGCCAATTGTATGAAGTTGATGAACCAGATCATACCGACCCAGACGATACCAGCCAAGACGTGCAGCCATCGAACCAGAAACGAGGCAAGCCCAAGCACATCGACGGTCGAACCAGCAAGCCAAAGAGCCAGAATGACCGCGCACAGAACGAGACCGAGCAAGAACGCGCTTTTGCCACTCGACAGTAGTTTCGCCATCCGAAAGGCTCCACTTAAGCAACGGCAAGAAGGGCGGCGGCAACAGGCCGTCCCTCGGCCAGGAGGACGTTATAGGTGCGGCACGCAGCACCGGTATCCATGATATCGAGGCCGATGTGGGCCTCGGCGAAGGCGCGCCGAACCTCTGGCGAGGGCAGCTGATGCGCCCGGCCGGTCCCGAGCAACACGAAACCGATTTGGCTGCCTTCAGCGAAGACCCGGCAAAAGCTCTCTGGATCCAGCATATCGATTGCCGTCTCGGTCCAAGCGACAATCGCTGACGGCAGACACAGCAGCGAGCCTTTATGGCTCATACCAGCAAAGCGAAATCCACCGTTGCCATAGGCATCGATCGGTGCACGTCCCGGAAACACGCCGGTTCGGGCGTCCTGGTCAACCATATGTCCCTCCAGGATTTCGGCCCTGCACTCCCCCGAGAGCAGAATCCAAGCACCCATTTCAAGCCTTGGCGCTGGTGACCTTGCGCTCCGCCGCATCGCCCGAATCGCGGCGCAGTCCAAGATAGCCGAGGATCGGCGCAGCGATGAAGATCGACGAATAGGTGCCGACGACAATGCCAAACAGCATCGCAAAATTGAAGTTGCGGATGACTTCACCGCCGAAGATGTAGAGGGCCAGCAAAACGACGATCGCAGTGCAGGCGGTCAGTATCGTCCGCGACAGCGTTTCGTTGATGGAAAGATCCAGCAGCTGATCGAGGTCCATGCGCTTGTAGCGGCGCAAGTTCTCGCGAATCCGGTCCGACACGACGACCGTGTCGTTAACCGAGTAACCGAGAATGGTCAGCAAGGCCGCGATGATCGACAAGTCGAACTCGAACTGGAAGAGTGAGAACACGCCGACCGTCAGCAGCACGTCGTGCAACAACGCGACGATCGCACCGACAGCGAACTGCCATTCGAAACGGAACCAGACGTAGGTGACGATCGCAAACAGCGAAGCGAAGACGGCGATGACGCCGGAGCGCCGCAATTCCCCAGAAACTGCCGGGCCAACCACCTCGACGCGGCGTTGAATGTACCCCGATCCCAACGCTTCGATTGTTTTCTTCAGAGCGATCTGCTGCTCGGCCTCGCCGCCGGGTTGCTGCTCGATCCGGATCAGCACGTCGGTCGGCGCGCCGAACTGCTGGATCTGGACGCCACCAAGCCCCAGCTTGTGCAGCTTGTCGCGCATCGCAGTGATGTCGGCGGCAAGTCCGTCCTTCGACTGGACCTCGATCATCGAGCCGCCCTTGAAGTCGACGCCGTAATTGAGGCCCTTGACGAAGAACAGCGTCAACGAAATAGCCATGGCGACGATTGACATGCCGACGGCGATATCGCGATATTTCATGAAGGGCAGCCGCAGATCGTGCGGGAAGAAATCGAAGCCCTTGAAGTTCGGCACAAGCCGCATGAGTGCAACTACCTTCCGTAAGACTGGCCGTTGAAACGAGCCGTTAGACGGGAATTTCGAAGCCGCGGCGCTGGCCGGCGCCCGTCTGATTCTTGAGCCAGATCGACACCAACAGGCGCACGACCGTGACCGACGCGAAGATCGACGTGAGAATACCGAACGTCAGCGTGATCGCGAAACCGCGGATCGGACCGGAGCCGAGCCAGAACATGACGGCGGCGCAGGCAAGCGTCGTCAACTGCGAGTCGGCGATGGTCACGAAAGCGCGCGTGAACCCTGCGTCGATGGCAGCAATCGGTGTCTTGCCGGCGCGCACTTCTTCGCGGATACGCTCGTAGATCAGCACGTTGGCATCGACGGCCATGGCAACGCCGAGCACGAGGCCCGCGATACCAGGCAGCGTCAGCGTCGAGCCGAAAACGGTCATCAGCGCCACGGTCAGGATCAAGTGCACCAAGAGCCCGACGCACGCAAACATCCCGAACGTGCCGTAGGCAAAGACCGCGAGGATCAAGGTCGCGACGCCGCCGATGATACCCGCGAGCTTGCCAGCGTTGATGGAATCAGCACCAAGAGACGGCCCGATGGTACGCTCTTCGACGATCGTGAGTTCTGTTGGCAGTGCGCCGGAGCGCAATTGCAGCGCCAGAGCGGTGGCACTTTCAGCCGTGAACCGGCCCGAGATCTGGCCAGAGCCACCGAGGATCGCGCTTTGGATGACCGGCGCCGAAATCACCGTCTTATCGATCAGGATGGCAAAGGGTTTGCCTATATTGACTTGCGTAAAGGCCCCGAAGCTGCGGGCGCCGGTCTGGTTGAACCGAAACGAGAGGATCCACTGACCGTCGCGCGAGTCCTGGCCCGGCTGCGCGTCGACGAGATCATCGCCCTGTACGATCGGATCGTCGCGGAGGAGATAGCGCTCCACATAGCCATCTGCCGATGGAAAGACCTGGAAACCGGCCGGTGCGCGGCCCTGATCGGCATCCTCAGGCGTCATGCTTGGATGCACTTCGTGGAACGTCAGCTTGGCAGTTTTCCCAATGATCTCTTTGAGCTCGGTGGTGTCCTGCAATCCTGGGAATTGCACCAAGATACGGTCCCGTCCCTGGCGCACGACCGTTGCTTCCGCGTTCCCCAAGCCGTTGATGCGGCGGTTGATCGTCTCCATCGCCGCGCCGATCGCATTGCTTTGCCGCTGCACGAAGCCCGGCTCGGTCGGGGTGATGATGATGACGCCGCCATCGGCCTTGGTCACCTCGATGTCATTGCCTGATGACCCGGTGATCGCATTGCCGACCAGCTGCACGACCTTCGCGCGCAACTCCTTGATCGCCGCGTCTGTTTGCTCCGGCTTGGTCATCCGGATCTGCACCGAATTACCGACGATGGCGACGGATGCCTGCATCTTGCCGTCGGCGACCACGACTTTCCGGGCATCGAGGCGCAACTTTTTCAGCCAATCCTTTTTCAGCTCTTCGCTGTTGGCGGCGAGCAGAATATGCGCCCCGCCCTGCAGGTCGAGCCCGAACGGCATCTGCAGATGCGGGACGTAGCTTGGCCAGCTCTTGACCGTTTCCTTCGAAAACAGATTTGGCATGGCAAGCAGCATCCCGAGCAGGCACGTGCCCAAGATCGACAGGACTTTCCCGCGCGAAAAATGCAGCATGGGTCATGCCTTTTTCATAGAGTAACGAAGGGCAGAGAAACCAAAAGCTTGCCAAACGAAGGACGGGACCCGCCAAGCCCCTGATGCGACGTCTTACACGCTTTCCTTGACCGGCTCGCCCTTGCCGCGAACATCGGCCACCGAGCCGCGCGTCACGCGAATGCGCATCTGCTCGTTCAACTCGACCTCGATCTCGTTTTCGCCCTCTTTGACCTTGATGACCTTGCCGATGAAGCCATTGCCGAGAACGACGGTATCGCCGCGGCGGACTTTCTCGACCATTTCCTTGTGCGACTTGGCGCGCTGCTGTTGCGGCCGGATGACCAGGAAATAGAAAATCGGCAACATCAGCGCCAATGGCACCAGCAGGCTCGACAAGGGATCGCCGCCGGGCGCCTGGGCAAAGGCCGGAGTAATGAACAGCATGGGCTTCGGTCCTCGAGGTAGGGAAGCGAGAATTGGAAAAGCGTATGAGGCCGCCGGTCCGATGACCAAGCCCTGAAGGCTCGACCAAGACCGCGGCACCGGATCGTCGGGATTCCGCGCCGGACTATAGTAGGCCGCGCTCCGATTGCAACCGAAAGCCTGCTCCTCTCCCCGTGACGTGCAACCACGGGGAGAGGGGACGTGACGCAACGACAGGGGTCGTCTATAGAGGCCCGCCACAATCACAGCATCGCAATCGCCGAATTTTCTTGCCGGAGCCCGTCCTCGCCCATGGCCACCCAAAAGTCTGCCGACGCATCCCTGATCGACCGGCTGGAGCGGCTGGCCGCAGCACTCGAACGCATGGCGCCGCCCGCCGCGCCGCCGATCGATTTCGAGGCGGCGGAGGCCTTCGTCTGGCAGTCGGCGCCCGAAGCCTTCATTCCCGTCCCCTCGGTCAATCGCCAGCCTCTGGCCTTGCTGAAAGGCATCGAGCGCGCGTCGGACCAGTTGCTGGAAAACACCCGGCGCTTTGCCGATGGGCTGTCGGCCAACAACGCGCTGCTCTGGGGCGCCCGGGGCATGGGCAAGTCGAGCCTCGTCAAGGCGGCGCATGCCGAGGTTCGCCGCGGCTTGGCCAAGGCGAAAGCCAAGCATGACCTGAAGCTCGTCGAGATCCATCGCGAGGACATCGCGACCATGCCGCGCTGCCTCGCCCACATGCGTCAGAGCCCGCACCGCTTCATCGTGTTCTGCGACGACCTCTCGTTCGACAAGGACGACACGTCCTACAAGTCGCTGAAGGCTGTACTCGAGGGCGGCATCGAAGGCCGGCCCGAGAACGTGATTTTCTATGCCACCTCCAATCGTCGCCACCTGATGCCGCGCGACATGATGGACAACGAGCGCGCAACCGCGATCAATCCCGGCGAGGCGATCGAGGAAAAGGTATCCCTGTCCGACCGTTTCGGGCTCTGGCTCGGCTTCCACAACGGCAATCAGGACCAGTATCTCGACATGGTGCGCGGCTATGCGGCGCATCACAAGATCAAGATCAAGGATGACGAGCTGGTCCGCGAAGCTTTGGAATGGAGCGTTACGCGCGGTGGCCGCTCCGGCCGTGTGGCGTGGCAATACATCCAGGACCTCGCGGGCCGGTTGGGCGTCCGGCTTTAGGAGCCTGTTCGCGGAGTGCTTGGCAAATCGCTTATGTGCAGCCTAGGGTTGGCTCGATAATATTTCTACCTGAGGATGGCCATGGACCGGGCGACACAGATCACGCTCCTCAAGCGATTACTCACCTTCGTCGAGACCAAGACCACAGCCATGGCCGATGCGCCCTGGCGCAACGAAGTGGCATCCTACCATTGCCCGGACCGCCTTGCCGCCGAGCAAGCGCAGCTGTTCCGCCAGCGGCCGGTCTTCATGGGGCTCTCGTGCGACTGGGTGAAGCCCGGTGCCTTCAGGACGGACGACTACGCAGGCGTGCCGGTTTTGGTCACGCGCGGCCGCGACGGCACGCTCCGCGCCTTCCTGAACGTGTGCCGGCACCGCGGCGCCAAGGTCGCTCAGGGTTGCGGCACAGCCTCCGTGTTCACGTGCCCCTATCACGCCTGGACCTACGACGTGCAGGGTGGTCTGCGCGGCATCCCCGATGAAGCTTCGTTCCCCGGCATTCGCGCCGAACGCGGCGGGCTGACACCGCTGCCGCTCGCCGAAAAGCACGGCATGGTCTGGGTCATTCCAACGGTTGCCGAGGATCGCGCAGCCACGTTCGATATCGATCCCTGGCTCGGTGGTCTCGGCCACGAACTCGAAAGCTACGGCATCGGCAAATATCATTTCTACGACCGCCGCGTCGTGCGCGAGGAGATGAATTGGAAGATCCTCGTCGACACGTTCTTCGAGAGCTATCACATCCAATTCCTGCACAAGGACTCCTTGACCAGCATCCTGCACTCGAACATGGCGGACTTCGAAGCCTTCGGCCCGAACTTCCGCCTGACCTTCCCGCGCACCAAGCTCGAGCGCCTCCGCCAGCAACCCGAAGCGTCGTGGGATGCCGTCTGGAACACGGCGATGGTCTACTCGCTGTTTGCCAACACCGTGTTCGTGATGCAGGGCGACCACATCGAGATTTTCCGCATCTTTCCGGCCGACGGCCGCGTCGACCGCGCGGTTATGGAAACGGCGCTCTACGTGCCGGTAATGCCGTCGACCGCCGAAGACAAGCGCCACTGGGACGCCAACATGGATCTCGTCATGAAGGTCGTGACCACAGAGGATTTCCCCGCCGGGCGCACGATGCAGATCGGCTTTGATTCCGGCGCCCAGAGCCACATCGTCTATGGTCGCAACGAACCGGGGCTGATCCATTTCCACCAGTCGATCCAGACGGCGATCGGCATGGGCTTCGGTGCGCCGACAAAAGCGCAGGCGGCCGAATAACGCCAACACTGGACACGCGGTAGCCTCGGGTGAAATCGGAACGCCCCGAGGATCGCACGGCTAAAGGATTGGAACGCGTGAGCGAACAGCGAAACACACGACGAGCGGCGTCAGCGGTGAACGCCACCTTCGACAAACATGCAGCGGCTTTAGGTGCTGCCGAGCGAGTGCTGGCGCTCGCAAAATCCGGGGTCAGGGCGAAGCAAGCAGCCGCCGCGACACCGGACGCCGGACAGCATGCGCTTCATGGATTTGCGTGGCTCGCGACGACGGTGGAAGCACTCCGTCAGATGCTGAACTGGGCGCGCCGCCTCGACGCCGAAGGCCGCTGCGGCGAGATCGACCGTCTGCTGCTCGACGGTGGATTCTCTGAGTATCTGGCGCAGATCGCCGGCGGCATTCCCATGAGCCAGGGCGAGATGGTGCGGCTCCACCAGATGGGCGTGCCCACGGCCGAAGCGCAGCGCTTCAATTCGGGTGCCGTGAGCGAGCTCATTGAAACCGGCTTCGACGACACGCAGAAAGCCCGCCTCGCCGAACTCATCGCCGAGCACGCCACCGCAACCACGTTCGGCGAAACCGGCTTGGATGAAACTCACTCTGCTATGCGCGAAGAAATGCGCAAGTTTGCGGTCGAGCAGGTGCTGCCCCACGCCCACGACTGGCATCTCGAGAACACCTACATCCCGCTCGACGTCATCGCGCAAATGAGCGCCATGGGCGTGTTCGGCCTGACGATCCCCGAAGCCTACGGCGGCATGGGGCTCGGCAAGGAAGCCATGTGTGTCGTCTCCGAGGAATTGTCGCGCGGCTATATCGGCGTCGGCTCGCTCGGCACACGCTCCGAGATTGCCGGCGAGTTGATCCTGCAGAACGGAACCGAGGCACAAAAGCAGAAATACCTCGGCAAAATCGCATCTGGCGAGATTTTGCCGACGGCGGTTTTCACCGAACCGAACACAGGCTCCGATCTGGCGTCCTTGAAAACGCGGGCCGAAAAGAACGGCGACACCTATCGCGTGACAGGCCAGAAAACCTGGATCACGCATCCCGTGCGCGCCGATATGATGACGCTGCTGGTGCGCACCAACCCGAACGAAAAGGGCTACAAGGGACTCTCCATGTTTCTCGCGGAAAAGCCGCGCGGCACGGACGAGAATCCATTCCCGGCGAAAGGCATGTCCGGCGGCGAGATCGAGGTGCTCGGTTATCGCGGTATGAAGGAGTTCGATATTTCCTTCGACGGCTTCGAGGTGCAGGCATCGCAGCTCCTCGGCGAGGCCGAGGGCCAGGGTTTCAAGCAGCTGATGGCGACGTTCGAGAGCGCCCGCATCCAGACCGCTGCACGCGCCGTCGGTGTCGCCCAGTCGGCGCTGGATCTCGCGCTCAAGTACGCGCTCGATCGCCAGCAGTTTGGCAAAGCCATCTACGCCTTCCCGCGCGTCGCCAACAAGATCGCCATGATGGCCGTCGAAACCATGATCGCGCGCCAGATCACTTATTTCGCCGCCCGCGAGAAGGATCAGGGCCGCCGCTGCGATCTCGAAGCCGGCATGGCCAAGCTGTTGGCGGCCCGCATCGCCTGGGCCAACTCCGACAACGCCGTCCAAATCCACGGCGGCAATGGTTTTGCGCTCGAGTATCCAATCAGCCGTGTTCTTTGCGATGCGCGCATTCTCAATATCTTCGAAGGCGCCGCCGAGATTCAAGCGCAAGTAATCGCACGACGCCTTCTGGAAGGCGCCAATTGAGGGTTAACTGACACGCTGATGCTTCAAGTCGTGACTTGAGCGCAGTGCCCTGATAAGTTGAATTATGACCGATAAACATCAAGCTAACGCGTTGCAACAGTTGGGCCCGGAGTCCTCATTGGAAGCCCAGTCCGATGCGATCGACGCAGGCTTGCAGGACGCAGACAGCATCGTTGAACAGCTTTCGCAAATTTATGCGCAGCGCCTGCGGGCGGGGCAAGGTCTCACTTGGCGCCCCGATCCCATGTTCCCGCAAGCAGCGCGTCCGCTGCTGGACGGATTGCGCGGTGACAACAGCATTGTCGATCGTGCCACCGACAGTTGGCTCATCATCCACAAGGCCAGGCTTGATACGTTGCCGAAGGGCATGGTTGTCGCGATTAATTTGCTCACAGGCGACTTTGTCCCGGCATCGACACGTGTGGCTGCAATCGATGCCTTCGAGACAAAGTTCGGAACGAACAAGACGATCGGCCGGCTGCATGAAGTGGGCGGCGGCATTGTGCTTGGGGGTGGCATTGCCTAGTCTAATTGGGAATGTGAACGATCGCGGCCGGCCGGTGGTACGCATCGAACTTCCAGGACGTGACACTGGCTTCCTTGCGGTTGTCGATACCGGTTTCAATGGTCAGTTGTTCCTCGCTGCGGACGATGCTGGCGCCCTTGGAATGCCGTCGACTGGATTGCGCTCATCTGCCGAAGTTGCGGGTGGTGTGCGCCAGCAGGTCGATGAGGCGATTGCCGTCATCATGTGGATGGGCCGCGAGCGGCGCGTCGAAGTTCTTCTCGATCTCGATCGACAACAGCCGAAACGGGCGGACGATCCCATCGCGCTCGTCGGCACGCGCCTGCTGTCGTCGCCCATGCTACTGATCGATTTTACGGCCGGAACCGTCGAGATCGAGGGACGATGATCATGAATTCGCCGCCCACCAAAACTATTGCGGCAAGGAATTGACATGCCCCGCTCACCAAAGTCATCAGCTCCCAAACCGCATCGTTCGGAGAAAATCACGCTGGTCTTGCAAGGCGGCGGCGCGCTCGGGTCTTACCAGGGGGGTGTCTACGAAGCCCTCGACAAATCGGGCTTCAGACCGGCCTGGATTGCGGGCATTTCGATCGGCGCCATCAACGGCGCCCTGATCGCTGGCAATCCTCCTGAACGCGCGCTCGCCCGGCTGCGCGAATTCTGGGATCTCGTATCGACGAGTTCGTCACCGTTTCCCTTGTTCGGTAACATGCTCGAGCAGGCTTTCAGCCAGACGGCGTTGGCCAATACACTGATGTTCGGAGCGCCCGGTTTTTTCAAGCCGCGCGTAGTCAATCCGTTCGCACCGGCTCCTGGCGGTGCTGACGCGGTCAGTTTCTACGACACGGCCGAACTCAAATCGACGCTCGAGCGGCTGGTTGATTTCGATCGCATCAACGACCGGACGGACGAAACGATCCGCCTCAGCGTCGGTGCCGTCAACATTCGCACCGGTAACTTCGCCTATTTCGACAGCATGCACGACACCATCCGGCCCGAGCACATCATGGCGAGCGGTGCCTTGCCGCCTGGATTACCGCCGATCGACATCGACGGTGAAGACTATTGGGACGGCGGCCTCGTTTCGAATACGCCGCTGCAGTACGTCATCGACGAAGACGGGCACGACAATCTGCTGGCGTTCCAGGTCGATCTCTTCAGCGCCCGTGGGCCGATGCCGACCACCTTGTTGGAAGCAGCCGAACGCGAGAAGGACATTCGTTATTCGAGCCGGACGCGTCTCAATACCGATATCATGAAACGCCAGCAGGAAATCGGAGCCGCCGCGCAACGGTTGGCGAAAGCGTTGCCGGCGCAATGGCGCGATCATCCCGATTTGGCGTTTCTACGCGAACAAGAGTGCGCCCACGCGTTGACGATCGTGCATCTGATTTACAAATCGAAAAACTCGGCATTCAATTCCAAGGATTATGATTTTTCGCACCCGATGGTTGCCTCGCACTGGGCCGCGGGACTGGCCGACGCCGAAGCAACACTTGCAAACCCAGATTGGCAATCCCGCGGCGCGCCGAAGCCTGGAACAGTCGAGATTTTCGATCACGCGGCACGGCCGAAGCCCAAGGATAAAAAATCATGAAAGCCGCCGACGTTCGCAAGAGCGCGTTCGCGATGCCGCTGACAAGCCCGTCCTACCCGCCGGGTCCCTACCGGTTCGTCGATCGTGAATACATGATCATCACCTACCGGACAGACCCGGACGCGATCAGAGCCTTGCTGCCGGAGCCTCTGGAAGCACCCGAACCCATCGTCAAATATGAGTTCATCCGCATGCCGGACTCGACCGGCTTTGGCAACTACACGGAATCCGGCCAGGTGATACCGGTCACGCACGAAGGCAAGAGCGGCGGCTTCGTGCATTCGATGTATCTCGACGACGACGCGCCGATTGCAGGTGGCCGCGAGATATGGGGTTTCCCGAAAAAGCTCGCGCAGCCTTCGCTGACCGCAGCCAAGGACGTATTGCTCGGCACGCTCGACTATGGCGCCGTGCGTGTCGCGACCGGCACGATGGGCTTCAAACATCGCGCCCTCGATCTGGCGAAGGTCAAGGCGTCGATGCTTCAGCCCAATTATCTTCTCAAAATCATTCCGCACGTGGACTGCAGCCCGCGCATCTGTGAGCTGGTGCGCTATTATCTGGAAGATGTCACCGTAAAAGGGGCGTGGGAAGCTCCGGCCGCGCTGGAGCTGTTTGAACACGCACTGGCGCCGGTCGCGCGGTTACCCGTTCGGGACGTGCTGTCAGGCGTGCACATCCTGGCGGATCTGACGCTGGGTCTCGGTGAAGTCGTGCACGACTATCTGAACGAAACGCCCGCAAAATCCGCTCAAGGCAACAAGCCGGCCTCGCGAAAATAGCTGGCGACACCCGGATGCAACAAGTCGGGACGCGGCAGCGCTGCAATCGTATTGCGCGCTGTCGTCTCGGCGGCTTGCGGCAACAGCCGCGCAATCTCCGGTTCCGCCTTGTGCAGCGCTTTGGCGAGGCGCGCCGCCACCGCGACGTCCAAATCAGGCCGCATCATGACGAAGCTCCAGGAGCCGACCGACGTCATCGGTTCCGTTTGGCCCGGATAGATGTTCGCTGGCACGACCAGTGTTTTCAGAAATGCATGCTTGGCTTGTATGCGTTTGATTTCATCGGCTGACGGCACGATGAAACGTGCGCCGCCGGGCGCCTTGGCGACCGCTGTAAACCCAGGCCAGCCGACGCCGCCGCCCCAAAGTGCTGCCACCCGGCCATCGGCGACCATCGCTGGACCGTCGCCCGCACGTTCGAGAAAAATGGCGCCGAAGTCTTTCGATTGATCCAACCCGAGACCGTCGAGAACATAACGCGCGAGGATCACGAGACCGGAGCCCGCGGCGCCGAACGCGACCGGCTGGCCTTTCAAATCGGCAATGTTGCGATAGCGGGCACCGGCTTTCACCACAAACATGCCGGGCGCGGAGTACATAGCCGTAAAGACGCGCAGATTGGCCGGCGCACGGCCGATGCCGTTCAGCACCTCATAGGCACTCTCGCCCTGCACGAGCGCGATGTCCAGCTTGCCGGCCTCGAGCAGCGGCACGTTTTCCGCGCTACCCTTCGTGTTCTGCGGCAGGATTTCGATGCCGGAATCGGCGGTCTTGATCGCCGCGATCAGGGCGTCGCCATAAATCGGAAATCCGCCGCCGGGCGTTGCGGTTCCCAAGCGGATCACGACGGGCGGCTCGGCGTGGGCGGTTGTCGCCATGGCCCATCCTGCAGCAGACACAACTTGTAAAAATCGCCTTCGGTACATGCGCGGCTCCCCGGCAGTGTGGCGGCATCACCACTCGAACGTATCGCCACGCTAACGTACTGCCGCTGAAACGTATCGCCACTGAAACGTCACGGCGCGACCAAACCAAATTGATCCCGACGATTTGATCCCCTGGTCAGACCCTGCCGCCTGAGACTAGTCTGCGCCTGCGGAAATGCCATCGAAAGATTGAGCCCAAGCCGGGTCGAACCGCCGGGCTGATCGCTGGAGTGATGTTTCCGAGCGAGCCAATCAATATCAAATCAACATCAGGAGCAAACGCCATGGCCAAGACCCCGCCCTCTGCCAATCGTGACAAAGTCCGCGCCACCGTACCGAAGCTGATCGATCTCACCGAGAAGGTGCTGTTTGGCGACGTCTGGGAGCGGCCTGGGTTGTCCAAGCGCGACCGCAGCCTGATCACATGCGCGGCGCTCGTCGCAATGAACCGCACAGAACAGTTCGTCGGCCATTCGCAGCGCGCACTTGACAACGGCGTCACCAAGGAGGAGCTGTCCGAACTCGTCACCCACCTCGCCTTCTATGGCGGCTGGCCGGTCGCGATGTCGGCATCGCTCGTGCTCAAAGACACCTTCGAAAAAAACGAGAAAAAGTAAGTTAGCCCGTAGGGTGCAATTGGGCGTTGCCACTTGCACCCTTCCTTCCGCGGCTAAACTCCGGAGCATCGACTATGAAAGTTGGATTTATCGGGCTCGGCACCATGGGTGCGAGCATGGCTGCGAATTTGCAGACCTACCTGTTGAAATCGAACCACGGCCTCGTCGTCTACGACGTCAACCGCCAGGCTGGCGATGCCCACGTTGCGAAGGGCGCAACCTTCGCCGAGAGCCCAAAAGCGCTTGCCGAACAGTGCGACGTGATTTTCGCCTCGCTGCCAGGGCCGCCTGAAGTGGAGGCTGTGGCGCTCGACAAGGACGGCTTGCTCGCGGGCATGAAAAAGGGCGCGGCCTTCTTCGATCTGTCCACCAACTCGCCGACGCTCGTGCGCAAGATCCACGCGCTTTTCGCCGAGAAGGGCCTGCATATGTTGGATGCACCCGTCAGCGGCGGCCCGAACGGCGCGCGTTCGGGCAAGCTCGCGCTTTGGATCGGCGGCGAGGAACGCGTCTACAATGAGCACAAAGCTTTCCTCGATGCGATCGGCGATCAGGCCCGTTACGTCGGCCCGATCGGAGCGGGCTCCGTCGCCAAGCTCGTGCACAACTGCGCTGGCTATTGCATCAACACCGCACTCGCCGAAGTCTTCTCCATGGGCATCAAGGGCGGCGTCGAACCGCTGGCGCTCTGGGAGGCGGTGCGGGGTGGCGCGCGCGGCCGTGGCCGCACGTTCGACGGCATGGTCGACCAGTTCCTGCCCGGCAAATACGAGCCGGCGCAGTTCGCCTTGAAGCTCGCGCACAAGGACATGCGCCTTGCCACCGAGCTTGGCCGCGAACTTGGTGTGCCGATGCGCGTCGCCAATATGGCCTATGCCGAGATGACCGAGGCCATGAACCGCGGCTGGGAAAAGAAGGACTCGCGCTCGCCGATGCAATTGCAGTTGGAGCGCGTGGGCCTGGAGCTGAAGGTCGACCCGCAGCGCATCAAGGAGGCGCTCGAACGCGACCCACCCGCCAAGGGTGACCCAAAGCGCAGCTGATGGAGTTGATCGGTATGGACCAGGACACTGAAAGTCAACACATCGAGCGGCACTATGCGACCGGCGGCATCGCCGACCGCGTACTCTCGGCGGTGCGAGCGACGCTCAAGCCGGGCGAGGCTTTGACACCAGATGCTCTAGCGCCTGCTGATCACTTCCACGGGCGCGGGCTCGTGGCCACGCGCGAGATGGTGGCGTTGCTGGCGCCCAAATCGAGCGACCGGATTCTCGATATCGGCTCGGGCGTCGGCGGCCCGGCCCGCTGGATCGCGAGCAAATATGGCTGTCACGTCACCGGCATCGATTTGACCGCCGATTTCTGTCGCGCAGCGGAATCGCTGAATGCGGCGACCGGCATGAGTACGCAGGTCACCATCGTGCATGGCAGCGCGCTGGCGCTGCCGTTTCCCGATGCGAGCTTCGACCGCGCCTATTCGCAGAACGTCGTCATGAACATCGCCGGCAAGGTGACGTTCTATCGCGAGGCGTGCCGGGTCCTGAAGCCCGGTGGCATTCTGGTGATGTCGAATCTGGCCCGCGGCTCCGGCTCCGAACCTGACTATCCGACGCCGTGGGCTGCAACCGCTACCACCAGTTTTCTTTCAACGATCGACGAAACGAAAGCTGAGATCGCCGCGGCAGGCCTCGAAATCGTGGCGTTTAAGGATACGTCGGCGGATGCCATGAAGGCCCAAGTAGCAACGCTCAATCGCCTGCAAACGGCAGGCCTGCCGCCGCTGAGC
Source organism: Hyphomicrobiales bacterium (assembly GCA_025353015.1). Lineage (GTDB taxonomy): Bacteria > Pseudomonadota > Alphaproteobacteria > Rhizobiales > Hyphomicrobiaceae. The sequence goes on from JANXRM010000482.1 coordinate 14,881, forward strand.
GCCCATCTCATCGTCGGCCCGCGACTACGGGAATACCAGATCAATTCGAACCGCAATTTCGTCGAGGGACGGATCATCTCGCTCGAAGTCGTCGCCCAGCGCCCTGTTACCTGACGCAATGACCGGTTCGCTGACACGTTTCATGCCCAACAACCGCTGAAAAACCGTGCCACCGTTACGGCCGAGAAAAATTAAGTAGCCGATGATGGCCGCGACCAGGATGAGCGCCGCCCAGCCTTCGAGGCGGAATAGACCCGACTTCAAGACCAGACCATTGACCGGACCAGCGATAAATGCCGGGGCATTCTGCTTGAAGACGCGTGCGATCACGAGGCCGCCTGCGAAAAAGATGAGAAGAAAGTCCAAGATGCCCGCAATCGGGCGCTTTCAGAACGGTTGCGTGGGGACGTATTTCGCCATGTGATGCTCCTGGTCGACGGCTCGATGGACGAAAACGCTGCACATTGAGTGCTCGGTTTATCTCGCGCATTTTCGGTCAACCGTCTGTGATCTGCGTCACAGGCGAAGCGGTCCGGGAAAATCGCAGGCGCATAGCCTCAGATGAGCTTGATGTTTTTCAATGGCAGCGTTCGCACACGTTTCCCCGTCGCAGCGCAGATGGCATTGAGCACGGCTGGCGCCACGACGCCGATCGCCGCCTCGCCGACGCCGCCCCAAAAATCGCCCGAAGGCACCAGCACGCATTCGACAACGGGCATTTCGGCGAGCCGCAAGACGTCATAGCTGTCGAAATTCGCCTCGACCACACGACCGTCCTTGATCGTGATTTCCTGATGGAGCAGGGCACTGAGCGCGAAGGCCACCGACCCCTCCAGTTGCGCCTCGACCAGGTCCGGGTTGACGATCTGACCGGCGTCGATGGCCATGACAACGCGATGCACTTTCGGTTTCCCGTCGGCCGATACCGAAACTTCGGCGACAGCGGCACAATAGCTGCCATAGGCCATGGCTTGCGCCAGGCCGCGGAAGATACCGGGCGGATCGGGTTGGCTCCAGCGAGCCTTTTCGGCCGCCGCCGTCAGCACGGCCAGGTGGTTCGGGTGCGCTTTCATCATCGAGCGCCGGAATTCATAGGGGTCACGCCCCGCAGACTTCGCCAACTCATCAACGAAGCATTCGAGATAGATAGCGTTTTGCGTCGAATGCACGCCGCGCCACGAGCCGACCGGCACCGGCGTCCTACGCATGGCATGATCAATATAAAGATTGGGGATCGAATAGCCGATCTGCGCTTCGCCAGCCTCTGCAAAAAAGCCTTGGAACATGCGCGGATCTTTACTGCTCTGTGTGGCCTTCGGCGTCTGCGACGCGATGATCGACTGGCCCGAAACGCGCATGATGAGGCCTGCGATCTCGCCTTTATCATCCACGCCACCGGATAGCCGGCACTGCGTCGCCGGGCGGTAGAAGCCGTGCGCGGTATCCTCCTCGCGCGACCATAAAAGCTTGACTGGAACGCCCGGAATTTGCCGGGCAATCTCGACTGCCTGACGAATGTAATCGTGGCGTGTCCGCCGGCCGAAGCCGCCGCCGATGTGCGTGCGGTAGATTTCGGCTTGCGCCACCGGCAGGCCCGCCGCTTGGGCGGCAACCTTGAGCGCGCCGTCTGCATTCTGCGTCGGAGCCCAGACCTCCACCCGCTCCGGCGTCCACAAAGCTGTGGCATTCATCGGTTCCAGCGTCGCATGGTGCAGGAACGGCATGCTGTAGATCGCATCGCTGCGCCTGGACGACGCGATGGCTTTAAGAGCATCGCCGTGCGCCGTTCCAATGAAGGCGTCCCGCGTTTCCAGGCCTTCCTTCAGGCTCTCGGCAATGCTCTCGCTACTGAACAGGGCATCCGGCGGATTTTGCCAAGTAATGGGCAGCGCACTGAGCGCCTGATGCGCTTGCCACCAGGTATCAGCCACAACGGCAACAGCCGTCTCGCCAGCTTTGAGAACGTAGCGGACGCCGGGCTTGGTGGCGATGGCTGCGGCATCGAACGATCCGATCGTGCCGCCAAAAACCGGGCAATCCTTGATTGCAGCCGAGAGCATGCCAGGCAATTTGACGTCAATGCCGAAAACGGCGCGGCCGTTCAGCTTGTCGGCCGTATCGAGGCGCTTCACGCGTTTGCCGGCAATTCGCCATTTTGACGGTTCGCTGAGGCGAAGCTGTTGGGGTTCGGGAACGGCGAGCTTGGCCGCAAAGGGAGCCAACCGGCCATAAGTCGCGACACGGCCGCTACGGCGATGCAAGACGAGACCGTTGCCGGACGTGAGTTCGGCGGCGGGAACTTTCCAGATGGCTGCGGCAGCCCCGAGAAGCATGTGTCGCGCAGCAGCGCCAGCCGTTCGCATGTACTCCTGTGACGTACGGATGCCACGGCTGCCCGACGTCACGAAATCGCGCCAGATGCCCTGCCGCGCCAAATTTTGCCCCGGCGTTGGAAAGTCGATTTTGACCTTCGACCAGTCGCAACCGAGTTCCTCCGCGACCAGTTGGGCAAGCCCTGTGGCGGTGCCTTGGCCCATCTCGGAGCGCGCCACGCGCACCGTGATCAGATCGTCCGCTCCGATCTGCAGCCAGGCCGTGACCTCGGGCTCCGCCATCTGCGCCAACGCCCGCTTGGCGTGCGTTTGCTGCACACCGCCGGGAATTGCTACGCCCAAGGCGAAGCCGCCGCCAGTGGCAGCAACGCCTTGCAACAAAAGCCGGCGGGTCGAGCCTTTGCGCGGCATGGGGCGCGGAACAGCCTTTCGTGTCTGCCAGGGCATCGCCGGACGGCGAACGTTGCCCTTGGGACTTGCGGAACGTCAACATCTACCACTTAAATTATCTTGCCGCCTCTTCATGACAACGGCAAGCGCGGGCACCCATTGGCGGGTGCGATGTCTTGACTGGAGCACTGAGACGGGCGTCGGCGCGCGGCGTTCGACGTCGGGACACGATCTCGGCTGGCAGCAGACGAACCGCCATTATCAAGTCTCTTCAAGTGGTCGTGATCGCACCTGGAAGAAAGGCCAGCCCGGTCCATATCTTAGCTCAGCAGTCGATAGCAGCTGCCGCTTTTGACGGCCACGCAGCTATCGGTACCGAAAAACACAACCGTTTGGAACAACAGTGAGAGATGCCATGAAACCCGCCCTGACTGCCTTTGTCCTCGGCCTGACGCTGATAATCGCAGCTGTGAGCACCGTTCAAGCCAAGTCGGCAGACCACCGTGGCAACACGGTCACGCCAACAACACTCGTAGGCGAGTAAGGACTGAAAAAAGAGATCGGCGGCCTTCGCTGGGAACGCCGCCGCCATAGATCAGACCTTGCGTTCCGGAGCCGTGTTCAGCGCTGCGGCTGGGCATCGGCGCGTCGGCCTTTTCCGCCCTTTTCGGGAACCGACGACAGGGCTTCACCGCAAGCTGGTGACAATTTGTCCCGGTTGCTCTTGAGGCACTGAACGATGCCACCGCTGCCCTTCTGGACATTCGAGCACAGCGCCTCGCGGTCGGCTTTGCAGGCCTGCCGGAAATTGCGCATTTGGGAACCGACTTGCGCAATCGCTGCCTGACAGTCCGGAGCAAGCTTGCTCTGGTTCTCCTTGAGGCATTTAAGACGCTCGCCGCCACCCTTGGCAGCGTTTGCGCAGAACGTTGCGGCATCTGTCCGGCAGGCTGCCATGCGGCCACCGCGTCGGTTTTCAGCATTGGCAGCAAGCGGCGGTGAACCTTGAGCCGGTGTAACCTGAGCCGGTGTAACCTGAGCCGGTCTAGGCTGAATTGGTGTACCTTGTGTTGGGATCGCTGTGCCCTCGACGGCCGCAGCGCCAGACTTGCTACCGTTCTGGCCGCGAGCATCGAGTGCTGTCGCGCAATCTGGTGACAGCTTGTCCTTGTTTTCAACCAGACACGCCAAGCGCCGTCCGCGCCCCGCTTCCACGTTCTGGCAGAACGTCCGGGCGTCTGTACGGCACGCCGCCAGCCGGCCACGGCCGCCACCTTGCGGCGCCGCGTCCTGCGCGTTCAGCACGCCGGGTGCGGCGCAAAGCGTAAGGAGTATGGCAATCGGCGCAAATCTACGGAACGGCATGGAACCTCACTTGGCGTGACGCAGGACGCCCCTCAGCACTTTGGCCAATGTGCGTTCGTCGATGGGAGGACAGCCCCTCGTTCGGGCATGCACGAATCAACGAAATTGCGCCGGATTTCCGTCGCACACCCACAATGCACGTCCAGTGCACCCCGATTTCGACTTTGGCCCAATTTCGACTATGGGAGAAAGGTTAAGCCGGCGTTAACGCGACACGTTCGCTGCCGCATCGACCGGAAAGACGACGACCTCACCACGGCGGATTGCCAGCGCCAGCTCGCCGCGCTTCAGTTTCAAGGCGTCGTCGCCAAACAATTGCCGGCGCCAACCCTTGAGCGCTGGAACATCGGGCTCCGCCTCGGATGCGATGCGCTCGAGATCCTCGGCATCGGCAATCAGGCGCGGTGCGACACCGTTTTTGCCCGCTGCAGCCTTCAACAACACCCGCAGCAGCTCGACCATCGCCGTGGCTTCCGACGTCAACGCCACGCTGGTATTGAGCGGCGGCACGGACTTGGGGTCCCGCGCGAGGCCCTTCCGGACGGCGTCGATAATTTCTTTAGCGCGTGCGGAGCGGGCAAACCCGTCGCTCAGCGTGCGCAACTCGGCGAGCTGGGACGTTTCCGTCGGTTGCTGGTTGGCGATATCGTAGATGGCCTCATCGCGCAGGACGCGATTGCGGGGAACATCCTGCGTCTGGGCTTGCCGCTCACGCCAGGCGGCAAGCTCCATCAAGACGCCGAGGCTCCGCCGGTTACGAACCTTGAGTTTCAACCGCTTCCAAGAGGTCTCCGGGTCGACCTCGTAGGTCTTTGGATCCGTCAAACCAGCCATTTCCTGGTCGAGCCAGCTGGCACGGCCAGTCTTTTCCAGATTGTCGCGCAGGTGCAGGTAGACATCGCGCAAATGGGTGACATCGCCGATAGCATACACGAGCTGCTTTTCGGACAGCGGCCGGCGGGCCCAATCGGTAAACCGCGACGACTTGTCGAGGTCCATATTGTTGATTCGCTTGACGAGATTGACGTAGCTGATCGAGTCTCCGTAGCCGCAGACCATGGCGGCAACCTGCGTGTCGAACACGGGCTTCGGCACGATTCCGGCCTTGTAGTACACGATTTCGATGTCCTGCCGGGCGGCATGGAAAACCTTCATCACCCGGGTATTCGCCATCAGCTCGTAAAACGGTGCAAAGTCGATGCCGGGTGCCATGGGATCGACGATCATCTCGAGCCCCGGAGCCGCCAGCTGGACGAGGCACAGCTTCGGCCAGAACGTTTGCTCGCGCATGAACTCCGTGTCGACCGCCACAAACTCGTGTTTGGCGAGACGTGCACAGGCATCAGCGAGGGGCTGGGTGGACGTGATGACAAGCATGCGGCCTGACTTTAACTAAAGGAGCGACGATATCTGACGGGAAGCCTTGCGGCGAAGGGAAGGTGTGCACGCAAGCGCATTAACTTGCCGCATGCATCGCCGGATGGATGACGGCAGCCCTATGCGGGTTAGGACGGTCGAGAGATGGCGTCAAGCATTGCTTAGATTCGGGCAGGCTTTCCCGACCTCGCATTTGACGCACTATGCAACGCAGCAGCGGTCTCTATCCTCGCAACGCGCCAGATTCGAGCTGGTCCACACAGTCGGCCGGAAAACCTATGCCTGGGGCTCAAAAACCTGAAAATCGAGATGATGCGCCGCCCATTTTCGGCCCAATCCTCGGTAAAGTCCTGGTCTGCGTCACCGAGGATTGGTTCGCACTGTCGCATTTCCAGCCGTTGATCCGGCGGCTGTCCCGGCTTGCGACGGAGGTCATCGTTGTCACGCGGTCATCGGGCAGGTTCGCCGAAATCGAACGCCTGGGCACAAGTACGATCGACTTCGACTACAACAGGTCTTCGATGAACCCTGTTCGGGAGCTGCGAACCGCCGGCCGTCTGGCGGCCATCATTCGCAACGAAAACCCCGATGCGATCCATCTGATCGCCATGAAGCCGATCGTTCTGGGGGGGCTGGCGGTGTCGATGGCGCCGGTTCGGCACGCGGTCGTTCACATGACGGGCCTGGGATTTCTGGCCATCTCGGATACGACGAAGGCGCGATTGGCGCGAAAAGCGGCACTTTCGATCATTCGCCGCGTCATCGCGCAACCGCAAAGCTGGCTACTGGTTGAAAATCCGGAGGATCTGGCCTTTCTCGAGCAGGGTGGCGTCGCCCCTGGGCATCACGTGACGATGTTGGGTGGTGCCGGGATCGATCCGGCGGCCTACCCGTCAGTACCTCCGGCGGCGAACGCGGTGCCGGTCGCGGCGTTCGTCGGCCGCATGATCCGCTCGAAAGGCGTGGCCGTCCTCATGGAAGCCGCTCGATTGCTGCAAGAGCGGAAGGTTCCACTAGCCATTGAGCTTTACGGCGAAAGCGACGACGGCAATCCCGAGGCCATCCCCAATGGCACGCTGCGCTCTTGGAGCGACGGGGAGCGGACGCGCTATATGGGTTTCACACGCGACGTCGCGGCTATCTGGCGCCGGGCCGATATTTTCGTTTTGCCGGCACTGAGCCGCGAAGGCATGCCCCGCGCCCTTCTGGAGGCCGCAGCCTCAGGCCGCCCGATCGTCGTTACGGACGTACCGGGTTGCCGGCACTTCGTGCGCGACGGGGTCGAAGGTTTCATTGTGCCCCCAGGCGATGCCGCGGCACTCGCTGAAGTTCTGGAGCGTCTCGCGCGGGATCCGGAGCTCCGTGTGCAACTCGGTGCTGCTGCCCGCGCAAAAGTGCTGGCAGCCTTCACGGAGACACATGTGGAAAACGGCATCGAAGCCGCCTACCGGGCCATGACGGCTGCAGCCGGCAAGCGCAACTGATGGGAGAATCCAGCCATCGTTAGGCGGTCAAGCAGTCGCCGATCTAAGGTGCGGACGAGCCAAGCCGTGAGAAGACCTGGCCGCGTGAGCCACCGCCGCCCGTGTTGCCACCGCCACCGCTGTTCCCGCCGCCACTGTTTTGACGCTGAGGGCTGGCTGCCGTGCGAACCGGCTCAGCACGGGGTGCTGCGCGGTTGGGTTGCGGCGCTCGCGCGGGAGGCGCTGGTGGCACGATAGCGACCGGTTGAGGGGTGCCGCTGGGTTTCTCAGCCCGCACTGCAGGCGTGTCGTCTGGCCTCGTGGGTACGCCCACAGCCATACGGCCTGGCAACGGCGATGCCGGCGCCATATAGGGCGAGACGAACTGCGGCACGGGCTCCGCCGCCGGCAATTGCGCGCTGGTTACCCGAACTTCTGTAGGTTGCCGGGCTTGCCGGTTGGCGTTCGGCATCGGAGCTGGCGTCACGGCCGTCCTGAATTGTTGCGTCGGCAGCGCCGGTGCCGGAGAGGCCGCATCGGCCTCCAGCCTGGTCGCTTTCCCCTGCCCGGATTTCGCCTGCCCTGACGTCACGGCGGCCAGGCCTGCCTGGACTGGGACACCTGCTTGCAGCGACCGCGCCGTCGCGACAACGGACGTACCGTTTGCTGTATCAGAGCCGCAGGCATTGCGCGAATGCCCCTGCAGCATCGTTAGCAAAATGTAGTCTGGCGACGTCAGCGGCAACCTGACTTTCAGCCGTTCAGTGAAGGCGCCCATGGCGCTGCGCGTCCCATCAGACCACTGGCCGTCGATCGCGCCTGCGTAACAACCGACCCGGGCAAGTTCCTGTTGAATGCTTTGCACCAGAATGCGGTTGGCTTGCACGTCGGCTTGGCGTTTCGCCACGCGCGTTTGGGCTTCGCGAAGCGCTGTTTCGTCCAATTGCGAGGGTCTTGCGTCGTCCACAAGCGGTGCCATCGACCCAACGGGTTGATTGGCAGCAGTCGCTGGCGATGCAAGTGGAAACTGTGCCCAGCGGGCCACGCCCGGAACAAGCTCCGCAATCGCCATTTTGATGTGATCGGACGCAGTCGTATCGGCTGGTGGAGCAAAGTAGGCGTGCATGCCGAACGCGCCGAGCGTGCCCGCCCCGGCCCATAGCATTCCTGCACCAAATGCCTTCAACAATGAATGTTTGGAACGCCGCATACGACACACTCCGCCGCCAGATCTACAACTAACGCGCCTCGCGCCGTCTTCAACCTCGACTGCACCACGAGTTGCATTGTTACATAATGAAACTGTCGGTGCAAGTCGGTATGATGTTGGCGCAATTGCATATTTGCCCCGGTTCAGCTTGCCACCGGGTGGCCCTTCATCATGCGGAGCGGATTGTAGACCATAACCACCTCTCCCTTTTGATTTGTGACAGTATTCCTGGTCCGGACGATTGCTCTGCCACCCTTGGATGTCGGTCGCACTTCGGTGATATCGATGTCAACGCGGATTGTATCGTCGGCGAGCGTTGGACCTTTGATTTCAAGATCCATGCCGAGAAAGGCCAGTCCTGTGCCTTGAATGGTTCCCATGATGGTCAAGCCTTCCGCAATCGAGAAGACCAATGCGCCCGGGACCAGACGCCCTTTGATTTGGCTTTCCGTTTGCCTGTAGACCTCACTGGTGAACAGGACTTCCAGCATGCCGGTGCAGGAAATGAAGTTGACGATGTCGGTTTCCGTAATCGTCCGGCCGAAGGTATGGAAGTGGTCGCCAACCTTGATGTCCTGCCAATAAAGGCCGTGGCCCAATGGTTTTGTGTGTGGCGTCGCGTGTGGCTTTGCGCGCGGTTTCTTGTCTGGTTTCATGGGGGTATGCCTCGCCTGTTGCGTCTTCACGTTCCGGGCTTGCTGCAATCGCGGCACGCCAGTCTCGTTGGTTTTTCCGGTCCGCCGATCTAGCGTGCCAATCTAGAAGTGTGACGGTTGTTCGTGCAAACACCCAGCCAGTCCGTTAGCTGTTCAGCGAGCGGTCCAGTGACCGGGGTTCGGCTCTCAAGTTAGCGCCGTCGATGGGAGATCACCAGAGTGACCACACGTCCGAACGAGACCGCTGACGGTGCAGCGGGTGACGGTGCAGCGGGTGACGGCGCAGCGGGTGACGGCGCAGCACGGGGTCCAACCGTCTCGGCATCGAAGCCCGCATTGGCTGGTTGGGTCTTGTTCGACTGGGCAGCGCAACCCTTCTACACGTTGATCCTGACGTTCCTGTTCGCACCCTACTTTGCCAATGTGGTCGTCGGGAATGCCGCCCAGGGCCAGGAACTCTGGGGCTATGCGGCAGCCGTCGCCGGCATCTTGGTCGGCATCGGGAGCCCGATTTTCGGGGCCGTTGCCGATGGCGGCCGCCGTCGCAAGCCCTGGGTCGCCCTCTTTGCCGTCATCCTCATTGTCGCCACGTCCGGCCTTTGGTGGGCCAAACCTGCGTCAACAGGCGCGGACCTGTGGCTGGTCGTTCTTTGCTTCGTGGCGGCGACAGTTGCAGCCGAATGCGCCTCGGTCTTCGTGAACGCCATCATGCCGACGCTGGTGCCACCGTCCCAGATCGGGCGCCTGTCGGGCCTCGGCTGGGGGATCGGCTACGCTGGCGGGCTGGTCGGCCTCTTGCTGGTCGCGGGACTCTTGGTGGCTGATCCGGGAACGGGTAAAACCTTGCTCGGATTGCAGCCGCTGTTAAAGCTCGATGCTGCAAGCCGAGAGGGCGACCGTCTGGTTGGTCCCTTTTGTGCCGCCTGGTTCGGGCTTTTCGTGATCCCATTTTTTCTGTTCGTGCCAGACGTTGTTCGCAAAAGTACCAGCACGGACGTCTCACCGGTTCGCGCGTTGTGGGCCACCTTGAAGGAGTTGCCGAGCCATCGCGACATGCTGCTGTTCCTGGTTGGCCGCGCCATCTACTCGGATGGGCTGTCGGCGATTTTTACCTTTGGCGGCATCTACGGTGCGACGGTCTTCGATTGGCAGACCGGCGACCGGGGTCTCTTTGGCATCATCCTCGTCTTAACGGGCGTGATCGGCGCCATATGCGGCGGGTTTCTGGACGACCGGATCGGTTCCAAGCGCGTCATCCTGGGCGCCCTGGTGATCCTTCTGGTCGGGGCGATCGGTATTCTGTCCGTGACGCGATCGTCGGTCCTGTTCTCATTCGATGTAGCGCCGAAAGCCACTGGCGGCGCCGTCTTTTCCTCGACCGGGGAGCGCGTATTCCTGGCATTTGCAATGCTGGTGGGCCTCGTGGCGGCGCCAGTCCAGGCGGCGAGCCGCTCACTCCTCACCCATCTCGCGCCACCCGATCGCATGACACAATTTTTCGGCCTCTTTGCTTTTTCCGGCAAGGTGACAGCCTTCCTGGCGCCGTTTCTGATTGCGCTGGTCACCCGTATCAGCGGCAGCCAGCGCATTGGCATGGCCGTTATTGCCGCGTTTTTGGTTACCGGTTTCTTCCTGCTCCTGCCGGTACGCAGCCGGCCGCTGAAATGACCTCGTAACGCTATTTTAGGTTTGCACGCGTAATCCTCAGCTTGAAGCCCGCGCCGTGCTCACGCTCGCCACAAGCATCTGTGACCACCCAGGCACGATCGGCGGCTGAGTTTTGGCATGCGTTGGTGTCCACCGGTCAGGCACCTGTGTCGAGTGAGGCGGTTCAGTTGTCGCAGCGAGTCGAAAACGGCGTTCCAACGGCCCGGGCGCGATCAGTCCCGACGGCCCGGCGGATGGTTGCGTCGGCGATCTGTGCAACGATGTTAGGCCTCGGCGGCTGCTCGGCGCTCAATCCGCCTGCCAATTCCAACAAGGCGCTCTACGACCCCGAAAAATCGGCGGTCCGCAGCCGGCTCGGTGGCCTCTCCTATAGCAGCAAGACCTGCGCCGTCCCCGGCAATGCGACGTTCATCGCGCCCGCCTCGGGCCTGAAGTCCTCCAAGGCCGCACTCCAGCATTTGACGATGCGGTATTCACCCGGCGATCGCTTCAACGTCTTCGTATTCGGCGCGCCTGAGTTCGCTGGCGACTATGCGATCAATGCCGATGGCACGGTCGTCTTGCCGTTCACCGGTCCAGTCGAGGCTCTCGGCCTGACGAACAGCGAATTGTCGAAGCGGATCGAGACGAAGCTCATCGAGGGTGGCATCTTTACGCGCGAAGCGATCAGGTTGAGCCTTCGCCCCGTGCAGTATGCGCCGATCAACGTGTCGGTCGCCGGCGCAGTGTTCGTGCCCGGCCGGCATTCGATCAACACGATCCGTGACGCCGACAAGCAAGACCGGGCCTTGAACAAGTTCGGCGACAGTCCGATGGAGCGTTTTCTCGGAGCGGCGCTGCGTGCGGCCGGCGGCGTCCGTCCGGATGCCGATCTTTCGAATATCAAAGTCACACGCAATGGCCGCACGTTCACGCTCGACTGGCGCGGCGCCATTACAGGCGCAGCCGTCGACGACATGCCGTTGATCGAAGGTGATCACGTCGAAGTCGGAGAAAGCGGTTGCTTCCAATCGGCGCTTGTCCGTCCCTCGCAAATCACCGTTGGCGGCATCCGCATTTTCAATTCGAATCTAACCTCACCAGCGCTGTCGGCCGCGCCCACGAACCCCCAGTTCAACAATAGCGTACCTTACGGCACCCGCTTTCTTCAGGGGCTGGTGCAGGCCAATTGCGTCGGTGGAACGGCCGGGACGAATGCGTCGCGCTATGCTGTCTTGATCAGCCGCAATCCCAAGACCCGAGAGACCGAGGTCGTACAACGCTCCATCGAAGATCTTGTCCGCAGTCCCGACCGCGACGCGTTGAACCCGTATCTCATGCCGGACGATGCGATTGCCTGCTACGATAGCACGGTGACCGAATTCCGCGACGTCCTGAGCATTTTCCAATCGGTCCTGGTTCCTGCGACGCAGCTAAAGGGCCTCGGCGCACCTGGCACAAAATAGCATCAGTATGTTGCCAGCCGTTCAGGCGCGGCTGCATCCAGCCGCAGCAGTCGTCGTCCATGCTTAAAATTTGATATCGGCTGCAAAGGGCGGGCGTTTCGTGACCCCGCAAAAGTTGGGCACGGCCGGCCGCGAATACGACAAAACAACAAAACGACAGTGTTTGCGATCGAGCCAAGCGCACGAGCCGCCGATCGGCGTTCGATCGTCTGATGAGTACCGTCGCTGTGACGACTATTTGACGGCTATTTCACGTCGTCCATCAATCCGTCAGCGCGCTCCCAGCAGAGCCGTTGTCGGCAATATCAGCCGTCGGCGGAAGGCTGCACCGAGAAACAACAAGCTCGGCCAAACCAGATAGGCGATGATCTCGATGTTGTCGCCAAGCGAGAAGAGCAAGATGGAAAGCACGATACCCACGCCGACACGCGCAACTCGATCGCGCTGAGATTTGGCCGTGAGTTCCGTGATGCTCCAGGCGAGGGGCACAGCGAGCCCGATGAAACCCACAGCGCCTTTGACGAAAAGCAGTCCCCACCAGGTATGGTGCGAGCCGATCAGCATGCGTTGCACGGCTTGGCCGCCGGGATCGAGAATGCCGTGACCGAAAATGGGTGCCTCCGACCACCAACGATGCACCGCGATGTTTCCAAGCGTCGCCCGCACCCGGCTCGAATCGGCGCGCGCCGCATTGAAGGCATCGTTGGCGTCGTGATAGGCATGAACAAGGTCGTCGGAAAACAAAAACGTCAAGGTTGCAGCGAACGCGAGTGCCAGCCAGATCGCGGGTCGCGACAGGTTTGCAAGCACAAGCGACATGATCAATACGGCCGGTAGCGCGATAATCGACAGGCGCGAGCCGGCCATCCAGCAAACCAGGATCGTGGCAACGATGCCGGCGATGCGGAACCGCAGGTCGCGCTCATAAAAAGCCAAAACCAGTCCGAGACCGGCAACGAAAGCGGCAGCTGTGGGCCAGGGCGAGTAGAATCGGAAGCGGCTGCGGCCCGTGGACTCCTCAGGCACGTAAAGGGTGACCGCGAAGAACTCATCGCCGGTACCGATGACGTAGCTCAAGGGTGAAATGTAAAGATCTTTCGGCAGACCAATGATCGGGGACACCATAAATATCGGGATCAGCACCAGCGTCTGCACAGCCAGGATCCCAGTCGCGCGAGTGATCACGGTGGGCCGGATCGACAGCATCGAGCCAAGCAGCGGAAAAATCGCGAACAACGCCCAGCCCTTCGCCCAACCGAAAAGGGATTTGATCAGTGTCGGTGTGCCGAACTCGTAGTCGAGATGCGCCATGACGAGGGCAGCGGCCAACGCCGCCATTCCAGCGATCCACACGATCGTGGCCGTAGGGGGAAGCCGAAGCTCGAACGACTGTTCCGACAGGTCGAGAACGCGCGCCACCAGCATCACGAGCAATGCGAACCCGACGGCCACGGCAACGATATAGATTAGCCCCGCGACATAGAAACCCCAGGTGCCGATGATGGCCCAGTAGACGAGCCACTCTTCGCTGTTTTGCGGGCGGACTTCTTTCCGAATGTCCTGCGAATCCATGCAGCACCCCATGCGAGGAGAACGAAGAATGAGCCAACGAAGCCGCCACCCAACGCCAATATCAGCTGCGGCTGATTGCGTTCGGTCGGCAGGTCCGGCACCGCCAGCGTCTGCACCAGCGGATACGAAGAATACAAGTCGCTGCGGTTGATATCGAGCCGCGCGGCCGCCGACGTAAACACCGCCTCGGCGACGAGGTGATCTTTTTTCAGATATTCCAGCCGCGCCGCATCCTGGCTCATGCGCGCGATTTCCTGCTCGAGGCGAAGTATCTCCGCTTCGAGTGACGCGATCTCCTTGCGACGCCCTTCGAGCAACGATTCGTTGGAGATAATCGAATGCAACAGATCGGCCTGATGCGACCCGTTCACGGAGAGGATCAGCCGCTTTAGGTCGACCGAGGAGTCGACGCGCGACCGCCGGGCGATAGCTTGGATTTCCGCCATCGCACCGTTCATCTTCAATTGCGCCATCGCCCGTGCAGGATGATTAGGCCCATAGATCTGGTTGTTCTCGTGCGATGAGCCATTGGCCTCGGCAAAACTCGAGGCGAGCTTGGTGAAGGCTGGATCGGATGCAAGCTTGATGACAGCCGCCGCTTCCATGGGATCAAGGCCGATCCGGCTCATCAAACTGGCTTGCTGGCTCGACAGCTTTTGATGCTCGGCCCGCGCGTCGCTCAGCTTGCGCCGCAACAATTCGGCGGACGACACCGCCTCGTTGAACTGGCTCAGCGACAACATGCCGGTCGTGCGTTGAAATTCAAGGATGCGCTCGCGCGCCGCGTCCAGGGTCGCCTGATAAAGCTTGAGGCTCTCGCGTGTCGTCTGGCCACGTCGCTCGACCTCGTCGCGACGCAGCGCATCGAGCTGCATTCCGAAGGCCATCTGCATGGCTTGCGCTTTGCGCTGCGCTTCTTCGGGGCTCCGGCCTTGGATTTGGAACAGCATCAACGCAGTTTCGTCGATCAAGCGCAGGCGTGCGCGGCCGAACTCGCCGGGGGACACGCGCAAAATTTGCGCCGCAGCCGTCCGGACCTGATCGCTATCGGCGATTTCACGATAGATCACCTTCGGCGACATGTTGATGCTGCCGAACGTCTGGCTCTGTAAGGTCGATGTCTGGCCGATCGAATCGAGCGAGACGCTCGATCCACCGTTGGAGACCGGCAGGATGAGCGTCCATTTGCTGACGTAGCTCGCAGGCGTAAATATGTAGTAGGCGGCAGCCAGCCCCCAAACGAGCAGGATAGATGGCAGAACCCACGATGTGCGTTTGCGGCGTGGAAAGGCCTTCTGCAGTGTCGCCTGCGCCTCACGCGGGCTCAATCCAGCAAAGGGGGGATCCTTTGCACGGACGGGCGAGCGGAGATTTCGGCGCACAAGCATTCAGACAATTCAGTTCGAGCGAGGGTGAACGATAGTGATCAGACAGACGCTTCGAGACTTACGGAACGCGGCGGATCATCGATCACGCCTGCCACCCGAAACAACGCCGTCACCTGGATCAACGCTGTCACCTGCGCCAGAGCTTTCACCTTTGCACGCGCCCAGAACGCAAAGGCCGCTTGCAACGTAATGGAAACGACAGCGATGACGATAACGCCGATCATCAGGCCGAACGGAAGTGCTACGGCGAATGCGCCCAACAGCACGGCCGTGAAGATGATCGAGGCGCGAAGTTCCATGCCGGGCATACCGGCCGCGCGGAGAAGTTGCGCCGCCAGATCCGAACACGATTTTGTTGCAGCCGACATGCAGAGCACGGCAACCACGGGTGCATAGGGCAACCATTTTTCGCCAAACAGCAGCGGCACGTAGAAGAAGATCGCCAAGGACTGCAGCAGGATGAGGCCTGAAATAGGCAAGGCCAGTCGTCGCAGCGCGCGATCGAACCTCTCCAGCAGCTCCGCGGGCGAGCGGGTTGCGGCAAGATGCGGGAAGCTCGCAGCCGTCAGCGCGCCTGTGAGGCCGATGCTCAAACCGTAGCCGGCACTGTAGGCAAAGTAGTAAACGCCGAGCGCTTCAAGCCCGAGCATGGCCGCAACCAGCATCTTGTCGGCATTGCTGCGCACAGCGACCAGGATTTCGCTGGCCAAAATTGGCGCCGAATAGGTCCACATCGCACGCGGTGGTAACTGTCCGGCAGCATCGTTGCGATGCCAAGGGCGGGCGAGGCGGACGCCGAGCAGCCAGACCGGTGCCGTCAGGAGTTTCGGCAGCACGATCGCCCACGCGCCAAATCCTGTGACGGCAAGAAGGATCGCGAGAAAATTGTCGGCCACGACCTGACTGGCATAGATCCCTGAAATCATGCCCATGCGCTGCTCGCGCTGCAGCAGCCAGCCTTGCACCATTCCCGGCGGCATCGTCAGATAGACGGCGGCGAGGCACGCGATCATCGGCATAAGCTCGGCGCGCCCGGTCATGTGCGTAATGATCAAGCCGGCTGCCAGTTGCAGCGCCGTCATACCGAAGCAGATTTTCCAGATGAGGGACCAGGCCGTGTTGCAGATGGCGTCCAACTGCTCCGGTTCGGCCCGGATCACCATCTGTCCAAGACCATTGTTAGCCAAAATGCGCACGAGTTCGAAACATGTGATGGCCGTTGCAGCAATGCCGAGATCAACCGGCCCAAGCGCACGCGCAAGCACGATCGCCGTCACAACGCGCGTGCTGCGCACCATGAACTCGCCGATCCCCAGCAAGCCGAAGCCGCGCAGCAGCCGGTCGCTGGACCATAGCTCCTTGCATCGGGTGACGAATATTCGACCCAGAGTTCGACGCACAGCTTTCACCACTCGAGGCACGAGGCAGTTGCTAGAATTGTTTTAGGGCGACACGGTTAACGCCGTGTTCACAAAATCCCCAAAAATGCCGGAGCGGCGCAAGGCTGGTCCTCGCGTGCGTACGCAAGCGTCGGCAAGCGGCCCGTCATTGCTCCAAGGCGTCTACGTCAGAGCCTTAGACCAGGGTTCGCCGCTGCAACCTTAAGCGCCCGGCGTTCCAGCTGGCCGAACACATCTGGGGGGAAGCAGACCTTGGCGAGGGCAGCTGCAAGGGTACCCGCTGTCCGGCTGGGTTCTTCGGTCACGATCCTGGGGAACCGCCGGATCGACTGCAGCATCAGGCGCAGTCCGGCCGAACGGTTGTCCGAGCGTACGGCGCGGCGCGCGAGATAGCGCAATTGGTAGGCTTCCGCCCGGGCACCTTCCGCCTCGACGACCTCGGGCGCATAGCTTTGGACCTTGTCGCGAAACCGGCGCCAGGTCGCAAGCTGCGCATCGATATTCGCCGAAAGACCGCCGCTGTTGACACGATAGAGCGTCAGCGGCGCGTCGATGTAGCCGAAGCGGCAATGCCCCAGAACCTTGAGCCGCATCCAGCACTCGATATCTTCGGATTGACGGAAGCTTTCGTCGAACCAGCATTGCCGTCCAAGCGTGTCGTCGTTGAATGCGATGCGCTCCAGCGCGCAACGTCGGAGCACCGGCGCCGAGCCATTGCCGACGGGGTTACGGCAAAAAAAATCGGCCGTCTTGAAGTCCGTCGAAATCGGCCGCTGCACGAGACCGATGTCGTGGCCATCACCGTCGATCAGCCGCGAGGCTGAAAAGCTGACGTCGAGCGTCGGCTCCTGCTCGAAGTGCGCGACGTGCCGCGCGAGCTTTTCCGAAGCCCACAGGTCATCGGCATCGAGCAAAGCTACCAGGTCGCCCTTGGCATTCCGGATCCCGGTGTTGCGGGCACCCGCAAGGCCACGGTTTTCCTGAGTAATCACGCGAACCCGAGAATCGCCGGTTGCACGCGCAAGGTTTGGACCGTCATCACGCGAGCCATCGTCGACCACAATGACTTCGAAATCCGTGAAGGTCTGCGCCAACACGGAGTCGAGCGCCGCCCGGATATAGACCTCCGTTTGATAAAGAGGAATGACGACACTGACTTGAACCATGTGTGTTTCCGCGTGCCTTAGAGCTGACGCAGTAATATCGCTGGTACGCGTTAAGCATCGGTTGGTACGGCATCGAACCTCACGCCCGTTTGCGGAATTGCCATTTGTTCTGCGAATTGCGACCCCACGTGGCTACGACCCAACCGAATTGAAACAATTGTCTCGATGCTGGTAAATCGTTTTTGACCTCATTCCAAGGCGAGCCGCGACGTGCGCCGCGATCTCGCGTATTCATGATCCGGGAGTTCCGCGACAGGCGTTCGGTCGAGGGGGGGGACATGAGTAATCCGGTATCACGTGCGCGATCCGCGGCCACGGCTCGCATCGCGCCGCCTGCACCCAGGTCGTCGTTGCTCTGGCGCCCCAGGGCTGCCGCAGACGCTGTCGGGTCGAAACATTTAGAATTGCTCGGCCTCGACATCGACAACGTCGATCTCGACCGCGCCGCGGCTGATCTGGCCGAGGCTGGACGACTCGCACGCGAAAGCCGTGTCGTGTTCGTCAATGCTCATGTCATGAACTGCGCCTGGGCCGATCGCGCCTACTGGGATACGGTCGCATCCGCCGACATCCGCTACGCCGACGGCAGCGGCCTGGCGGTTGCTGCGCGCCTGGCGGGCGACGCGCTGATCGACAACGTCAATGGAACGGATTTGTTGCCGCTGCTCGCGGCCCAAGCCGTCGATAAAGGCGTGACGATCTTCCTGCTCGGCGGCGCGCCGGGGGCAGCGGCGGGGTCTGCAGCGACGATTGCCGCGCAAGGTCTGCCGCATGCGATTGCCGGAACCCATCACGGCTTTTTCGACAAAGGCAGCGCTGAGGAAGCAGCCGTCATCGAACGCATCAACACCAGTGGCGCGTCGATCCTGCTGGTCGGCATGGGTGTGCCTTTGCAGGATTGCTGGATCGAGCGCAATGCCCATCGCGTCAAAGTTCCAGTGCAGGTTGGTGTTGGCGGCCTGTTCGATTTTTATTCGGGCCGCGTGTCGCGTGCTCCGTCCATATTGCGCACGCTCGGCCTTGAATGGACGTGGCGGCTCGCCCAGGAGCCCGGCCGGATGTGGCGCCGGTATATCATCGGCAATGTCACGTTTATGGCGCGGGCCGCGGTTCTCGGTTTGAAGTCGCGGTGGCGCAACGAGACCGCTGTCGCCGCCTGACCGCCGCCGAAGATCAGAGATCTCCGGCCATGTCCGATCGACAGCATCGCCGCGTAGACAGGCTTAACCTGCCCTTAATGCCCGCCCACGTATGAACATCTGTGGGATGTGGGGCCCGTCCGGGCTCTGCATGGGAAGTTGCCTTGTGGTGTGGCGGCATGGGCGTTTGGGATGATTGGGGCTCGACCGCCTCCGGGCAGCCTCAGGGCGTCGGGGCTGCATCGCCTGTCGTTTCGCCCAAGCGCCGCCCCCCGCGCCGGCGCATGCCGCGTTTTGTCCGCCGTGCCCTTGCCGCTGCCGCCGTGCTGACGCTCCTTGCCGGCGCCGCGCTGTCGATGTTGCTGATCAACTATACGATCCGCTTTCCCGATCCGATGTCCCTGCGCAAGAACGACGCGACGCCGATAGTGCGGGTGCTGGCGCGCGACGGCAGCGTTCTTGCTGAACGCGGGCAGAATTATCAGTTCCTGCCGCTCGATCTCTTGCCGCATCACGTTATCGAAGCCGTGGTCGCCACCGAGGATCGCCGCTTCTTCGATCATCGCGGTCTTGACCCCATCGGCCTGTTTCGCGCGATGTTCGCGAACCTTCGCGCCGGGCGTTACGTCCAGGGTGGATCGACGCTGTCGCAGCAACTCGCAAAAAACCTGTTCCTGTCGTCCGAACGGACCATGGGACGCAAGTTCGAGGAGCTGATGCTAGCCATCTGGCTCGAGGTGCGGCTGCCGAAGCAGGATATTCTCGAGCTCTATCTCAACCGCGTTTACTTTGGCGGCGGTGCCTATGGCATCGAAGCTGCGGCACGCCGGTATTTTGCCAAATCGGCGCGGTCTTTGACACTGGCGGAGGCTGCGGTGTTAGCGGGCCTCCTGAAGGCGCCTTCCAAGTATTCGCCGAACAGCAGCCCGGGGCTGGCGCGTGCGCGCTCCCGCGTCGTCCTGAAAAAGATGCTGGCTGCCGGTTACATCGAGGAAGCGGCCGAGAGCGCGGCGTCAGCCCAATCCGTGAAGTTCGCCGACCCGACCGGTGGCCGCGAGCTGACCGGCCTCGAGTATGCCGTGGAGTTCGTGCTCGAACGATTGCCGCCGCTGATCGGCACCGGACACAAGGAAATCATCATCGAAACCACGTTCGATGCGGCCCTGCAAAAGCAGGCGCAATCGACGGTGCAGTCGATCCTTGCGGCAGAAGGTTCGGCCGTTGGCGCGGGCCAGGCCGCGATGGTTATCTTGGATACCGACGGTGGCATCCGCGCGATGATTGGCGGGCGCTCGTGGGCCGAAAGCCAGTTCAATCGCGCCATCAAAGCGCATCGGCAGCCGGGCTCGGCGTTCAAACCGCTTGTCTATCTCGCCGCCGTCGAACAAGGCGCAACGCCCGACACGATGGTTCTCGATATGCCACTGAACATCAACGGCTGGACGCCGCGCAATGAGAACGGCCAGAATCGCGGCGCCATGACCATGCGACAGGCGCTGGCGCATTCGGTCAACACGGTTGCCGCGCGCCTGCAGCAGGATGTCGGCACCAAAAAGGTCATCGCGACCGCGCGGCGCCTCGGCATCAAGTCGGAATTGCGCCCGAGCCCATCGCTTTCGCTCGGGGCATCCGAGGTATCCCTGATCGAGCTGACCGGCGCTTATGGCGTGTTTGCCAGCGGTGGCGTGGCCGTGGAGCCGCATGCCGTGACGCGCGTGCGAACGAACTCGAAAACGATCCTTTATGAACGGTCGAAGGTGCAACCGAGGATCATCGTGGCGCCTGATCACATCGGCATCATGAGCAGCATGTTGAACACCGCCATGGTTTCTGGCACGGGGCGGCGCGCGGTGCTGACAGGCCATATGGCGGCGGGCAAGACCGGCACGACCCAGGATTTTCGCGACGCCTGGTTCGTCGGCTACACGGCACACCTCGCCGGCGGCGTCTGGGTTGGCAACGATACCGGCGAGACCATGAGCAAAGTCATGGGTGGCGGCCTGCCGGCAACAATCTGGCGGGCCGTCATGCAAGGGGCGCACGAGAAACTACCACCAGCACCGCTGCCGGGCATGCAGAAACCCTGGACTGGGGACACCCTGCGTGACACCGATCGACACGTCAGACCAATCGATCGAATCTCGGATCTGCTTGCGCACGATACTGTGGCTGGGGCCGTGACGTCGCGCGCTACGGGGCGTACCACGCGTCCGGAAAAGGCAGCAGTTGCGGCCGCACCGGCCAAAGCTGGCCAACGCGTGGCCTCGGCACACACACGACTGAAGCCGCGCGCCAAAGTGCCAAAAACGCCAGACCGTTCCATCAATCCGGAGCTAGCAACAAAGACGCCGAGTGAGCCATCGGTCGTGAAACAAGCCAAATCGACTTCACCACCGGACCCGTCGGATCCCGCAGCCGTGACGGGCAATGACCTAGGCGGCGGAACCCCGACTGCAACATCCCAGGCATCCGCCGCGTCGGAGCTGGATCGGCTGGTGAAATCAATCGGCGAGCCGCCGCAGAAGGGGTTCATGGGGCTCGGCGCACAGAGATAGTCTGCGTCCCTCACACAGTCCCGATGCCTGAAACAGTCA
>JANXRM010000004.1 GCA_025353015.1 Hyphomicrobiales bacterium
CCTTGTTCAAGATGATCACGGGCGTCGACAAGCCGGACAAGGGGACCATCAAGCTCGGCGATACGGTCAAGCTCTCCTACGTCGATCAGAGCCGCGGCCATCTTGACGACAAGAAGACGGTCTGGGAGGAAATCTCGGGCGGTCTCGACATCATGAAGATCGGCGAGAAGAAGGAAATGAGTTCGCGCGCCTATTGCGGCTGGTTCAACTTCAAGGGCGCCGATCAGCAGAAAAAGGTCGGGCTGCTCTCGGGCGGCGAACGCAACCGCGTGCATCTCGCGAAAATGCTGAAGGAAGGCGGCAACCTGCTGCTGCTCGACGAGCCGACCAACGACCTCGATACCGAAACCTTGTCGGCGCTCGAGTCGGCGCTGGAAGATTTCCCGGGTTGCGCCGTGGTCATCTCGCATGACCGCTTCTTCCTGGATCGGCTGGCGACGCACATCCTGGCCTTCGAGGGCGACAGCCACGTCGAGTGGTTTGAGGGCAATTTCGCCGACTACGAGGAGGACAAGAAGCGCCGCCTCGGCGAGCAGGCGATTGTGCCGCATCGCATCAAGTACAAGAAGTTTTCGCGGTAGGGCGGACAGGCTTCGAGCGGCGTGCCGCTTCGTCCTATAGTGGTGGTGCCGGAGGGGAGCCATGGAAGACGTCACGCTGGCCACGCCAGGAGCACCTGGAAGAACTGGTCGCAGGCGCGGCCCGCGGTGAAGCTGTACGCATCGTCGATCCGACGCTTGGCCGCGTGCGTTTGACGCCTGTTGATGCGGCATCGCCAGTGCCCCGCCGCGCGACGGATTTGATGCCGCGGTAATTCATGTCAGCATCGCATCCGCATGGGAGTTCGCGATCAAGGTTGGCGGTCATGGTTGGCCTGAGGCGAGAGAGTTGGTGGATAATTTCGAGTTGGCGATTGCGCAGGAGGGCTTTGTCGTTTTGCCCATCACAGTGCCACACGTCCGCCGCGCGGGCCTCATGGCAACACCGCATCGCGATCCGTTCGACCGGTTGCCGGCGGCGCAGGCTGAGATCGAAGGGCTGACGCGCGTCACGGCGGACGCCAAGCTCGCAAGTCTTGGCGCACCGACTCTTTGGTAGGATTAGGCCGTCTGTGGCTTTGCGGCAGCCTCCGCCGCCGTTTCGCCCGCGGCCTGGCGCCGGTCGGTGATCAGCGACAGGATCACCGAGACCAGCATGATCATGCCGCCGAGGGCAAACACCCACCTAGGATGCCCGTGATCCATGATCGACCCGTACATGAGCGGCGCGACGATGCCGCCGATGTTGAATCCCGTCGAAACGATGCCGAAGGCTCGGCCGGCTGCACCGGCAGGCGCGGCCTTGCGCACCAGCATGTCGCGCGAGGGTGCGATGATGCCGCCGAGGAACCCGGCGAGCGCCATCAGCAGCGTTATAACCGCGGCATGCAGTGACAGCATCGCGATGAGGGCAACGATCACGGCATTGGCGGCAAAGCAGGCGGCGGCGACCTGACCGTGACGCTTGGTTCGGTCGGCGAAGTAGCCACCGGCCAGAACGCCCGCGGCGCCAAAGCCCAGATAGGCTGTCAGGGCTACGGTTGCGGTATCGAAAGTCATGCCGTAGTCGCTGACGAAGGCCGCCACCGCGAAGGTATTGATACCGCCGTTGGCGAGGCTGACCATCGTGTAGAACGCCAGCAGGCCGACGATGGCCGGCGTCATGATATCCCGGAGCGAGCCGCCCTTTGCCTTGGCATTGGCACTGCCGGTGCGGCCGCTGGTGCCGGGGATGTGGGCCATAGCAACCGAAATGGCGGCGAGCGGGGCGATGGCCCCGGCGATGAACAGGGCTGTCCGGATACCAAGCAGCGAAACCAAGACCAGCATGATGGCCGGCGTCACCGCACCGCCGAGGAAGCCCGCGAACGTGTGGATAGAAAACGCGCGCCCCATGCGCTTGTCGTCGATGCCGGCGGCGAGCATGGCATAATCGGCCGGGTGATAGACGCTGTTGGCCAAACCGGAGAGCACGGCTGCAACCAGGAGTGCTGGATAGCTGAATGTCAGGCCCAGCAACATGAATGCAGCGCCACCGAGACAGAGCCCGCCGACCAGGATGCGCTGCGGACCGAAGCGGTCGACCAGTACGCCGACGGGGGCCTGCGTCAGCGCGGAAACGATGCTGTAGATCGTGATGGCAAGGCCAAGATCGACAAAGCTGACGCCGAGCTGCTGTTTCAGCAGGGGAAACAGCGGTGGCAACACCATGATGTGGAAATGGCTGACGAAATGCGCCGTCGAGACGGGAACGAGAACGCCGAGCCAGCGATCTTCGGTGGCCGGCGGCGCGTCTCGGCTATCCTTCACGGTAACGTCGGAAACCATGCTGTTCGGGCCTCGAACTTCAGGGACGCCCGCACTGAAGCACGCAACGTCAGGCCAGACAACCGACCGCGGCGAATTTGCACAACGGCGTTGCACCTGGCGCGCGGCCTGCCGGCATGCTGCTCCCTTACGACAGCCAGCGTTTGCGCCGCTTGTAGTGCTTGACGTCGCGGTAGGACTTGCGCGTGCCGCCTTCGTTGAGGCCCAGATAGAATTCGCGGATGTCGGAGTTGGAGCGGAGCTTTTCGCCCGAGCCTTCGAGCACGATTCGGCCGTTCTCCATGACGTAGCCGTGGTCGGCGATAGCCAGCGCCAGCGTCGCGTTTTGTTCGACCAGCAACACCGAAAGCTTCTGCTTTTGCACCAGCTGCTGGATGGTGCCGAAAATCTCTTCGACCAGCAGCGGCGCCAGTCCCAGCGACGGCTCGTCGAGCAGCAGCACTTTCGGGTTGCTCATGAGCGCGCGGCCGATCGCCAGCATCTGCTGTTCGCCGCCGGACATATAGCCGGACTGCTGGTTGCGCCGCTCTTTGATGCGCGGAAAATAGGAATAGACCAGTTCGATGCCGTCGCGGACCTTGCCCATGTCGGTTTGGATGTGGGCGCCCGCGATCAGGTTCTCCTCGCAGGTCAGGCTCTCGAACACGCGGCGGCCCTCGAACACCTGTGCGATGCCAAGGCCGGTGATCTCGAAGGGGCGGCGGCCGTTGATCGCCTTGCCTTCCAGCGTCACCGTGCCCTTCGTTATATCGCCGCGCTCGGTGAACAAGATCCCCGACACGGCCTTGAGGGTCGTCGACTTGCCAGCCCCGTTGGCGCCGAGCAGCGTCGTGATCGAGCCTTGCGCGACCTCGAGCGACACGCCTTTGAGGACGAGGACGACGTTGTCGTAGACAACCTCGATATTATTGATCGCCAGCATGCAGCCTCGGGGTCGGGCGGGGGTGAGGTCGTTAGATGGTCAGGTCGTTAGATAGTCAGGTCGTTAGATGGTCAGGTCGTTAGATAGTCAGGTCGTTAGATAGTCAGGTCGTTAGATGGTCAGGTCGTGAGTGGTGGGTAGCGAGTGGCAGCTGGGCTTGTAGCCCCTCCACATCACTGACCATCTGACCACTCACGACTGACCCACTGCACTTACGTCTTCTCTACTTCTTCCCGTCGGCCTCGATGTGCTTCTTGATCACGTCACGGTAGGCCTGGATCCACTCCGTCGTTTTTACGAATTTGCCGCCCTTGACCGACCAGATCTGCACCCAGCCGCCGCCTTCATGGTCCTCGGCCGACAAGGCCAGTGGCGGGGCGAGACCGAGCCAGGCGAGGTCAGCGGCCTTGATTTTCTCGAAGCCGTCACGAACATCGGCGCCGGTCGGCTTGGCACCGCCCTTGGCCTTGATCGCCTGCCGGATCGCCTCGACGTGGACGGCTGCCTGATAGACGCCGCGATTGTAGGTCGCCGAGTTCTCCTGCTCCTTCGGTGGCGTCTTGCCTTGCGACTTATAGAGCTCGTTGATGTCCTTGATCACCTGGAAGTCGGTGCCGACACCGGCATATTGCAGCGTGTTGTAGCCCTCGGCGATGCCCCAGCCGCCGGCGGCCAGGATGTCGGCTTCGGCACCGGCCCAGACGAGGCCGATAACCTTGCTCAGCGGGAAGCCTTTGCCTTTCAGCTCCTTGATAGCAACTGATGGCGCGCGCCCGAAGAGATGCGCGATGATGAAGTCCGGCTTGAAGCGGCCGGTGATGTCGAGCACCTGGGCACCCATCTCGATGCCGGGCGACGGCACCGCGAATGTGCGCATTTCGAATTCCTCGATCTTGGCGAGGTCCTCAAGCAGGCTGATTGGTTCCTTGCCTGCCGGATTGTCGAAGAAGAGGTAGGCGATTTTCTTCCCCTTGAGCGAACCGCCGAGCTGGTCCTTGGCGAACTTGACGCCAACGGCTGTCTGCGACCAGTAGGACGCCGCGACCGGGAACACATAAGGGAAGCGCTTGCCGTCGGCGGCGGCTGACGAGCCGATGCCTGGCGAGGTCGCCGGGATCTTATCCTCTTCGAACTTTTTCAGCAGCGCCAGCAGTTGCGGTGTGCCGAACGGGCTTTCGATGACCGCGCCTTCCTTCTTGAACCGCTCGTGCGCCTCGATAGCCGGCGGCACCTTGTACTCGTGATCCATCTCGATGACGCGGACCTTATAGCCTTCGACGCCACCCCGTTGGTTCACCAGCGAGATATAGTCGTGATAGGCGGGGCAGAGCACGGTGCCGACGATCTGCGTCGGCCCGGTGCGGTCGCACTGCATGCCGATGACGACGTCTTTGTCTTGCGCCAGCGCCGGCGGCGCCAAGAGCCCGAGCGCCGCGGTGGCGAGGCCGAGCCCTACGATCGTTCGATGCAACATGTTTAGTTCCTCCTTGGTTGAGTAGTCCCGGCGCGGTTGAATGCGGCGCTCGCTTAACCCGAATCCTGCATCAGGCTTGAGCAAAAATCGTTTGGCTGTGGCGCAAGGCGCTGAGATCGCGTAGCAAATCGGTGTCTAGACGACGTGCTGCG
>JANXRM010000038.1 GCA_025353015.1 Hyphomicrobiales bacterium
GACTCGGCCATAAGACTTGGCCCCAAGACTCGGCCCCAAGACTCGGCCCCAAGACTCGGCCCCAAGACTCGGCCCCAAGACTCGGCCCCAAGACTCGGCCCCAAGACTCGGCCCTAAGACTTGGCCTTGCGATGCCGCAAACGGGACACTAGTGTGCCGCCCAATGGCGCCTGAGGCCGCGACCGGCGGTCGGTGTGTCGTATTATGGATCGGTGGTGAGCCGCATGGCTCCCACGTGGCGAGATCGAAATCCCCCTTATGACCCGCTCAAGTCACAGCAGTCCTCTTTCAGATACCCTCTCAGCTGCTGGCCAGACCGCACTCAGCGCGACAGCTGCTGACCGTGCCGTCGGACTGGCCGGCATCGCACATCCTTTGGAAGGCGTAGCGCCGGGCGCCCGCGTGGTCGTGGCCATGTCTGGTGGCGTCGACTCGTCCGTCGTTGCGGCGCTGCTGAAGCGGCAGGGCTACGATGTCGTCGGCATCACGCTGCAGTTGTACGACCACGGCCAAAGTACCGGGCGCAAAGGCGCCTGTTGCGCTGGCCAGGATATCCACGACGCCCGGCGGGTCGCCGACCTGATCGGCATTCCCCACTATGTCTTCGACTACGAGGCCCGTTTCCGAGCCTCCGTCATCGAACCCTTCGCCGACAGCTACCTGGCGGGCGAGACGCCGATCCCCTGTGTGGCTTGCAACCAGAGCGTCAAGTTTCACGATTTGCTTGGTACGGCGAAGGAACTGGGCGCAGCCGCCCTTGCAACCGGCCACTACGTGGATATGCGCCTGACACCGCAGGGACCGGAACTCTATCGCGGCACTGACACCGACCGCGACCAGAGCTATTTCCTGTTCGCCACAACACGGGAGCAACTGGCCTTCCTGCGGTTTCCGTTGGGCGGCCTGACGAAGCCCGAAGTGCGGGCCCTCGCGGCCGAACTCGATCTGCCGGTTGCCGTCAAACCCGACAGCCAGGACATCTGCTTTGTGCCATCGGGCCGCTATGCCGATATCATTCAAAAGCTCAGGCCTGGCGCGGCTGAACCGGGCGATATCGTGCACGTGGACGGTCGCACGCTCGGCCGCCACGCCGGCATCCTGCATTATACCGTCGGCCAGCGCCGAGGTCTCGGCATCCAAAGTGCCGATCCGCTCTATGTCGTCCGTCTCGATGCTGTCACGAAACGTGTGGTCGTCGGGCCGCGCACCTCTTTGCAGACCCGCGAGATCCTGCTAAGGAACGTCAATTGGCTTGGAGACGGCCATTGGCCAGCTCTGGGCTCGGCTCCGGACGGGGAACACCACGAACACTATGGGATCGGGGCAACCGAGGGCATTCCCGTTTACGCGCGCGTTCGATCCACGCAAGCCCCGCAACCCGCCATCGTGCGGTTCAGCGGCGAGACTGATGGCGGGAAAGTCGCCAACGGGAAAGTCGCCAACGGGAAAGTCGGGGGCGGGGCAGTTAAAGTCGAGTTGCTCGGGGGAGAATACGGTGTTGCAGCAGGTCAAGCGTGCGTTTTTTACGCCGATGGATCTCCAGGAGCCCGTGTGCTTGGCGGCGGTTGGATCACGGCTACCCATGGTCGGCCCGCGACTAGCATCCCCGCGGCTAGCATCGAAGGCCAGGGAAGAACATCAGAACACGATCTGAGGAACGATCACGCGTCGCCTTCGGCATTGCAGGCGACGGCCAAATAAGTCGTTCAGACTTCATTCACACTGTTTCCGTTACACGACGTCTGCGTTGAGAGGAGCTGGGACAAGTATGACATCGACGTTGCGTTCGGGGGGGCGTGAACCGTCACCTCTTGGTGGCACGAACCGCGCGGTCAAGATCGCGCAGATGGATGAACGCGCTGTACGCAGTGCGTATCGCCGCTGGGCACCATTCTACGACAACACGTTCGGCCGCTTCACGACCGAAGGCCGCCGTCATGCGGTCGAAATCATCAACAAGCGCCAGGGCCGCGTGCTCGAAGTTGGCGTCGGCACCGGGTTGTCGCTGCCCCATTACGGTAGCCAACTGGAAATTGTCGGCATCGATCTCTCGCCAGAAATGCTGGAAAAAGCCCGCGAGAAGGTCGCTGAGGAAGGGCTGGAAAACGTCACCGGCCTGCACGAGATGGACGCTGGCGAACTTGGCATTCCGGCGGAAAGTTTCGACACCGTCGTGGCAATGTACACGCTGACAGTCGTACCGGATCCCGCCAAAGTGATGCGTGAGCTGCAGCGCGTCTGTAAAGTCGGCGGTCAAGTCATCCTGGTCAATCATTTCAGCCAGGACGACGGTGTCCGCGGCTGGGTTGAGCGCCGCATGGCACCCTTCGGTGACAAACTCGGCTGGCACCCGGTGTTCGACATGGATCGCGTCATGGTCTGTGAGAACCTGAAAGTCGTCGACCAGCAGGCCCTGCGCCCCTGGGGCCTCTTCACGATGCTGCGTTTCGAGAAGACCTTCTCGACCGGCGAGAAGAAGGCCTGAGTGATCGCTTGCGACTGACGTGGCCGTACAACGCGCGGTCAGACATTCACGGCTCAGTCGTTCGCGGCTGGGCCGTCATCGTTTCGGGCGCGACGAACGAGGACGCAACCGCAGCGGATCGCTTGACAGGACGAAGGCTTGGCACCTATACCGCGCCCAGGTACCGGCGCGGCGGCACAGTTGCGGCGGCGCGGTGCTTTGGCGGGATAGCTCAGGTGGTTAGAGCGAAGGTCTCATAATCCTTAGGTCGGCGGTTCGAGTCCGCCTCCCGCTACCAGTGTTTTCCACCCTGGATCGAAATTTTAAGGTCGTTCAGGCACAGCCTAGCCGCGCGCCGATAGTTCGTTGATGGTTGGCCCGCGCATGGGTGCCCCGCGAACTTGCCCTTACACGGCATCAAGGCTGTGCATTGCAGCATCCGCCGACTAATTTGCCGTGAAACCGACCAATCCCCAAAATGAGGCCCGCCCCTTGACTGATGACCTCCTGCAGAAGGCACGCGCGCACCTACCGCCCTTCATGAAGCTGCTCGGCGTCGAGTTGCTCGTCGTCGAAAAAGAGCGCATCGAAGCCCGCATGATCGCACGCGAAGACATGGGTAACGGCTCTGGCATCATGCACGGCGGCGCCTATATGTCGTTTGCCGATTACCTCGGCGCCATGGGCACGGTCGTCAACCTACCGAAGGGCACCACGACGACGACCATGGAGAGCAAGACCAACTTCTTCGCGCCCGCTGTCATCGGCACGACAGTCATCGGCGTTTCGACGCCGCTGCATCGTGGCCGCAAGACGATGGTCTGGCAGACCCGGCTCTCCAACCCGGAGGGGCGGCTGCTCGCCATGATCACGCAGACACAGATGGTGCTGGAGAAGGTCGCCAAACCGAAGGAGTGAACCCATGTCCGGCCGTTCGGCCCCGAAACTGACGCCACTCGCAAGCCCCGCGGTTCCCGTCGACCCGGGCGTGCGCATCGGCCATGTGCACCTGAAGGTGTCAAATATCGAGCGGTCGCTCCGCTTCTGGCGCGATGTGCTCGGCTTCGAGGTGATGCAGCAACGCGAGGGTGCGGTGTTCATCGCGGCCGGAGGCTATCATCATCACATAGCGCTCAACACCTGGGAGAGCCTCGGCGGTCCGCCACCGGCCAAAGGCACCACGGGGCTTTATCACGTGGCCATTCTTTACCCGAACCGCCAGGCGCTCGGCCGGGCGCTGGCCCGCGTACATGCGGCTAATATAAAGTTGACGGGCGCCTCCGACCACGGCGTTTCCATCGCGCTCTATCTCGACGATCCCGACGGCAACGGCGTCGAGCTCTACTGGGACAAGCCCGAGAGCGATTGGCCGCGCACTGCCGACGGCAAACTCGCCATGGGCCGCGCGCCCGTCGACCTCGCCGCCCTGATCCGCGATGGGGCTGCCTGAGCTCCTAGGAAAGAACCAGCCGCCCATGTTGCATTTGCTGGGGTTTGCCACGGGCGCCCTGTTCTTTCTCTACGCGTGGATCCTGCGCGTGGCGCCGAGCGTCATGGTCGACGACATGATGCGCGACCTCGAAATCGGCGCGGCCCTGGTCGGCAATCTCTCGGCGTTCTACTTCTACGGCTACGCCGGCATGCAGGTGCCGGTCGGCCTGCTGATCGATCGCTTCGGCGCCCGTCGGCTGATGGCGATGGCCGGATGCGTCTGCGCGGCGGGCTGTGTCGTCTTCGGCATGAGCACGAGCTTCTGGGGCGTGGCCGCGGGCCGCTTCCTGATCGGCGCCTCGGCCGCGTTCAGCCTCGTTGGTGCCATGAGCGTGGCGGGCGACTGGTTTCCAGCCAAACGCTTTGCGGTTCTCTCGGGCATCGCCATGCTGCTCGGCATGAGCGGCGGTGTCCTCGGTCAGGCGCCATTGCGGCTGTTGGTCGATCGCACGGATTGGCGAGAGGCGACGTTGTGGCTCGCGTCGGGCGGCTTGCTGATCGCAGTCGCATCGTGGGCTTTCGTGCGCGACCGGCCGCAACCGGAAAAGACCAGCGGCCGCATGTTCGGTGGCCTCGGCCAGGTCGCCCGCAATCCACAAACCTGGATTATCGCCGTTGCGGGTCTTGGCACGACGGCGCCATTGTTAGGCTTCGCCGGGCTGTGGGGCGTGCCCTATCTCGTCACGGCTTACGGCCTCGACCGCACCGCGGCGGCATCGATAACATCGATGTTATTCATCGGCTGGGGCATCGGCGCGCCGCTGATCGGCTGGTTTTCCGACTACATCGGCCGCCGCCGTCCGGTTTTTGTTGCGGGGATGACGCTGTGTGCGGCAAGCCTCACCGGGCTGCTCTATCTCCCCGATCTTCCGGTGCCGGCCTTGATCGCCCTCTCGTTCGCCAGCGGCTTTGGCGGCTCGGCGCAGATCGTCGGCTTTGCCACCGCCCGCGAGCACAATCCAATCGGCCTCAGCGCCACGACCATCGGCCTCGTCAATGGCATGGTGACGGGCGGCGGCGCGCTCTATCAGCCGCTGGTCGGTTGGTGCCTCGATCTTGCCTGGAACGGCCAGATGGCATCCGGTGTCCGGCTCTACGATGCAGCGGCCTATCGCTCCGCCTTGAGCGTGCTGGTGGCCGGCGCGCTCATCGGATTGCTATGTACGCTGCTGATCCGCGAGACCTACTGCCGCCAGGTGGCGCCTTGAGTTGGCAGGGCACCTTGGTTCGGGTGCCGTAACGAAGCCAGCCGGACCGAAGTCGGCGGTATAGGAGCCAAAGCGTTCTTCCTGCGCGGCGAGCGTCAGATTCGATCAACTCGACATCGGGCGCGGGTCGCGTTAGCTAATGTCCGGACATTTCGCATCTGCCCATCATGGGCCAACGATCGACAACTCCAGGGAGCAGCAAGCATGACCCAGGCAATCGAACTGGATTCCGTCAACCCGACCGAAGTCGCCCGTGACTGGCTCAAGGCGTTCGAGGCTGCGATCGTGGCCGATGACATCGCCTCGGCCTCGGCGCTGATGGTCGACGACAGCCATTGGCGCGACCTGCTGGCGCTGACCTGGCACATCGAAACCTTCAGTGGTCGCGACCGGATCGAGAAGATGCTGCGCGCCATGCTGCCGGTCATGCGGCCTCGCAAATTCGTGGTGGCACCCGGCCGCACGGCGCCGCGGATCGTAAAGCGGGCGGGCACCCGGACCATCGAGGCCATCATCGCCTTCGAGACCGAGGCCGGCACCGCCAACGGCATCCTGAGGCTCGTGCCCGCGGCCGGCGGACCGTCGGGGCTGAAAGCCTGGGTGCTGCTCACCGCGCTCGACGAGATCCGCGGGCACGAGGAACGCATCGGCAAGCGCCGGCCCCGCGGCGAGGAATGGTCGGGCGGTTTCGGCGGCGAGAACTGGTTGGATCATCGGCAGAAGGCGATCGCCTACGAGGACCGGGAACCGACCGTGGTCGTGATCGGCGGCAGCCAGTCAGGCCTCGGCGTAGCAGCATCGCTCAACATTCACGGTGTCGACACGCTTGTCATCGACCGGCACGAGCGCGTCGGTGACGCCTGGCGCAAGCGCTACCACAACCTCACACTGCACAACGAGGTGTGGGTGGACGACCTGCCCTACATGCCCTTCCCGGCGAACTATCCCGTCTATATTCCGCGCGACAAGATCGCCAACTGGCTCGAGTTTTACGCCGACACCATGGAGATCAACATCTGGACCTCCACCGAGTTCACGAGCGGTGGTTATGACAAGCGGGCGGGCCACTATGAGATCAATGTTCGCCGCGCCGACGGCAGCACGCGCACGCTGAAGCCGCGCCATGTGATTTTCGCCACCGGCGTCTCGGCCATTCCGATCATGCCGGATCTACCGGGCATCGAGACCTTCGCGGGCGAACTGCTGCATTCGAGCCAGTTCGATTCGGGCAAGAAGTGGAAGGGGCGCAAGGCCATCGTTCTCGGCACCGGCAACAGCGGCCACGACGTCGCGCACGACCTGTGCGTCAGCGGCGTCGATACGACGATCGTGCAGAGGTCTTCGACGCTGATCGTCAGCCTGAAGGAGGCGCAGCGCGTCTACGAACTCTACCAGGAGCCGACGCCGACCGCCGATAACGACCTCATCGGGCTCGCCTCGCCCTATCCCGTGCTCGTCAACGGCTACAGGATTTCGAGCGCCATGTGCAAAGAGGCCGACCGTCCGTTGCTCGACGGCCTGGAAAAGCGCGGTTTCCGGCTCGACAACGGGCCGCCTGACGACACCGGCTTCCAGATGAAATACCTGCGCCGGGGTGGCGGCTATTACTTCAACGTCGGCTGCTCGGACCTGATCGTCGAGGGTCGCATAAAACTGCTGCAACACCACGATATCGAGCGCGTGGTGCCGGAAGGCTTGAAGATGAAAGACGGCAGCGTCCGGCCTGCCGATGTGATCGTCGCGGCGACCGGCTACAAGAACCAGCAGGACGTGGTCCGCCACTTCATGGGCGAAGAGATTGCCGAACAGCTCGGCGAGGTCTGGGGCTTCGGCGGCGACGGCGAACTCAAGAATATGTGGCGCCGCACACCGCAGCCGGGAATGTGGTTCGTCGGTGGTGGCCTACCGCACGTTCGCATCTACTCGCGCTTCGTCGCCAAGCAGATCAAGGCTGTCGAGGAGGGCCTTATCGAACCGACGCTGCCGGACGATCGGCGCGCCCCCGATAAAGAACCACTGGTCGAACTCAAGCGCACAACCGTCACCGCCTGATCCGGAACCTGGACGGCATCATCAGAAAATCAGCCGCCGTGGGAACGATATGTCGTCCCCGCGGCGGCTGACGCCAGTTGTCGTGCAGCCAGCAGTGCTCGTGCAACCGGCGGTGGCCTGACCGGAACGATCGGCTCATGCCTCG
>JANXRM010000303.1 GCA_025353015.1 Hyphomicrobiales bacterium
TGTTTTTCCGTAAAGCACATCAGCGCAAAAAGAGAGCCAGCCAAAGCTTGTTGCAATTGAGTAGGCATCTTTGTTTGCATGCTTAACGCGTGATCGCAATTGTACGCCTTGCGATAGTGCTACCGTGGTCGTCTCGCCTAATGTCATACCGCTCTTGAAGCCCGCGATTTCCCACGCCATGGCTTGACCAGTTGATATGAAGCTCACGACAGCAACGGCTACCGCACGCTTCAATTCTCATCCATTTTGAGCGCCGCAATAAACGCTTCCTGCGGAATTTCGACCTGGCCGAACTCGCGCATCTTCTTCTTGCCCTTCTTCTGCTTGTCCAGCAGCTTGCGCTTGCGGCTGATGTCGCCGCCGTAGCACTTGGCGATCACGTCCTTGCGCATGGCACGGATCGTCTCGCGCGCGATCACCTTGGCGCCGATCGCCGCCTGGATCGGGATCTGGAACAGGTGCGGCTTGATCAGCTCTTTCAGCTTCTCGCACATGGAGCGGCCGCGCATTTCCGCGCGTGAGCGATGCACGATCATTGACAGCGCATCGACGGAATCGCTGTTGACCAGCATCGTCAACTTGACGAGATCGCCCTCCTCGTAGCCGCGGATGTGGTAGTCGAACGAGGCATAGCCGCGCGACACCGATTTCAGGCGGTCGTAGAAATCGAACACCACCTCGTTCAGCGGAAGGTCGTAGACGACCATGGCGCGGGTGCCGACATAGGTCAGGTTCTTCTGCCGCCCGCGGCGGTCCTGGCAGAGCTTCAAAACCGCGCCCAGATATTCGTCCGGCACCAGGATCGTTGCCTCGATCCACGGCTCCTCGATATGCTTGATCTTCACGACATCCGGCATATCGGCCGGGTTGTGCATGTCGACCACAGAGCCGTCGTTCATGTGCATATGATAGATGACGCTCGGCGCCGTCGTGATGAGGTCGAGATTGAACTCGCGTTCCAGCCGCTCCGTGATGATTTCGAGATGCAGCAGGCCGAGGAATCCGCAACGGAAGCCAAAGCCGAGCGCCGCACTGCTCTCCGTTTCGTAGGAAAAGCTCGCGTCGTTGAGACGCAGCCGGCCTACCGCCTCACGCAGATCCTCGAAATCAGCCGCATCCACCGGGAACAAGCCGCAGAACACCACCGGTTGCGCCGGCTTGAAGCCCGGCAAAGCTGTGGCGGTCATGTTCTTCTCGTCAACGATGGTATCGCCGACCCGTGTATCGGCCACCTGCTTGATGGCGGCGGTGAAGAAACCAACCTCGCCCGGGCCAAGCTCTGACAGCATCTCTTGTTTCGGGCGGAAAATGCCGACGCGCTCGATCTGATAGTTGGCATCCGACGACATCAGGCGGACCTTTTGGCCGCGTTTCAGCATGCCTTCCTTGATGCGGACTAGAACCACCACACCCAGATAGGCGTCATAGAAGCTGTCGATCAGCAAGGCTTTCAGCGGGGCGTTGGGATCGCCTTTCGGGGCCGGCAGCTTCTCCACGATGGCGTCGAGCACGGCTGCGACATTGAGCCCCGTCTTCGCCGAGACACCGATGGCGCCCGAGGCATCGATGCCGATCACGTCTTCGATCTGGGTCTTGACACGCTCGGCGTCGGCCGAGGGCAGGTCGATCTTGTTGAGGACGGGGAGTATCTCGAGGTTGTTGTCCAGCGCTTGGTACACGTTGGCGAGCGTCTGCGCCTCGACCCCCTGGGAGGCGTCGACAACCAGGATCGCGCCCTCGCAGGCGGCGAGCGAGCGGGACACCTCATAGGCGAAATCGACGTGGCCGGGCGTGTCCATCAGGTTGAGCTGATAGACTTTTCCGTCCTTGTACTTGAAGTCCAGGCGGACGGTTTGCGCCTTGATCGTGATGCCGCGCTCACGCTCGATGTCCATGGAATCGAGGATCTGCGCCTTCATATCCCGGTCAGCGACATTGCCGCACAGCTGGATGAGGCGATCGGACAGCGTCGACTTGCCATGGTCGATGTGCGCGATAATCGAAAAATTGCGGATGAGGGATGTGTCGGTCATGGGGCGCTTGATAGCACCCTGACCGCAAACGAAAAAGGCCTATTGGGAAGCTGGCAAGTTGGTGCGGCCCTGCCGGACCACCTCGCCGAGCCGCCGGCGGAGCCACAGATGGCCCGGATCGGCCTGCGATCGTTCGTGCCAGGTCGCGAGGATGCGCATGGGCAGGATGTCGAAGGGCACGGGAAAGGCCTGGAGTTTCGGGTAGAGCGGCAAAATCCCGTGCAACCCCATGCCGATGAGATCGGTTTGCTCAATCACACGCAGTGCCGAAGAGTAATTGCGCGTGATGTAGAGCGCCTGCCGCTTACGTCCCAGCCCCGCCAGGGTTCGGTCGGTCGTGGTTGGTTCCAGGATATTGTCATCCCGGACTGTCGTCGCGTGCAATTCATTGCAGAATTGGTCAAGCGTGATCGCCGGTCCGGTGAGGCGCGGATGCCCCCGCCGGGCGACGACGCAATAGGTATCCTCGACAAGCGGGGTGGATTTGAGCCATGGCGCCGCCAACCGTGGCACCGACAACGCCAGATCGATTTCTGCGGTCTCGAACAATTTTTGCGCGCGCCCCATCACAGCATGGACGACCGCAATGCGGATGCCGGGAGCCTCGTCGGCCAGCGCTGCGCAAAGCTGCGGCAGGATCAACCACTCCGAGTAATCGCCGGCGACGACCACAAAGGTTCGGTTCGCCGTCTTCGGATCGAACACAGGTGGCTCGACGATGGCCTGTAATGTGCGAAACAGGCTCTTCAATTCCGGAAGCAAACCTTCCATGCGCGCCGTCGGCTTGAGGCCGCGCGCGTGCCGGACAAAAAGCTTATCGCCGAACAAGGCGCGCATCTGCCGCAAATCACCGCTGATCGTCGACTGCGCCTGGCCAAGCCGGGCGGCAACGCGCGTGGCACTCTGCTCCTCAGCTAGCAGCAAAAGGACCTGAAGTTGGTTGATGCCAATCTGGCTAATATCGATCATCACAATATCCGTTATCGGCCCGTCCGTGTTGCTAGGAGGTTGGATGGCATGGTCAGATCGTTACATTCGCAATCATCAGATTGCGATGATATTTGACAAAGCCATTCGGCAATTCATTCCAACGCACATTTTTGCCTGCGAGGTGACGGAGCCGGATCGGTCATCGATTGATCCGGCTCCATTTTCGTGTCACCTGAAAGCGTTGACCAAGCGCCAAAATTATCTATATTTATAAAGTACTTAGCATAGATTTGGCCTTCTCGATCGCCATGAAACCATTGGACGCCAACACGATCTTGTGGGCCCGCAGGAACCCCATTTGATGCATTGCGCGTCGGGGCTGTGTTTGCAGCGCCGCGATGATGATCCGGCAGTCGTGCTTTCGGCATAAGGTGGCCACGTCTTCGAGCGCCGACAGGGCCGTTGAGTCCATCAACGGCACCTCGCGCATCCGCAGGATAAGCACGCGCGGAAAGGCCGGCAGATCCCGGATCGCCGAGGTGAGAGAGGACGCACCACCGAAAAACAGCGGCCCCCGCAAATGCAGAACCTGGACGCCAAGTGGTATTGGAATGGTGGCAATCGAAGAAGCCGGCGTCTTTTCGTCTTCGCCCGTCGCAGCGGACGCCGCCGCGAGCCCATCGCCCGATATTTCAGCCATTCGATGCATGAAAAGCATGCACGCGAGCACGACGCCGACGGCAATGGCGACATTGAGATCGACCAGAACCGTCAAGGCCAGCGTCGACAGCAGGATCAAGCGGTCGTCGAACGGAGCCCGCGTCAGGAAATTCGAGACCTCCCGGTAATCGATCAAGCGCCAGGAGACATTGAGCAAGACAGCAGCCAGACACGGCAATGCCAGATGGAAAGCCAGCGGTGCCAGCAGCAGCATGAACAGCAACACAAAAACGGCATGCAACACGCCTGATACCGGTGTCTTGCCGCCAGCTGAAATGTTGGTTGCGGTACGAGCGATGACGCCGGTCGCTGGCAAGCCGCCGAATAGAGGCGACGCGACATTGGCGATGCCTTGCGCCAGAACCTCGACGTTCGAACGATGCCGGGAGCCGGTGATCGCGTCGGCTGCGACAGCAGACAACAGCGATTCGATACCGACGAGAAAGGCGATCGTGAACGCCGACGGCAGAACGGCAGTGATCGTCGTCCACGAGAGGTCGGGCAACTGGGCAACCGGCAACCTGTCCGGGATACCACCAAACCGGGAGCCGACGGTATCGACAGGGAGATGCAGCAAATAGGCAAATATCGAAGCACCCGCCACCGCGAACAGTAAGCCCGGCCAGGCC
>JANXRM010000066.1 GCA_025353015.1 Hyphomicrobiales bacterium
CGCTGGCCCATTCGGCGCTGGCGCAACAGTTTTGTTCGTGCCCGGCGTATTGATTGTTAGCGAGTTGGTGATTGGCGTGTTCGCCACCAATGCCGCCGGTGTTTCTCCCGGCAACCGTGGCCTTTCAACATCCGGCGAGACGGCCTGAGTGGATTGAGCGCCGGCCATTTCGGTCTGCGCGCTCAACGCCAACAGTACAAAACCTACGATGCTTAGGAGCCGGGACACGCCGCTCACTCCGCTGCGCTGCTGCCCGCCTCGGCGGAACGAGAGGCGTTGGCGACAGGTGCCACGTCCTGCTTGCCCTGTTGCACGGCGGGCAGTCCAGCCGCCAACGCGGCCCGGCGCGCCTTGCGCGATGTCAGCCACAGTCCAGCCCACACCATGCCTCCGATGCCTGAGCCGTTCACCAATAGCTGGAACTCCCAGGAACGCCCGCCCTCAAGCATAACGGCCATTCCGACAAACGAGAGTACCGTGCCCAGGCAGAAAATGTCGAGGCCGTTGCGGCCACAGTTCACCAGCAATTGCGCGGCCTTGGACTGCAGCCAACCGGCCGATGCAGGCACCATCAGCGCGGTCAGGTAAGCGACCGACAGGATATGACCAAGGCGCCATAGGGACAGATCCGTCTTGCTGACGCTCCCCAGAGCGTCGAAGGGAACGAGTCGCGGCAACTCAAGATAGGGAATATTGATCCAGGGCGCGGCGACGACAAAGCCGACAATCACGAGCGCGAGGGACGCGGCCACCAGGGCCGGCGACCGAGACAACCGCGCACCACGGCGCGCCTGAAAGGCCGCGAACGCGCCGACGCTGAACAGCAGCTGCCAAGCGAACGGATTGAAATACCAGCCATATACCTCGGGCCAACTCGGCAAGTTGATCCGGCCGCAACCGGCGCAGAACCAGATCGCGACGGACGTGGCCATGGCAACGGCGGCATTGCGCTTCAGCAGCCACAAAAAGGCTGGCAACCAGGCAAGCAGCACGATGTAAAGCGGCAGGATATTGAGATACCCGGGCTGGTAGAACAGCACCAGAAGCCGCCAGATTGCGCCAGCCGGATCGTAGGCCAGCGGCGTCAGATTGACGTCCTCGAAATAAAGCGGATTTTCGAACGCGCGCGCCGCCAAGGCAAGTAACGCACCGCAAAGCGCGACCAGAAGGAGATGCGCTGCGAATAGATCCCGGATCCGCGTGAAGATGCGGACGGCGCCAATCCGGAAGCCTTCGCGTTCGAGCGGCCCGGAATACGCCAGGAAAGCGGCAAAACCCGCGATCAGAACGAACACCTCGGCCGCATCCGACAGGCCGAGCGCGCGCATGGTGACGTGTGCCAAGGAATTACCGGGCACGTGATCGATGAAAATGAAAATGAGCGCGAGGCCCCGGAAAAAGTCCAAGCGGACATCCCGCGGCGACTTGCTTTTGCCGCCAACCCCAGAGAGTGGTTGCCCCGCGTCATGGCCGCGTGGCGTCAGGTCGAGATACGTTGACGTTTTCAAGTTCATGCGATTCAAGTTCATAGGTGTCCGATTTGGCGGCTCGAATTCCGGGTGCCGAACAGTGGTTAATTGATCCAAGATAGCAACTACACCGCACCGCACAATCGCAATGACCGCGTGGGAGGCATGCATCGATTGCAGCCCAAATTTTATGCACGCATGGCTGAAACCACAGAGCGGCATTTTCTTGGGCTCTAGGCTGTGAATGGTGATCCAGTAACGTGACGGCAAGATGTTAAACCGCCGTTAATCGGAACGTTCACGAGATTTTGAACGGGAGATAAGGAACAAATAGGGCGCACGCACGTCATCCCGTCTGGCAACCGACAACAAAAAGGCGCGGCACCGATGGTACCGCGCACACCAATTGAAATAATTTTGGTGGTCTTAGTGGGCCACCTGACGGCTGTTCAGAACCACTTCGGCTGCCACCAGTGCAGTCCTTCCCGGACGAGGTCCGGCTTGAGCAGGTAAGCAAGTCCGGCCAGCACCGCCAACGCGATGATGCCGACGAAGATCGTGCCAGACAGCGGCACGCGATAGCTCAATCCAGTGCCGGGGATACCCAAGGTGACCATCCGCCGGCCATCGGCGCCGACGTTCACCGTGGCGCCATGACCGCCGACGCTGGCGCTGACCCCCGATTTCGAGAGGTTGATATAGACGCCGGGCAGGATCTTGATGCGTTTCTGGAAGCGCAAACCCATGTGCTTCTCCTTGTCGTCGGGTTGAGCCTGATCTCCAGGCCTCGTCTCACTTGTTCCGTCTCAATTGTTCAGTCCAAGTAGGCCGCCGAATTTCTTCTTCATCTTGTCGGCGGCATCTTTGATCTGACCCATCGGCGAATTGCGAACCTGCAACCGCTCGTAGGCCGATTCTGTGTCTTCTGTCGTTGTGTACTTGGCGTGGTTATCCACATCCGCCTCGATTTGCGCCTTGCGTTCGGCGGCGTTGAGCGGCCCGACGCGCGACATCGGCGGGCGGATCAGCGTCCGCTGCACCATCGACGGCTCGCCCTTGTTCTGCAGCACTGACACCAGCGCCTCACCCACCTGCAATTCCTGAATCACCCGCTCGGTATCGATTTCGGGATTGGTGCGGAAGGTCTGCGCCGCCGCCCGGATGGCCTTTTGCTCCTTCGGAGTGAAGGCGCGCAGCGCGTGCTGAATGCGGTTGCCAAGTTGCGCCGAAATGCGGTCGGGCACGTCGGCCGGGCTTTGCGTCACGTAATAGACCCCGACGCCCTTGGAGCGGATCAAACGGGTGACGCGCTCGATCTGGTCGAGCACGGGCTGGCTGGCGCCATTGAACAGCAAATGCGCCTCGTCGAAGAGGAACACAAGTTTCGGCTTCTCGAGATCGCCCACCTCTGGCAGCTTCGCAAACAACTCCGACAGCATCCACAGCAGGAACGATGAATAGAGCTTCGGCGTATTCATCAATTTCTCGGCCGCGAGAATGTTGATGACGCCGCGACCGTCGGACGCGAGCTTGATGAAATCCAGAATATTGAGCGCGGGTTTGCCGAAGAACTTTTCGGCACCCTGCTGCTCCAGCACCAGCAACCGGCGCTGAATGACGCCGACCGTTGCCGGCGCGATGTTGCCGTACTTGCTGCGCAGTTCGACAGCCTTCTTACCCATCTCGTCGATGACGGCGCGCAGATCCTTGAGGTCGTCGATCTTCATGTTCGTGTCGCCGTCGGCGCGCTGGTCCTCGGTCCAGCGAAAGGCGATGTTGAGCACGCCCTCTTGCGGCTCGGTCAATTCCAGGAGCCGCGACAGCAGCACCGGCCCCATGTCTTCGAGGCGTGCGCGGACCGGATGGCCCTGCTCGCCGAGAATGTCCCAGAACACGGTCGGGAACGACGCATTACCATAGCGGGTGAGGCCGATGTCCTTGGCGCGCTGCACGAGGACGGGCTTCTTTTCACCCTCGACCGCGATGCCGGACAGATCGCCCTTGATATCGGCCGCAAAAACGGGAACGCCAGCCGCGGAAAATCCCTCAGCCAGGACCTGCAAGGTAACAGTTTTGCCGGTGCCGGTCGCGCCCGTGATGAGCCCATGCCGGTTGGCGAGCTTCAACTCGATACACTCGGGCACGATATCGCGGCCATGCCGGCTGGCGCCCATGAGAACGGAGCCGTCCTGCACGTAATCGCGG
This sequence comes from Hyphomicrobiales bacterium, assembly GCA_025353015.1. Classification (GTDB taxonomy): domain Bacteria; phylum Pseudomonadota; class Alphaproteobacteria; order Rhizobiales; family Hyphomicrobiaceae. The sequence continues at coordinate 3,675 of JANXRM010000066.1, forward strand.
GGATCGGGACGAGGGCCTGCCGCCACTCCTGCCTCAGCCGAGCCGGCAGCGGGCTTTTGCGGGACATCCGATTTCGAAGCATCCGTCATGCACGGCTCTCCAGAAGCCTTCGGAACGAGCGGCGGAGCGGACCTGCCCCGGTAGAACAGGCCCAACAATCGCCGGTCACATGAGGCGACTCATGCAACTCGGCACCTTTTCGCATGTTTGTGCCAAGCGTTGCAAATAATAGAGCCGGCATGATGGCGCGGGACGGCCGCCGCAGGGCCAGCCTGATCAGCCACAGCCGCCCAACCCTCAAACGTAGGGCATCACCTTCTCGGCGGTCAGCCGCATCGACCGTTCCACATGCTCGGGCGCGATGCCGCCGATGTTGAACCAGAGGCAGAACTCGGTCAGCCCGAAGCGCTGCTTCATGTCCTTCATGACCGCGATGCATTCCGCCGGATCGCCCACCACCGCTGCCCGGTACTGGTCGAGCTTGTCGAAGGCGAGATAGCCCATTTCGCGCGTCTTGCGACCCTCGGTCATCGTCAACTCGTAACCCTTGACGGGACCGCTTGCCGCTGCCGCGAGCTGGTTCGACGTCACCTTATTATAGAACCATTCGACGTGCGGCTTATAGATCTCGCGGGCCTTCTTGCCGTCCTCATGGCAGAAGAACGGTAGCAGGATCATGCGTTGCATCTTGGCGGGGTCGCGGCCGTGCTTGCGACATGCGTCCTCATAGAGGCGACAGGATTTCTCGAGTTCGGCGATCCAGGTCTCGCGGTAGGTTCGATAGGTGAATGGCGACGCCATCTGCAGGTGGAAACCGCGCTTTGCGGCCTGCTCGAAGCTTTCAGGACTGATGCTCGCCTGATAGATCGGCGGCGTCGGCAATTGCACGGGTTTGGGCAGCACCTCCACGGGATCGGGGATGTTCCAGAATTCCCCCTTGTGCGTGATCTTTTCCTGCGTCCAGGCCTTCAAGACGATCTCCGTCGCCTCGAGGGTCATCTGCCGGCTTTTCTCCATCGGCACGCCAAGGCCGACGAACTCGTGCGGCTGGTAGGCGCGGCCAACCCCCATGTCGAGGCGACCATGCGAGAGCACATCGACGAGCGCGAAATCCGACGCCGTGCGCAAGGGATGATTGAACGGCATGGCGACGACCGCAATGCCGATGCGCAGCTTCTTGGTCCGCTCGGCGATGGCGGCCGCGTAAACCTGGGTCGAGGTGACGACGCCATAGGTCGAGAACAGATGTTCCGCAATCCAGGCCTTGTCGTAGCCGAGTTTCTCGGCCAGCTCAAAAAACCCGAGATCGTCGTCGAAGCATTCGACGCGCTTCGACTGGTCGGGAAACTGGCTGAGACTAAAGACGCCCCATTTAGTTGCCGCGGTCATAGCATTGGTGCTCCGTTTGCAAGGGCGGGATCAGGGGCCAGGAACTCGGGATCAACGACCGAGCTCTGTTGAGAGATTTAAAGGGCAATCACATCGCGTCCTGATCCCTGATCCCTGATCCCTGATCCCTGATCCCTGATCCCTGATCCCTGATCCCTGATCCCTTGTATCTCAATAAATCGTCTCTTCCATGCGCTTCGGGTAGGCGCGGTCGTAGTCCTGGCCGTCGATGCCGCCGGATGTCAGACACGCCAGGATCTCCCCCGTCGATGGCAATGCCGAGCGCGGAATCTGCACCGAGGGATCCCAGAGCTTGGCCCGCACGAACGCCTTGGGGCAATGGAAATAGACGCGCTCCGTGGTCACCTTGAGCACCGTCCTCGGCAGCTTGTCGCCCATCGCGAATGATTTCAACAACTCCGGATCGTCGTTGATCTCCGCCCGGCCGTTGATGCGCAGCGTGTTGCCGATGCCGGGGATCATGAACAGCAGCGAAATCCTGGGATCGCGCACGATGTTGCGCAGTGTGTCGATGCGGTTGTTGCCGCGGCGGTCGGGAATGAGCACCGTGCGTTCATCGGCGACGCGAACGAACCCGGCCGGATCACCGCGCGGCGAGCAATCGAGCCCCTCTGGACCAACGGTCGCGATCACCACGAACGGCGATGCGTCGATGAAGGTGCGGTAGTGGGGCGAAATATAATCGATCTCTTTGACAACAGCTGGTTGCGCCGGTTCGCCGTAAATCCGCTGCAACGCCTCGATGGTGGTGATGGCCGGCATAGCTGCAGTGCTCCTTGTCCTGCTGGGACGTTCATGGGGTGTCTGGAATTTGTGGCACGGCCGGCATCGGGCGCACAACCCTGTGAACCGCCCCTTTGCACGGCTGGGCGTCGATGATGCCCGCCCCATCACGCACAGGCTTCCCACACGTTGTTCCCATGGGCGCACGTCTAACTGGCGTCGCGCCCCCGAATCAGACGACGAATCGCCTGATCGAACCACCGTTTCCGTTGCGTCTGTGGTTCCAAGGCTTAAGCGCCGGCCGCATTTGGCGCCGGCGAACTATTTTCGAGAGAGCTATGGCAACGGATCAACTTGTAACGGCGCTGCAAAACCTAGAGGTCTTTCGTGGCCTCGATGAAGCGCACTTGGCGGACATCGTCCGCGGCTCCGAACGCATCGTCTTCAAGCCCGGCCAAACCGTGGTTGCGGCCGGTGGCCAAGGCGATGGCGCCTATCTGCTGGTTGCAGGCGAAGCCGAGGTTCTGCCGGACGGCGAGGTCTCGCAGAGCACACCACCTGCTGGTCGCCGCATCGAGCCTGGTTCACTCGTCGGCGAGATGGCCATGCTGATCGAGCACGAATATCGCGTCACCGTTGTCGCCCGCACGTCGATCCGGGCGCTCAAGTTTACGCGGGCGCAGATGCAGACGCAAATGCTGGCGGCGCCGAGCCTGGCTGAGCATTTCGTCGCCCGAATTTCGTCGCGGCTGTCGCGGGTCGCGGTGGAGTTGCGGCGGATCGATCAGATGCTGGCGATCGCCGCCGAACCGGGCCCCGCCGGGCAGCAGATCTGACGTCCTGACACCAAGCTTCTGATCCCCACACATGAAGAGCGCCCGACCCCGGGGGGGAGGTCGGGCGCTCGGCGCTGTGAAAGCGCTCTAGCACCGGGAGGGAGACCGGCGCTGCCGACGACATCATCGGCTAGACGGGGGGGAATGCCGAGTTCAGCGATGTCGTCCGCACTATCCCAAAGATAAGCTGGCACGTGCGTCTTTCAAGACACTCGACGGCTCGATCACGTTTTTTTTACTGGATGTTATAAGCAGGTGATCCGCCACGCCGTCCGAGTG
>JANXRM010000129.1 GCA_025353015.1 Hyphomicrobiales bacterium
AAATTTCATGTTTTGCAACAGATTTGCCGGAACCTGTCAGGTGGGGGCGGAATTTGGGGCGGCTGCGAAGCTGAACTCTGGAGGACGTCATGAGCCTTTCCAAGATCGTCATCGAACGACGCGCCTTCGGCCGCCGCAACAGTTGCATTCACGCAACGTTTTTCGTTCCGGGGCGTGGCCCCATTCCCTGTGTCGTCAAGAATTTCTCGCCATCGGGCGCGATGCTCGTGTCGAGCGAGCTGGTCGATCCGCCCTATCGCGTCAAAGTCAGGTTATCTTCAGGCGGGCGGGACATCGACTGTGAGGTCCGCCATGTCAGTGGCCACCGGATCGGCGTCAGTTTCCTTGGCGAGGGTGTGCGCGACGAACTCGCGCGAGCGCTTGGCGCCGTCATAAAAAAACGGCAGCATCGGCCGGTTCTGGGAGCCATATCGTTGCCGCGCGTCAGCGGTGCCGACTTGCGCCGCGTCATCTTCCGGCGCAAGCCAGCATGATTTTTGGCGTTGGCGCCCAAGCGCTGGCTGCGATGCAACGCGCCGGCTGCCAGCGGATTGGCGGCAATTTTCGCCCGGTCCGATATTTGCGCAGAGCCTCTTGCCGTTGCGTCGGGATTGGCTTATCTAAATAAGAACTTAAAGAGAACATCGATTGCTTGCAATCGTTATTTGCAGTATAAGCAACTTGGCTGGAGTGTAACATCCACGAGCTTCAGGCAGTATGAGGCGGTATGAGGCGGTAAGAGGCGGTAAGAGGCGGTATGAGCCAGTGGCGTGCCGAAACTAGTGGAGAAGGTGCTCAGCGAGGTTCGTTGGACGGCATGGCGCAGGCTAGGGTGCTAGCAACCGAGTCGGGCTGATGCAAGGGCGTGGTGTTGCAAGCGTAGGCCGCTTCGAGGGCCAGCAGCTGCAAGTGCAGGCTGTTGCATTTGGACGTTTCGGACGCCCCGATCGATAGCGGGCGGAGATCAGGCCGGACCTCGACAAGGGGCCGGCAGCAATGGCTCGGGAGCCCGGGCCTCGAGAACCAAGGAGTTAGATCATGGCAGGCTCCGTTAATAAAGTGATCCTGATTGGCAACGTCGGTGCTGATCCCGAGATCCGGCGCACCCAGGATGGGCGCCCCATCGCGAACCTGCGCATTGCCACCAGCGAGTCCTGGCGGGATAAGAATTCTGGCGAAAAGCGCGAAAAGACCGAGTGGCATCGGGTCGTCGTCTTCAACGAGGGCCTGTGCAAGGTCGTCGAGCAGTACATCAAGAAGGGCGCCAAGCTCTATATCGAGGGCCAGCTGCAGACGCGCAAATGGCAGAACAAGGAAGGCCAGGACCAGTACTCGACCGAGGTGGTTCTGCAGGGCTTCAATAGCGTTCTGACGATGCTCGACGGTCGCAGTGGCGGCGCGGGTACGGGTATGCAGGAGGGCGGCCAGGCCGATTACGGCAGCGGTGGTGGCCACGACTCAGGCGGCGGAGGTGGCGGTTTCGACGAGCCCGCACCACGTCGTGCACCCGCGCGGGCGCCTGCCGGCAAAGGCAGCTTCGACAAGAAAATCGACGACGAAATTCCGTTCTGACGGGGCGCCGGGCGTGGCCGAAATGGTCAGCCATCCCGGATGCAAGAACGTGAACAAAAAATGGGCGCGGACAGCAATGGTGTTGTCCGCGCCCTTGCATTTTTAACATTCCGGGACGGTTACCATCCCTTGAACGGCGTCTCCGGGACGGGCGTCAACGGTGCTTTACCCGCGGCAAACGCCGCGAGGTTGTCGACGACGAGTTGCCCCATGGCGTTTCGCGTCAACTGTGACGCCGAGCCGACGTGCGGTAGTAGGACCAGACTAGGTATCGTCAGCAGGTCTGGATCGAAGTTCGGCTCGCTGGCAAAGACGTCCAATCCTGCGGCGTGGATCGTCTTCGCGCGCAGGGCTGCCTTCAGCGCGGCTTCATCGACAATCGACCCGCGCGCCATGTTGATGAACACGCCGCGGGGGCCCAGCGCCTTCAAGACCTCTGCATTGACGATGTGCTGCGTCGCCGGTCCACCCGGTAGGATTGCGATCAACGTGTCGACGTCCCTCGCCATCGCCACCAGGTCCGTATAAAACGGATAGCTGATGCCGGTCTGCTTCGTGCGTCCGAAATAGGAGATCGGGATACCAAAGGCTTCGATCCGGCGCCCAATGGCCCGGCCGATGCGGCCGAAGCCGATCATGCCGATTTTCCGGTCGCGGAGGCTCCCTGCGGTCAAGGGATAATCGCCCTCCTTGGCCCAGCGCCCGGCGCGAAGATAGACCTCGGACTGGGGGAATTCCCGGATCGTGTTGAGCAGCAACGCAATCGCCGTGTCGGCGACTTCTTCGTTCAGGACATCGGGCGTGTTGGTGACGATAATCCCGCGTTTGACCGCCGTGGGCACATCGATGGAGTCGTAGCCGACGCCGACGTTACCAATGATCTTGAGCGCGGGAAGCTGTGCCAGCAGCGCTGCATCGGTTTTGACGCCGGTGTGCGCGCCGGTGCAGACCGCAGTCACCTTGGGGCCGATCTCGGCCAGCAACCGGTTCCGGTCCGCGGCATTGTTGAGCCACTGCACATTATAGCTGGCCTCGAGGCCTTGACCGACGAGCGGCATCTGGATGCCGGTCGATAGCAGGATCGGTTTTGACATTTTGGTCTCCGGTGATGGGGCGACGTGAGTGGCGACGGTCGGCGCATTCATGGCGATAGTTTGATGCGGTTCCGTTGCCGGTGCAAAGGAGATTCAAAGATCGTGGCTATAGACGGTTGGACTGTTCTGCGGCAAGCTTCAATCAACCTGCTGAACGTTAGACCCTATGGCGCCTGCGCGGGGTCGGGCGAGCGGCAGCGGGCTGAAGGGTCCTCCCGGCACCGGGCGGGCTCTTTTGCGTTGTGGGCCAGCTTATGCGATGAGGGCCAGTGTTGGCATTAGGGGCAGCTTTGGTACTAAGAGCAGCTTTGGTACTAAGAGCAGAGCGTCGCAATGAATGAGACTTGCTGCGCAGTCTGAGGCGTACCGCGAAGAATGAGACTGGTTGACGGTTGCCGCGTGCGTTGCCAAAGCCCGCGTTTTGCCCGACATACCAGTCCATGAGCGAGCATCGGTTCGACGTGGCCATCATCGGGGGCGGGCACAATGGTCTCGTCTGTGCGGCCTATGCCGCGCGGGCGGGCCTAAGGGTCGTTGTCCTCGAACGCAACTCCGTTCTCGGCGGTGCCGCGATTTCCGAGGAGTTTCATCCCGGTTTTCGCAACTCCGTGGCGAGCTATACGGTCAGCCTGCTCAACCCGAAAATTATTCATGACCTGGCGCTTGGCGCCTATGGCTTGCAGATTGTCGAGCGCCCCGCGGCCAACTTCTGGCCCATTGACGATCGGACGTCGCTGCTGATGCCTTACGGGCTCGAACGGCGGCAGGCGGCACTTGCGGCGTTTTCCCAGCACGACGCTCTCATGCTGCCGGCTTACGATGCGGCGCTCGAACGGGCGGCATCGGTGCTCAGGGATCTCATTCTGCGCACGCCGCCGAATGCCGGCGAGGGCGTTGCTGGCCTTGTCCGGAGCGTGGGCCTCGGGCGGCGTCTTTACAACCTCACGCTCGACGATCAGCGCTTGCTTACCGATCTCTTCACCAAGAGTGCCGCCGAGTTCCTG
>JANXRM010000136.1 GCA_025353015.1 Hyphomicrobiales bacterium
TCGCTCCGGCTCGACTTGAAAATCCTGGCGCTCACGGTTCCGATGATCCTTTTCGGCGAGCGGACCAACACCAAAGCGATCGAAAAAACCTGGACCGATCTGCGCAAGGCCGGGATCTATCCCGGCCCGATCCCGCCGGTCGAGGCGGCCTGACTAACAGCTTGCGGGGACATGAGTGCGCGTTCCCATCGCGAGAAGGCGCTAGTTCGCTCAGGTGTCGCTTGTGTGGCTAAGCCTTCCACTCGGGCCGGCCTTCCTCTACGATATCGTGACTTGAGAGAGGAACAGCCCGGATTCCATGCCAACCATCAGTGAGACGACGACAATCCCCTCGCCGGTGAGCGAGGTCTGGCCGCTCCTCAGCGACCCCGCCCTCGTCGCCGCCTGCATTCCTGGCGCCACGCTGCTGCCCGAGCGCGAGGGCGATGCCTGGAAGGGCTCCATTCGCGTCAAGTTCGGCCCGACCGTCGCCGTGTTCAAAGGCGAAGCGACGCTCACCTACGACCATACCGCCAAGACCTGCACAATCGCCGGGCGCGGCATCGACGGACGCGGTGCCTCACGGGCACTCGCCAACGGCATGGTCGCAGCCAGCGGCCAGGACACGACCACCCTCAAGGTCGATGGCGAGTACACGGTTTCGGGCCCGCTCGAGACATTCGCCAATGCCGGCGGCGTGCATGTGGCCCGCGCATTGCTCGCCGAATTCTCGGCCAACATGGCGAAAATGATCGCCGAGCGGCACACCGTTGCAGCCCCCGCGCCCGCCGCTGCAACCGCGGCCGCCGCAGCCATGCCCGCCGGCCCCGATGAGGTCACGACAATTGTACCGCCACCGGCGGCAGCTGCACAACGGGCGGCCCCGCTCCCGCCGCCCATAGCGGCGGCCGAACTCAGCGCTACAAAACTGATTTGGGCTGCATTCATTTCGTGGCTCCGTTCTCTCCTCGGCAAAAGGACATAGATCTCATGGCTAAGCTCAAAACCTCCGATATGCTCGCCCTCGCCTTCAAAGCCGAAGGCGTCGATCACCTGTTCACGCTGATGGGTGACGCGAATATGTACTGGTCGACGGCTATGGCCGCCTTGCCGGGCATGACGGTCGTGCACGCACGGCACGAGCATTGCGCCGTCTCCATGGCGGAAGGCTATGCCCGCGCCACCGGCAAGGTCGGCGTCGCCTCGACCACGTGCGGTCCGGGCTTCACACAGATCATGACAGCGCTGACGATGGCGGCGCGCGCCAATATTCCCATGGTCGTTTTTGCCGGTGACAGCCCGATTGCCGCCGCCTGGTATCTGCAGCAGATCGACATGGCGCCGCTGGCGCTGGCGACCGGCTCGGCCTATGTGCCCGTCCGCCATCCGGACCGGCTGCTCGACAACGTGCGCGAAGCCTTCCAGATTGCCCAGGTTGAGCGCCGCCCGGTCGTGCTCTCGGTGCCGATGGACATGCAGAAGCAACCCTGGCCGCATCTGACCGACTACACCCCCTCGACGGAACTCGTGCCGGTGGCCCAGCGCCCGATCCCCGACCCGGTCATCGTCGACCGCGTCTGCGACATGATCGCAGAAGCCCAGCGCCCGATCATCGTCGCCGGCCGCGGTGCCACGCGCTCAGGCGCCAAAGCCGCCCTCGAAGCCGTCGCCGAACGGTCGGGCGCGCTGCTCGCCACGTCGCTCCTGGGCAAGGGTCTCTTCGAAGGCAATCCTTATGCCCTCGACATCTCAGGCGCCTTCGCCTCCGATTTCTCCCGCGAACGCTTCGCCGAGGCCGATCTGGTCATCGGCTGCGGCGCCGGGCTTGGCCACTACACAACCGAGGGCGGCTATCTCTATCCCGGCGCCAAGGTCGTGCAGATCGACATCAACCCGCGAGGCTACTGGCAGGGGCTGAAGACGGCCGACCTGCACGTGCGCGCCGACGCGAAGGCCGCCGCAGAAGCTATCGTCGCCCGTCTCGACCAGCGCAAAATCAAGAAGGCCGGCTTCCGCACCTCCGACATGGCCAAGCAGATCGCGGCCGACCAACCGGACCGCAAGGAATTCCCGGTCCAGGCGAACATGGTCGACCCGAGGAAGGCGCTGCTCGAACTCGACCGCACGATCCCAAAGGACTGGGACATCGTCGTCGGCGGCGGCCACTACTTCTCGATCGCCATGACGCACATGCGCGGCCGTGCCGCCGAGCGCTATCACGTCATCAACGACTTCGGCGCCATCGGTTCGGGCCTACCCGCGGCCATCGGTGTCGCCAAGGCGCGCGGCGACGGCAAGGTCATCCTGATCGAGGGTGACGGTAGCCTGATGATGCACATCCAGGAACTGGAGACGATCCGCCGGCATGGCATTCGCATGCTGATCGCCATCGTCAACGACGGCGGTTATGGCGCCGAGTTCCACAAGTTCCGCGCCAACGGCGTCGATCCCTCAGGCGCTATCCACGGCCGTGGCGACATTGCGGGCATGGCAACCGGCTTCGGCCTCAGAGGCGCCAACATTTCCGGTATGGGTAAGATGGAAGGCCTGTTTCGCGAGCACCAGTCCGCGAATTCGGCAGGCCTCTGGGATATCCATTCCGATGACCTCATTCCGTCGCGCAGCTACCGTCGCGTCCATTTCGGCGAGGCCTGATACGGACCGCGAACCTGACAAACGCCCGCTCGGCCTGCTCAAGGACGGGCGCCCCCGTCCGGCGGGGCACATGGCCGGGCCGATCGCTTGGCTTTTGCAATCCGTCGTGCCAAACGCCTGGCGAACGATCCGTCCGCACATTACGTGGCGCCACCTGCTTGCGGTTCTCGGCGCCACCTACCTTTTCGCCTGCTGGGGCGCTGTCATTTTCGAACGGCGCTTCACCTACCAGCCGGACCCTAGCCGGGTGGCGCCGGAGGCCGTGCGTTTGTCGGGCGTCGCCGAGCGTATCCTGACGACCCCGGACGGCCAGCGCCTCGTCGCCTGGCAAGCGAAGCCGAAACCCGGCCAGCCGACGCTGCTCTACTTCCACGGCAACGGCAACGCGTTGACCTACCGCTCCGGCCGCATGGCGAGCTTTCAGGCCGAAGGCTACGGCGTACTGATGCTGGCCTACCGCGGCTATTCCGGTAGCACCGGCGGGCCGGCGCAAGCAACCATCCTTGCCGACGCGCGCTTCGCCTACGACACGCTCCGCGCCGACGGCCTTAAGCCCGACGACATCGTCATCTACGGCGAGTCACTCGGCAGTAGCGTGGCTGTACACACCGCGGCCGCGATACCCGCGCGCGCGCTCATCCTGGAAGCGCCGTTCACATCCATGGTCGACGCCTGGAAGCAATTCGTCCCCTACCTACCAGTCGGGCTGCTGCTCCACGACCGCTTCGACTCCAGGGCCGTCATTGGCCGCGTCAATATGCCGATCCTGATGCTGCACGGCGAACGCGACCGCCTCGTCGGCTTTGAACTCGGCCGTGCGCTCTATGCAGCGGCGCTCGAACCCAAACGTTTCGAGAGCTTCCCCGAAGCCGGCCACACCAACCTCTACGACTATAATGCTATCGCCGCCGTGCGGACGTTCCTTGTCGATGTGAAGACCGGCAAGCTGGCGGGAACGGTTGGGAGACGGTAGCGATCACCCCGCCAACGTCTTGCGCAGGAAGTTCAGCAGATTGATGACCGCGTACTCCCGCATCATGGCGCGGTTACCGGGGAGAACCACGCGCTCACCATGCTTGTTCGCTCCGATGGCAAGCCCGAGATAAACCGTGCCGGGCGGCTGCGCGTCACTGGCGCCGGGGGCGATGGCGGCCAGCCCCACATCGGCCTTGTGCAATTCGCGAATGCTGGCGGCAACGTTTCCGGCGCGCACCTCGCCTGCCACGCCGCCGGCCCCCGTCGCCAGCACGTCATGTGAGACGGTCGCGCCCTTGAACGTTGCCATCTCGGTATCGATGGCCGTCATGCGCGACGCCAGGATGCCGCCGCTGTAGGGCTCGGCTGCGGCCACCGTCAACCCGCGCTTCTGCAGCATGTTGAGGACCGTCAGCTCCATCGATTGATCGTCGATGCTGAACACCGCGTCCGTGAGAATCGCGCGGATTTTTGCCTCCTCGGCGTCGAGGATCCGCGTTGCCGTTTCCACGTCATCGCATTTGGCTGTGACACGAACCTTGATGCCCTCGATACCGCTGGCGTTGAAGGCAATGGTCGGGTTCCCCACCTTGTCAAGCTCCGCCATACGCTCCGTCAGCATCTCGTCGATGCCGGACTCCGACAGGCCCCACGTGCGCAAGGTCCGGCTGCGGATGACCGACGACTGGCCGGAGCGACGCGACAGATCAGGAACGACGGTGCCGAGCATCATCTCCTTCATCTCGCGCGGCACGCCCGGCACCGCATAGATCACCTTGTTCCCGACCGGGCACACGAGCCCCGGCGCCGTTCCCGGCATCTGCGCAATGGGCGACGCGCCGATGGGAATATCCGCTTGCCGCAGATTGTTTGCCGACATGGTTCGGCCGCGGACCTCGAAGCGGCGGCGGATTTCTGCGGCGATCGTCTCATCCCGGCGCATCTCCACGCCCATCACTTTGGCAATGACGTCGCGCGTGATGTCGTCCTGCGTTGGCCCAAGACCGCCGCAGCAGATCACCGCATCGCTGCGCTCAAGCGCCGCCCGGATCGTCGCTTCCATGCGGCCGAAATTGTCGCCGACCTTGACTTGATAGAGCGAGTCGATCCCGGCTAACGCCAACTGCTCGCCGATCCAGGACGAGTTGGTGTCGACGACAGTTCCAAGGAGCAGTTCGGTTCCGATGGCAACGACTTCACAGCGCATGCGGCTTATTCCTGATGTTTGACGATGGGGCGGAAGGCTTGCTGCGCAAATGGGGCTCTCGCCCCCCATTCTTCAGCAAAGGAACTCAGCCGGGAGGAGACCTCCCGGACCCATCCCTTTTGTATTTGCGAACAATCAAAAAGGAGGGGGGGGAGGACACGCTTTTATAGGCAGATTGGACCTCAAGCGGGTTCGGGCGGCAGCCTCCACCCTTGCCCTAAACATGCGAAGCACGCAGAGGCGCTCAGCCCGGCTTCTTCATATAGTCCGCGTCCGACACGGCTTCGAGCCACTTGGTGCCTTCGCCCGTGTCGCTCACTTCCGACATCGCGAGATGGCAGAACAGAACGCCGGGTGCAGCACCATGCCAATGCTTCGCACCTGGTGGAATGACGACGGTATCGCCGGGCAGCAATTCGACGGCGCCCTTACCGTGCTCCTGGTAACGGCCGGTCCCGGTCATACAATAGAGCGTCTGGCCGACGGGGTGCGTGTGCCAGTGCGTGCGCACATTGGGCGTGAACGTAACCCGCGTCGCCCGCATGCGCGACGGCTTCTCACCAACCACGACTTCGTCAGCGTAGACCGTGCCCGTAAAGCTGGCAGGCGGCTGCTGCTTGGTGGCGCGCTGTGCCGCGCGAATGATTTTCGTCATGAGTGCACTCCTCGGGGGCTTGCTGTCGTTCAGCCCTGAATGTGAGCACCCGAGGGACCGCACGTCAATTCGCAATTGCACAACCATGGCGCAGCCAACGGCTCCCGCCAAGCCGCATCATTGCAGGTCGCCCGGCCTTGGCCCTATGATGCCGTGCATCAAACACTCGCCCCATCAACACCCAAGGATTGGCTCCATGAGCGCACCCGCACCCTCCAAAGATGTCATTGCCGAACTCACGTCGACGGGCGCGCTGCGCGCCGGCATCAACATGTCGAACTTCCTGCTGGTCACCAGCAAGGCCGCGAATGGCGATCCACAAGGCGTCTCGCCCGACATGGCTGCAGAAATCGCCCGCCGCCTGGGTGTGCCGCTGAAGCTCGTGCCCTTCAAATCGCCCGGCGAGCTTGGCGACCAGGCCGAAAACAACGTCTGGGACATCGGCAACATCGGCGCCGAGCCGCAGCGCGCCAAGACGATTGCGTTCACGGCCGCCTATTGCGAAATCCAATCAACGTATCTCGTGCCCTCCGGCTCGCCTATCAAGACCATTGCCGACGTCGACAAACCGGGTGTGCGGATCTCCGTGACAGGCCGCAGCGCCTACGGCCTCTGGCTCGAGAACAACATCAAGCACGCGACGCTGATGCGCGTGGACACGCTCGACGCCTCCTTCGACCAGTTCGTGGCGCAGAAGCTCGAGGTGCTGGCGGGCTTGCGTCCGCGCCTCATCGACGACGTCAAGAAATTACCCGGCGCCCGCATTCTCGACGGCCAGTTCTCGGCCGTGCAGCAGGCCGTCGGCACACCGAGGAAGAACGCCAAGGCCGCGATGTGGCTGGCAGCCGTTGTCGAAGAGTGCAAAGCCTCGGGCCTCGTCGGCAAGCTGATCGAGAAGCACAAGGCCAACGGCCTCTCGGTCGCGCCGAAGGCCTGAGCACGACGCGAGACAGGCTACAGCACGAGTAGCGAGCGGCGGAGAGCTGTCGATCAGTTCAATAGCGTCCCGCCTGCTTCACATCATAACCACCGGTGTCATCCTCGCGCTTGTCGCGAGGACCCATCGCACCACAACTGCAAGAAGTGACATTTGCTGAAGCGCAACAGCAAACCTGTACAGCACAGTTCGCGGGACGATGGGTGGTCAGGAGTCATGTCGAAGACGTGCTCCGCACTACGGCCCGACCATCACAATTGTTGATGATTGTATCCTGCTCAATGTGCGGGGCCGATGCCCGCGCCGTTCGCACATCAGACCGCGCCGTTCGTGCGCCCGTTACGCGGAACCGCTCACGATCGCATCGGCGATTTTTTCCGCCGTCATCAACGTAGGAAAGTTGGTGTTGGCCGATGGCACGATCGGGAACAGCGAGGCATCGACCACGCGCAAGCCCTGGATGCCGCGCACGCGGCCTTGATTGTCGGTCACCGCCATCGGATCGCCGTCGGCGCCCATACGACAGGTACAGGACGCATGCCAGACGCCGATCGCGGCTTTCTTCACGAAGGCTTCCAGCGTTTCGTCATCGCGCATGCAGTCGGCGAACTTGAAGCCCTCGATGACAAAGTTGTTGACGAGGTAGCTGCGCAGCGCCGCCGGCCCTTCGAGCAGCCCAGCCGCCACCTGCGTGATGATCTTGTTCCGCGTATTGACGACGCCGAGCTTCCTGACGCGATCGGAATAGGTGGCCGGGAAGGGATCGCTGACGACGGGCGCGAACGCGGGATGGCTGTACATGCCGCCCAACATCCGGAAGCCGATTTTCAGTCGCTCGAGGTCGCGGTGGTCCGACAGCAGATTGAACTCGACCAGCGGCTCCTCGCGCCAGTCGCGCGTGGTCAACTTGACTTCGCCGCGTTCCGAGCACGTGCGGTTGACGAACACCAGCAGCGAGCCGATCCGCTCGCCGACCGCATGCCACGCCGACTTGGTAACGGCGGCCACGAACATGTCGCCCTTGGGAATTTCGGGCATGTTCGACGAATAGCGCATGCCGAGCGTAATGTGGCGCCGCGTATGCTCGGTCATGCGATAGCCGCGCTTGACGAACGCCGACACCGCGATCGAGGGATGGTCCATCAGGCGCTGGCCGACGCCAGCGAGGCCGGAGCGGACATCTATCCCCATCTCTTTCAGATGTCCGACAGGCCCGATGCCGGCACGCAAGAGGTGCGCGGGCGAATGAATGGCGCCGCACGACAGGATCACGTCCTTGGCATGCAAGTCTTCCATCTGGCCATAGATCATCGCCTTGACACCGGTGCAGCGCGTGCCCTCGAAAATCAGCTCGGAGACCTGCGTGCCCGACTGGATGCGCAGGTTCGGCCGCTTGCGCGTTTCGCGATTGAGATAGCCAATAGCGGCCGAGACACGCCGCTCGTTCAGGTTCGAATGGGTGATCGGGAAATGACCGTCCTTGAACTCGCCGTTCTGGTCCTCGATATAGGGAAAACCAGCCGATTTGAAAGCTTCAGCGGCGGCCTTGTTGAAGCCGGTCCAGTGCTCGGGAAAAATCCGGCGGACCGGGATGTGCCCCTCCTTGCCGTGGAAGGGGCCATCGAAATCCTGGTCACGTTCGACCTTGCGGAAATAGGGCAGCACGTCGTTCCAGGCCCAGCCCTTTGCGCCCCGGCTTTCCCACATGTCGTAGTCGGTCGGCGCGCCACGATTGGCGAGCTGCCCGTTAATGGACGAGCCGCCACCGAGCACGCGCGCCTGCTCGTATTTGCGGAACGGCGGCGGGCTCTCGTTCGGATTGTTGTGGCTAACGACTTCGGTGCGGACCTTCAAGTTGGTCCAGTGGAAGCGCGGATCGAAATAGGCGGTGCCCGAGTAGCTGTCGAGAATCTCTTTCGGCTCCTCGCCCGGTGGCGTATCGGGGCCAGCTTCCAGCAACAGGACTTGGTTCGAGGCCTTGGCCGACAAGCGATTTGCGAGCACCGAGCCCGCCGAGCCGCCGCCCACAATGATATAGTCGTAAACCGCCATCGCCAATCCCAAGCCTCCTCGAGGGGCGGAGGCTGTCCCCCACCCGTGCCACGCCGTCTGACATAACATCTGACATATCACGGCATGGGAGACGGTCCGCCGTCAACCCGGCGAGAGCACGGACGGAGCGAAGGACGGCACGTTTTTAGTGCTTGGTTACCGCGTTGGATTATCGCGAACGGCTTTTGGACGAACTGACCCAGGTCGAGTTGTAGGGGTTGACGACGCGGCCACCCTTGCCGGCGAATGCGTTCGAGGCCCAGGCAGCATGGCCGCAGAATTGGCCGCGAGCGTTGCAGGCGGCTTCGGCGGGCGGGCTGGAGAAAAACAGGAAAGCCAGAGCGGCGGCGGCAATGGTCAAGCTGCGCATGGACAGTCTCCTTTTCGAAAACACCTGCCCTGAGCATAGCCCCCGATCGGCATGGCGCAATGGCCGCTCGCGGAGTTGTGATCCCCACCCGCCTCGCGTGCCAGCCGTCTGTCAGTCAAACGGGCGTCGGTCAAACGGGCGTCAGTCGACCTGCTTTTGCCACCAGGCGATCTCGGTTACGGTGCGCTGAAACGCCAGTCAGCACCGCCGTCCCCCGCGACCGAGATCAGGACCGTCCCCAGGAGCCTTCCATGCAAGATGCCCCGACCACTGGCCATACGGCCTGCCCACACGATTGCCCGTCCACGTGCGCGCTGGATGTGGAATTGCTGGGTGACGGCCGCATCGGGCGGGTGCATGGCGCCAAGGACAACACCTACACGGCCGGCATCATCTGCGGCAAGGTCGCGCGCTACGCTGAGCGCGTCCACCACCCGGACCGGCTGTTGCATCCCATGAAACGCACGGGGCCGAAGGGCTCGGGCCAGTTCGCGCACTGCTCGTGGGATGAAGCCCTGGATCTTACCGCCGAAGCCTTCCTGGCGGCGGAGCGTAAGCTCGGAGCCGAGACGGTCTGGCCTTACTATTTCGCGGGCACCATGGGCCTCGTCATGCGCGACGGCATCCAGCGACTGCGCCACGTCAAACGCTATTCGCAGCAGTTCTCGACCATCTGCACGACCTCGGCCTGGACCGGCTTCATCGCGGGCACGGGCAAGCTCGCCGGTCCCGACCCACGCGAGATGGCGAAATCCGACATGGTGGTGATCTGGGGGACGAACCCCGTCAACACCCAGGTCAATGTCATGACACACGCGGTCGAGGCGCGCAAAAAGCGCGGCGCGAAAATCGTCGCCATCGACATCTACCAGAACGGCACGATGCAGCAGGCAGATCTGGCGCTCTGTTTGAAGCCCGGCACGGACGGCGCGCTCGCCTGCGCGGTCATGCATGTGCTCTTCCGCGACGGCCATGCCAACTGGCCCTATCTCGAGACATACACGGACTGCCCGCGGGAACTGGAGAAGCATCTCGCCACACGCACACCCGCTTGGGCCGCCGAAATCACGGGGCTCTCGGTTGCCGAGATCGAGGAATTCGCCCGGTTGTGCGGCACGACGCCGAAAACCTACTATCGCCTCGGCTACGGCTTCTCACGACAGGCCAACGGCTGCCACAACATGCATGCCGCCTCGTGCATCGCCTCGGTCACGGGCGCGTGGTTGCACGAGGGCGGCGGCGCCTTCCACAACAACGGCGGCATCTATCATTGGGACAAGTCGTTGATCGAAGGCACCGACGCCCTCGATCCCACAACCCGCATGCTCGACATGAGCCGCATCGGCCCGATCCTGACCGGCGACAAGAGCGACCTCGGCGATGGCCCTCCGGTTACGGCCCTCCTTGTCCAGAACATGAATCCGATGCAAGTGGCACCCGAGCAGCGGCTCGTGCGCAAAGGCTTCCAGCGCGACGACCTGTTCGTCTGCGTGCACGAGCAGTTCATGACCGCAACCGCAAAGATGGCCGATGTGGTGTTGCCAGCCACCATGTTCCTCGAACACGACGACATCTACCAGGGTGGCGGCCATCAGCACATTCTCTTGGGGCCGAAGTTGATCCCGGCGGCTGGCGAATGCCGCTCCAATCACGAGGTCATCGGGGCGCTCGCCAAGCGGCTCGGCGCAAAACATCGCGGCTTCGACATGAGACCGCGCGAGATCATCGACTGGACGTTGCAGAAATCCGGCTGGGGCACGCTCGCCAACCTCGAAGCGAAGAAATGGCTGGATTGCCAGCCCGATTTCGAAACGTCGCACTACACGAACGGTTTCGCCTACCCCGACGGCAAGTTCCGCTTCAAGCCCGATTGGCCGACGGTTCCTGCGGGCCGGCGCCACGACTGGGGCATCGCGCACACGGTCCCGGGCTTGCCCGACCACTGGGATGTGATCGAGAAGGCCGACGCGCAGCACCCCTTCCGTTTGGCGACATCACCCGCGCGCGGCTACCTCAATTCCTCGTTCAACGAGCTGCCGTCGAGCCGGCAGCGCGAGGGAAAACCGCGCGCCAAGATGCATCCGGATGATCTGGCGCAACTGGGCCTCGTGAATGGCCAGAAGATCCGCATGGGCAACACGCGCGGCGAAATTTTGCTGCACGCCGAGAGTTTCGCCGGCATTCAGCGGGGCGTCGTGGTGGTCGAGGCAATCCCGCCGAACGACGATTTCGAGGGCGGCGAGGGCCTCAACACGCTGACCAGCGCCCGCCGCATCGCCCCCTTCGGCGGCGTCGCCTTCCACGACAACCACGTCTGGGTGAAGGCGGGGTGAAGGGGGCGGCAGCTCATTAACTCCGGTGTTTTAAGCGCACGTTAGTCGAAGCGCGCTACTCTTGGCTGCTGTCCGTCCTGATTAGGTAACGCAAGAGCGTCTAGAGCCTGCAGCATATGTCCCTGTCCGAATGTCGAGAGGGCCGGGATGTCGACCGGACTGATCGAACCGGCCCGTTGCATCGATAAGACGTCGTACGAGCATGCGCAGGCTCGTTCGGGGGAATGCATGAGCCAGGTTCGTGGCCTTTACGGCCATATTCAGCCCAATTTCCGAATGTCCTGGTTGATGATCGGGAGTTTTTTTGCGCGGCGACCTGCGTCTGCTGTATCCTGTGCTGCATTTCCTACAATGTCGGGGTGCGCCAATTGTTTGGCGAGGAAATGCACTACGACATGTTTAAAGGCGGCGGCGTCTTCGCCTACAGCGGCGGACGCAAGATCGACATTGGCCCGAATGCCACGCCGGAGTGTGGCCAGAACTATAAGAAATGTAAAACCGTCGTCATTCCGCCGCCGCCGACGCTCTGGCAGTTGGTGACGCAGGGCGTCGAGTCCGGGCTCAAGTCGCTGCACATCCCGATACTCGGCGTGCTCGGTTGGTTCGCGGTCTTCTGGTTCCAGAACGGCGCGATCGTAAGTTGGGCGGCGGGCGCCATCCCAGCGCCGCGCATGAGTGAAAAGCGCCTCTACAATGTCGTCGAAAACCTGTCGATCCAGGTCGGCCAACCCATGCCGAAGCTCGAGATCATCGAATCCGAGGCCATGAACGCGTTCGCTTCAGGCCTGTCCCCGGACAAGAGCATGATCGCTGTGACGCGCGGTCTCTTGGACAAGCTCGATGACCGTGAACTTCAGGCCGTCATGGCGCACGAGTACACACATATCCTGAACGGCGACAGCCGCGTGATGCTGGTCGCTGCGGTGTTCATCGGCGTCTACGAGAACCAGTTCCAATATTTTCTGAGCGGCATCACCGGGGCGAATGAAACGAACTCCGTCCAACGCGCCGCGAACCTTCCGGCACGCATCGTAATCGGCACCATATTATTTGCGCCCATATACCTCTCGCTTGCCCTCTGCTGGGTGCCCTCGATGCTGGGGCGGGCAAATTGTCACGATCGCGCGAGTTTCTGGCAGACGCAGGTGCCGTCGAGCTGACCAAGGATCCCGATGCCCTCGTCGCGGCTCTCCTTAAAATCGCGCGGTGCACCACCGAACTCGCCGTTCCCTCGGCCCTGCAGGCGATGATGATCCTCGGCACGTCGGAGGGCCTTTTCTCGACCCATCCCGAGGTCGAAGAGCGCATCGCCGCATTGAAGATCCATGCAGGCGCCCAAATGCCGGTGAAGCGCGTTCGGCTCGCTAGCGCGCAAGCCCCAGGCCAGCAGGCGTCCTTCGGGCGTCGCATCACCGACATCAAACGATAGTGCTGTCAATGATGTTGGCATCATCGCTCAGCCTGACATCGCGGGCCAGCGGCAACGAACCAACACGTCCGATCGCGCTGCCAATCCGCCTACTTCTTCCCGCCGCCGGGCTTGCCGCCTCCCGCCACCGGCGCTGCGGCCTTGGCGTAGGTGTCGCGCAGGCCCGTGGTGCGGTTGATGATCAGCTTGGCCGGCGTCGACTCCGGATCGCGGCAGAAATAGCCGAGCCGCTCGAACTGCACGGCGGCGTCCGAATTATCGGCAGCAATCGCGGGCTCAAGGCGGGCGTCGCTCAAAACCTCAAGCGACGCCGGGTTCAAATCTGCCGCAAAGTTCGCGGCATCGGGATCGGCCTTGGCGAACAGCTGATCGTAGAGCCGCACCTCGGCCTTGACGGCGTGCGCGACCGACACCCAGTGGATCGTCGCCTGCACCTTGCGTCCGTCAGGCGCGTTGCCGCCCTTGGTCGCGGGATCATAGGTGCAGCGTAATTCCGTGATGGCACCGCTCGCGTCCTTCACCACCTCCTTGCAGGTGATGAAGTAGGCGTAGCGCAACCGCACTTCCTTGCCGGGCGACAGGCGGAAGAACTTCTTCGGCGGCGACTCCATGAAATCGTCGGCTTCGATGTAAAGCTCGCGGCCGAACGGCACCTTGCGTGAGCCGAGGCTCGCATCCTCAGGGTGATTAATCGCGTCGAGTTCCTCGGACTGCCCCTCGGGGTAATTCTCGATGACGACCTTCAGCGGCTTCAATACGGCCATGCGGCGCTGCGCCGATTTGTTGAGCACCTCGCGGACGGAAAAATCCAGCAGCCCCGCGTCGACGATGCTGTAGGCCTTGGCGACGCCAACGCGCTTGACGAAATCGCGCAGCGCTGCCGGCGGCACGCCGCGACGGCGCAGGCCCGCCATCGTCGGCATGCGCGGATCGTCCCAACCCGCGACGTGGCCGCCACGCACGAGTTCCGTCAGCACGCGCTTCGACAGGATCGTATGCGTGACGTTGAGGCGGGCAAACTCGTACTGGCGCGGCCGCGAGGGCACCGGAATGTTGTCCAGGCACCAGTCGTAAAGTGGGCGGTGGTCGGCAAACTCAAGCGTGCAGACGGAATGCGTGACGCCTTCGATCGCGTCGGACTGGCCGTGCGCGTAGTCATAGCTCGGATAAATGTACCAGGCCGTGCCCGTGCGCGGGTGGCTCGCGTGCAGGATGCGATAGAGCACGGGGTCGCGCAGGTTGATGTTGCCCGAGGCCATGTCGATCTTGGCGCGCAGCACGCGGGCGCCGTTCGGGAACTCACCGGCGCGCATCCGTTTGAAGAGGTCGATGTTCTCATCGACGCTGCGGTCGCGGAAGGGGCTGTTGCGGCCGGGCTCCGTCAGTGTGCCGCGGGCGACGCGCATGTCATCCGGCGACTGGTCGTCGACGTAGGCCTTGCCAGCGCGGATCAGCCCCACGGCCCAGTCGTAGAGCTGCTCGAAATAGTCGGACGCATGATAGAGGTGCTTACCCCAGTCGAAGCCGAGCCAGCGCACGTCGCGCTCGATAGCGTCGATGTACTCCTGCTCCTCTTTGGTCGGGTTGGTGTCGTCGAACCGGAGATGGCAGCGCCCGCCGAACTCCTGCGCGATGCCGAAATTGAGACAGATGGATTTGGCATGGCCGAGATGCAGATAGCCGTTCGGCTCCGGCGGAAAGCGCGTCACGACGGTCTTGTGGCGGCCGGCATCGATGTCGGCCTTGACAATGTCGCGAATGAAATCCTGGCCGGCTTCGCGCTCTGGCTTGGCGTCTTCAGTCATGAGGCTGTTTCTCCAGTGCCGGCGCGATTGGGGCAAGTCCTCCCCGGGCGGTAGCAAATTCTGGCCGCTCCGCCAAGCAGGGCCTCGACCGGACCATTTTTGCAGGCGGG
>JANXRM010000159.1 GCA_025353015.1 Hyphomicrobiales bacterium
AGCTACCGGTCTCGGTTTCACTCGGCCTTTGGATGATGCTCTTCACGTATCTGATCTCCATCCCGCTCGGCATCCGGAAGGCCATCAAGGACGGCGAATCTTTCGACACCTGGTCATCGGGCATTCTCGTCGTCTGCTATGCGATCCCAGGATTCCTGTTCGCCGTGCTGCTGATCGTTCTCTTCGCCGGCTCCTCGTTCTTCCAGTGGTTCCCGACCCGCGGGTTGACCTCGGAGAACTGGAACCAGCTCGGTACCATGGCCAAGATCCGCGATTACGTCTGGCATCTCACCTTGCCGCTGATCGCCATGGCCATTCATTCCTTCACGACAATGGCGTTCCTGACCAAGAACTCGTTCCTGGACGAAATCCGCAAGCAGTACGTAACCACAGCGCGGGCGAAAGGCCTCACCGAGAACCGCGTTCTCTACGGCCACGTTTTCCGGAATGCCATGCTGATCGTCATCTCAGGCTTTCCCAGCGCCTTCGTGCATGCGTTCCTCACTGGCAGCCTGTTGATCGAACAGATCTTCTCGCTCGACGGCATGGGGCTGCTGGGCTTTGAATCGCTCATCAACCGCGACTATCCCGTGGTGTTCGCGACGGTCTATATCTACGCCCTGATCGGCGTCGTGTTGCATCTCCTCTCGGACTTCATCTACACGCGGGTCGATCCCCGCATCGACTTTGAAACGCGGGAGGTTTGAGCATGGACGCCCGCAGCAACGACCGGATCGAACGGCCCAGCGATCCGAAAGGGGAGTCACCTGGCTTTTTTGCATCCCTGAAGCCGAAGCTTTCACCCATCAACGAGCGCCGCTGGCAGAACTTCTCGGCCAACCGGCGCGGCTATTGGAGCCTCTGGATTTTCCTCGTCCTGTTCGTCGTCGTGCTGTTCGCCGAACTCATCGCCAACGACCGCCCATTTCTGGTGCGCTACAAGGGCGAGACGTTGGTTCCCGTGCTCGTCGACTATCCGGAAGCGAAGTTCGGCGGGTTCCTGGCGGTCACCGATTACAAGGACCCTTTCATTCTCGACGAGATCAACAAGAACGGTTGGATGCTCTGGCCGCCGATCCGCCATTCCTACAGCTCCATCAACAAGGATTATCCGCGCCTCAGGGGTCCGGAGGGGCGGTGCCTCGGATTTCCAGCACCTCCACCCTGGGCGACATCGGCGGAGCTTTGCGACTCGTCGCCTGAGCAGATGGCGCGGTTCAAGGCGCTGGGCAACCGCAACTGGCTCGGCACCGACGACCAGGGCCGCGACGTCGTCGCCCGTGTCATCTACGGCTTCCGGATATCCATCATTTTCGCGCTCCTGCTGACCATTATCGGCTCGGCGGTCGGCATCACGGCGGGCGCCGTCCAAGGCTACTTCGGCGGCAAGGTGGACCTCGTCTTTCAACGCATTCTCGAGGTTTGGTCGGCGATCCCGCGCCTCTATGTCCTGCTGATCATCTCGTCGGTCTTCATTCCCGGTTTCTGGACGCTGCTTGGCATTCTCCTGCTGTTCGAATGGGTGTCGCTCGTCGGTCTCGTGCGCGCCGAATTCCTGCGCGGCCGCAATTTCGAATACATCAAGGCGGCTCGCGCGCTGGGACTTTCCAACGCCCGGATCATGTTCAAGCACCTGCTGCCCAACGCGATGGTGGCAACGATCACCTTCCTGCCGTTCGAGCTGTCGGGTGCGATCACCGCGCTAACGGCCCTCGACTTCCTCGGCCTCGGTCTACCGCCGGGGTCACCGTCACTGGGCGAGTTGCTGCTGCAGGGCAAAGCGAACTTGCAGGCGCCGTGGCTCGGGTTGACGGCCTTCTTCACGCTTGCCTTTGTTCTCTCGCTGCTGATTTTTATCGGCGAGGCCGTGCGCGATGCCCTCGATCCCCGGAAGACGTTCCAATGAGCAACCGGACGTCCGATGAGACCCTGATCAACGTCCGCGATCTGCAGGTGGCGTTCCGCTCCGGGCAGACGAACAGCCTTGCCGTCAAAGGCATCTCGTTTACGATCAACCGTGGTGAAACGGTGGCGCTGGTCGGTGAATCCGGGTCCGGCAAGTCCGTGTCGGCGCTCTCGATCCTGCGGCTTCTGCCTTATCCAGCTGCCTCGCACCCGCACGGCGAGATTTTCTTCGAGGGCCGCGATCTCCTGAATATCCGCGAGGCGCAGATGCGCGAAATCCGCGGGCGCCGGATCTCGATCATCTTCCAGGAGCCGATGACGTCGCTTAACCCGCTGCACACCATCGAGGATCAGGTGGGCGAGATCCTCAAGACCCATCGCGGTGCCACGCCCGGCAACACGCGCACGCGCGTTCTCGAACTCTTGAACGAAGTCGGCATCCGGGACGCCGAGCAGCGGCTCGATGCCTATCCGCACCAACTCTCGGGCGGCCAGCGGCAGCGCGTCATGATCGCCATGGCACTGGCCAATGAGCCGGATCTGCTCATCGCGGACGAGCCGACGACGGCGCTCGACGTCACGATCCAGGCGCAGATTCTGGAACTGCTGAAGCGGCTCCAGAGTCAACACGGCATGGCCATGCTGCTGATCACCCACGATCTCGGTATCGTCCGCAAAATGGCCGACCGCGTCAACGTGATGAACGACGGCCTGATCGTGGAAACCGGCACCGTCAAAGATATTTTCGAGACGCCCAAACATGCCTACACCCGGCATCTGATCGGGGCCGAGCCCAAGGGCAATCCTCCAAAGGGCAATCCGGAGGCCCCCGTCGTCGTCGAGACCGGAAACCTCAAGGTCTGGTTTCCGATCAAACGCGGCTTGCTCTCCAGAACTGTCGATCACGTCAAGGCCGTCGATGGCTTGTCGCTCAAACTGCGTGCAGGCGAGACGGTTGGCGTGGTCGGGGAGTCCGGCTCCGGCAAGACCACGCTCGGCCTCGCCATTCTGCGCCTCGTTTCATCAGACGGCCCGATCGTCTATGCCGGCCGGCGCATTGATGGATTGCTGTCGAAGGACATGCTGCCGCTCCGCCGGGAGATGCAGATCGTTTTTCAGGATCCCTTCGGCTCCTTGTCGCCGCGCCTCTCGATCAGCCAGATCATCGAGGAGGGGCTGCTTATTCAGGCCCCGGACATGAGTTTTGATCAACGCCGCGACCGCGTCAGCCAAGCGTTGGCCGATGTCGGGCTCGATCCCAAAGCGCAAGATCGCTACCCGCACGAATTCTCCGGCGGTCAGCGACAACGTATAGCCATCGCCCGTGCCATGGTGCTTGAGCCGAAGTTCGTGATGCTCGACGAGCCGACCAGCGCCCTCGACATGAGCGTGCAAGCCCAGATCGTCGACCTGCTGCGCGACCTGCAACAAAAGCGCGGACTGGCGTATCTGTTTATCAGCCACGATCTGCGCGTCGTCCGTGCGCTCTGCAACTACGTCATCGTCATGCGCAACGGAAAGGCCGTGGAAGAAGGCCCAGCCGACGCGATTTTCGAACGGCCGCGCCAGGACTACACCAAGGCCTTGCTCGCCGCAGCGTTCAACCTGGAAGTCCGGCACAGCGCGGCGACCGCAAGCTGACACGAGGACGCCAGATGGCACTTCTGCTCGCGATCAATGGTGCTGGTGAGAATTGGGCGCAACGGCCGTGGTCGGAACGCTTCGCGCAGCGCCTGCCCAGCCGTGCCGTGTGGACGCCGGCCGACGCCCTGCAGAACCCAGACGCCGTCCGCTACGCCGCCGTTTGGAAGCCTGAGCCTGGGTTGCTCGCGACGTTCAAGAACCTCGAGGTCATATTCAATCTTGGCGCCGGTGTTGATGCGCTGTTGACCGACACAACGCTCCCGCGCGTGCCGCTGGTTCGTGTCGTCAACGATGATCTGACGAAGCGGATGACCGAGTACGTGGTGATGCATGTGCTCATCCATCACCGGAAACAGGCCCTGTTCGTTGCGCAGCAGGCGGCCAAAACCTGGAACGCGCCGGACCAGTGGGCGGCGGGCGATGTGCGCGTCGGCTTGCTCGGCCTTGGCGAACTCGGTCGGGATGCAGGCGAGGTGCTCGTCCGGATCGGATTCCAGGTTGCGGGTTGGAGCCGGCGCCCGAAAACGCTTGCCGGCATCGAATGTTTCTCCGGGCCCGATGGCTTCAAAGCCTTTCTTGCCCGGACCGACCTCCTGGTGGCGTTATTGCCGTTGACCCCCGACACAGCAGGGATTTTAAACCGTCAGACGTTCGCTGACTTGGCGCGCGATGGCGTGCTCGGTAAACCCGTACTCATCAACGCGGGGCGCGGCGGGTTGCAGGTCGAAGCCGATATCCTGGCGGCACTCGATGACGGCACGCTTGGCGCGGTCACCCTAGATGTCTTCGAGACCGAGCCACTGCCACAGCAAAGCCGCCTGTGGTCGCACCCAAACGTCACGATCACACCGCATAATGCGGCAGACTCGAGCCCCGGCGCGATATCAGACTACGTCGTCGGCCAGATTTTGGCGCACGAGGCCGGCAAGCCGTTGCGCAACGTTGTCGATCGGGACAAGGGATACTGATCATCGCCCCAATTTGGACGCCGCCCCCTGTCACCGCCATCCCACTGGTCAGAGGGCGGCGCGAACGGTATACCGGCCGTCGTAGTTGCTGGTCGACGCTTCGATCCCTGGCCTCTCGTCCAGGTCGCGCAGGGACTAGGAGCTGGGAACCTAGCGAATGACCGACGAACACTTCGAAGTAACGTATTCTTCAAACGACGTATTGATCCCGTAGCTCAGTTGGATAGAGCATCTGCCTTCTAAGCAGAGGGTCGCAGGTTCGAATCCTGCCGGGATCGCCAATAAATTCAAGTGGTTGATGTCGTGTTGCCGGCGCTCGATGCAGCCGTGTTTGCACGCGTATTTGCAAGGTCGCATACGGACGCGGCGCCCCCCGTGCTGATGCAGTGCCGATAACAAGTGCCGGCCAAACCGTAGCATTGGCCCTCCAGACGAGGCCATAAGCCTCTCTCAATGCGGCCGAATTCGCAAGCACGCTGCCGCTGGAAGAGGCGGTCGTGGCTGTTGTAACAGGGACTTCGCCGTGCTGATATCAGGGCCAACAGGACAAGGGACATTCGGCCCAGGATGACGTGGACGGTTATTGCGCGCGACGAAGCAACAGGGCGCGTCGGCATCATCGTCGCTTCGCGCTACTTTGCGGTGGGCGCAAGCGTGCCGCACATTGAAACAAATGTCGGTGCCGTCGCCAGCCAAGCCTTCGTCAATCCATACTATGGCCAACGCGGTCTGGCGCTGCTGCGCGAGGGCCGGGACGCAGGCGCGGTCATCGCGGCCCTCATCGAGACCGACGCCGGGCGCGACCACCGCCAGATCCATGTCATGGATGCGAAAGGCTACGTCGCGGCCCATACCGGTGCCAGCTGCATCGGTTGGTGCGGTCATCTGATCCGCCCCGCGCTTTCCATTGCCGGCAACATGCTGGCTGGCCCCGACGTCATCACTGCCACCTTGCGCGCCTACGAAGCCAATCTGCACTTGCCGTTGGCGGGCCGGTTGATCCTGGCCATGCAGGCTGGCGAAGTCGCAGGCGGCGACAAACGCGGCAAACAGTCGATCGCGCTGTTGGTCCACGACAGCGAGGCATATCCGATCTACGATATCCGCGTCGACGACCACCCAGACCCGCTGGCCGAACTCATCCGCCTCTTCGATGTTGCGCGCCAGCGCTCCGTTCACTTCCGACGCCGCATGCCATCGAAGGCCGAGCCTGCCGGTATCACGGATCGCAGCGACATGGACGCCTTCGTTGCCCGCTCGATCGCGGAGGGTTACGAATGAGCGATGCACCACTCCTCGAGGTCGCCGATCTGAAAGTCGCGTTCACGGATGGCCGCGGACGCGTGACGGAAGCCGTCGCGGGCACGTCCTTTGCAATCCGGCGTGCGGCTACGCTCGGTATCGTCGGGGAATCCGGCTCCGGCAAAAGCGTGTCGGCGCTATCAGTCATGCGGCTACTACCGCAGGACAGCGCGCGCGTCACCGGCTCGATCCGTTTTGATGGCACGGAGCTGACGGCCTTGCCGGATCGGCAGATGCGCGATCTTCGTGGCAATCGCATCGCCATGATTTTCCAGGAGCCGATGACGTCGCTCAATCCGAGCTACACGGTCGGCGACCAGATCGGCGAGACCTTGGTGCGCCATCGCGGGCTTTCGAAGCAAGAAGCACACCGCGAGGCAATCGAGATGCTTCGCCGTGTGCGCATTCCCTCGCCTGAAGCCCGTGTCGAGGAGTACCCGCACAAGCTCTCCGGCGGCATGCGCCAACGCGTCATGATTGCTATGGCCCTGGCGTGCCAGCCGGCACTCTTGATTGCAGACGAGCCGACGACGGCCCTCGACGTCACGATCCAGGCGCAGATACTCGATTTGTTGCGCACGTTGCGTGACGAAACCGGAACGGCGATCCTGCTGATAACGCACGACCTCGGCGTCGTCGCCGAGATGTGCGACGAGGCGGTCGTCATGTACGCCGGCGAGATCGTCGAGCGGGCGCCGGTCGCGAAATTGTTTGCAGCCCCCGAGCATCCCTACACGGTCGGCCTTATCGGCTCGATCCCGCGGCTTGGCGAAAAACGCGCGCAGTTGAATGCGATTGCGGGCACCGTGCCGGCTCTGGATGGCCAGCTGACGGGCTGCCGCTTTGCGCCGCGCTGCCCGTTCGCGGAGACCCGTTGCCGAGCGGAAACTCCCGTGCTCGCAATCGTCGGAGCCAACCACGCCTCGCGCTGCTGGAAGGCCCCCCTTGCGGGGCTCGCTCAATGACGGCGCCGCTCCTCGAGGTTGATGGTCTCGTCAAACACTTCGTCGCGAAACGATCGCTGTTTGGCAAACCTGTTGCCCTGGTCAAAGCCGTCGACGGGGTCAGCTTTTCGGTCAACGCCGGTGAGACACTGGCCCTTGTCGGCGAAAGCGGTTGCGGCAAGTCGACGGTCGGCCGGCTGGTCCTGAAACTGATCGACGCAACGGCTGGCTCCGTGCGCTTCGACGGGCGCGACATCAGCTCGATCAGCGCCTCCGGGTTGCAGAAACTCAGAGCTTCGGCGCAGTTGATTTTTCAGGACCCCTACGCTTCGCTCAACCCGCGCATGACCATTGGCGACACGCTCAACGAGCCACTGATGCTGCACTCCGGGCTGTCCCGCGCCGCCCGTCATGACCGGGTCGGGGACCTGCTGACGACGGTCGGGCTGAAGCCCATGCATTCCAACCGCTATCCCCATGAATTCTCCGGCGGCCAGCGCCAGCGTATCGCCATCGCCCGCGCGCTTGCGGTGTCCCCCAAACTGATCGTCTGCGACGAGCCGGTATCGGCGCTGGATGTCTCGATCCGCGCGCAGATCTTGAACCTTCTGCGTGATCTGCAGGAGCGGCTCGGCCTCGCGACGATCTTCATCAGCCATGATCTTTCCGTCGTGAAGCACATCGCGGACCGGGTTGCCGTGATGTATCTCGGTCGTATCGTCGAGACGGCGCCGACCGATGAACTCTTCGCGAACCCACGCCATCCTTATACCCAGGCGCTACTGTCGGCCATTCCGGTTCCCTCGCCACATGTCCGGCGCGAACGCCTTGTGCTGGCCGGCGATCCACCGAGCCCGATCAACCCGCCGTCTGGTTGCCACTTGCACACGCGCTGCCCACACGCGATTTCGCGCTGCAAGACCGAGGCCCCGCCACTGCTCGCGGATTCCGTCGCCCATGCGACCGCCTGCCACCTATGGCCCGAGATCGACCGCAGCGGTTTCACAGCCCCAACAGAGGCGGCTTTGTCGCCGACCCTGCGTAAACTGCTCGAAGCCTTCCAGGGCTCGACCTGACACGTACCACCCAAGATAAGGACCTGCTCATGCTCAAGACTTTGGGACTGGCCGCCACTCTGCTGGGAGCTCTTGCGCTGCCAGCCGGCGCACAATCACAACTGCGGATCGGCCTCGCCGAAGACCCCGACGTGCTCGATCCGACGCTGTCGCGAACGTTCGTCGGCCGCGTCGTATTCGCGGGGCTGTGCGATAAGCTGTTCGACATCAACACCAAGCTAGAGATCATTCCGCAGCTCGCGTTGGCGCACGAGTCCAGCGCCGACGGCAAAGCCGTGACGATCAAGCTGCGCGACGGCGTGGCTTTCCACGACGGCGAGAAAATGGACGCCGAGGCCGTTCGGTACTCGCTCGAAAGGCATATGAGCCTCCAGGGGTCCTTCCGCAAGCCCGAGCTGGCTGCCGTCGAAGCGATCGAAGCGGTCGATCCGTTGACCGTCAAATTGAAACTGAAATCGCCGTTCTCGCCGCTCATCGCGCAGTTGGCGGACCGCGCCGGCATGATCGTGTCACCGAAAGCTGCCAAGGAACTTGGCGACAAGTTTGGCACCAAGCCGGTCTGTGCAGGGCCATACAAGTTCGTCGAGCGGGTGCAGCAGGACCGTATCGTGCTCGAGAAGTTCGCCGCCTATTGGAATGTCAATGACGTACACATCGACCGCGTGATCTATCGCCCGATCGCGGACTCGACCGTGCGGCTTGCTAATCTCAAATCCGGCTCTCTCGACCTGATCGAGCGGGCGCTCGCGACGGACATCCAGGAGATCAAGGCCGACCGCCGCCTGAAGCTCGCGGCGGTGACGTGGCTCGGTTACCAGGGCATCACGCTCAATCTGGCCAACGGCCCTGCCGGCAAGGAGGGTCCGTTCGGTCGGGGACCGAAGGTCAGGCAGGCGTTCGAGGCGGCGATCGACCGTGACGCCATCAATCAGGTCGTGTTCAACGGCGAGTTCACCGTCGGCAATCAGTGGGTCAGCCCCAAGAACGCATACTATCAGGAGAAATTCCCGGTTCCGAAACGCGACCTCGCCAAGGCAAAAAAGCTCATCGAGGAAGCAGGTTTGAAAGCGCCGGTCACGGTTGACTTCATGGTTCCGAACAATCCCGAGTCCCGGCAAGTTGCTGAGGTGCTGCAGGCCATGATGGCTGAAGCGGGCTTCGACCTCAAGATCCGGGTCACTGAATTCGCGACATCGCTGAAGGAATCCGAAGAAGGTCGCTTCCAAGCCTACTTCGTCGGTTGGTCGGGACGGGTCGATCCCGATGGCAACAGTTTCATCTTCTTCAAGACCGGTGCGCCACAAAACAACAGTGGTTTCACCAATGCCGACATCGACAAATGGCTCGATGAGTCGCGCGCGACTGCGTCGGCCACCGACCGCAAGAAGATCTATGAGAAGATTGCCGAAAGGGTTCTGACCGAGGGCTCGATCATCTATCTCTACCATCAGCTTTCACTGGTCGCGCATTCGTCCAAGCTCACGGGCTACGAGCCGCTGCCCGACGGTCTCGTGCGCGTGATGGGCTTGAAATTGGCGCCGTGACGCTGCCACTCCGGGCTCGCGTCTTCTCTTGAGAAAGGAGACGCGAGCCGCGCACAGCCACCCATTCGTCCCTCGACCGTTTTTGAGAGTTTCCTCAGCAATGCTTGCGTTTCTCGGAAATCGTCTGCTGCAGCTATTGCCAACGCTGCTGCTTGTGACGGTGATCATTTTCCTGTTGCAGCAATTGCTCCCCGGCGATCCGGCCCTGGTCATGGCGGGCGAGGAAAAAGACCCCGCCGTCATCGAGCAGATCCGCCAGCAATACAGGCTCGATCAGCCGCTACCGGTACAATATGTGTTCTGGTTGAAGAATGTGCTGACAGGAAATCTCGGCGAGAGCATGCGGCTAAAGGAACCGGTATCGCGCCTGATCGCGCAGAAATTTCCGGTCACGCTGCAGCTGGCGCTGATGGCGCTGGTGATCTCGCTGGTGATCGGCATCACGGCTGGCGTCATTTCGGCGGTCAAGAAAAACACCGTCACCGACTACCTGGTCAACGTTGTTTCGCTTTGGGGAATTTCGACGCCGAATTTCTGGCTCGGGATCATGTTGATCTTTCTGTTCTCGGTGAAGCTCGGCTGGCTGCCGGCGTCTGGTTACGTCTCGCCGTTCGAAGATTTCTGGATGAGCCTGAAGACGACAATTCTTCCAGCCTTCGTACTTGGCAATTCGTTTGCAGCCGTGCTGATGCGGCACACGCGCTCGGCCATGCTGCAGGCGATGAGCGCGGATTACGTGCGCACGGCGCGCGCCAAGGGGCTCGCGGAAAAGGTCGTCGTCATCAAGCACGCCATGCGCAATGCGCTCACGCCGGTGATTACACTCGGTGCGCTCGAGCTTGGCACGCTTCTCTCCGGGGCCGTCCTCACCGAGCAAGTATTTTCCATACCCGGCTTTGGCAAGCTGATCGTCGACAGTGTATTCAACCGCGACTACGCGGTCGTCCAAGGCGTCACGCTGATTACGGCGACGACCTATATCCTCCTCAATCTGTTGGCCGACATCGCCTACGTCCTCGTCAATCCGCGTCTGCGGACGTGAGAGCGATCTAGGTCTCGTTTGCGGCGCGAGCAACGCGCGGATCAGCGACCCGGGTGCCCCATGACGCCAATACACCTTGCAACCGCCGCGCCGGACACGGACCACGCAACGCACGAGAGCCCAATGCGCCGCGCTTGGGCCAGGCTTCGGCGGCGCAAAAGCGCGATGTTCGGCCTTTTCGTCATCATCGCGTTGACGTTGATTGCAGCACTGGCACCCTTGATCGCGCCCTTTGATCCGATCAAGCAGGGTTGGAGCGTGGTGCGCAAGGCGCCGTCCGCGCTGCACTGGTTCGGCACCGACGAGAGCGGGCGCGATGTGCTTTCACGGGTCATTTACGGCACGCGGGCATCGCTTGCGGCGGGGCTCGTTTCGATCTCGATTGCCATCGGTCTTGGTGTCCCCGTCGGGCTGCTCGCGGCCTATCATGGCGGCTTCATCGATACCCTGGTCTCGCGCATCACCGACGCCATGCTGGCCATTCCTTTCCTTATCCTTGCGATTGCACTTGCAGCCTTTCTCGGCCCCTCACTGACGAACGCCATGATTGCCATCGGCGTCACGGCTACGCCAATCTTCGTGCGGCTCACCCGCGGGCAAGTACTCGTGGTCAAGGTCGAGGACTATGTCGAAGCGGCACGTAGCGTGGGAAATTCCGCCTATCGCATCGCCTTCCGCCATATCCTTCCCAACATTCTGCCGGCGCTCCTGGTGCAGGCATCGCTTTCGATCGCAGCGGCGATCATCGCAGAAGCGTCACTATCGTTTCTGGGGCTTGGACAGCAGCCGCCTGCACCGTCGTGGGGCTCGATGCTCAACACCGCACAACGCTTTCTTGGCAATGCGCCGTGGATGGCGATCTATCCTGGGCTCGCAATATTTCTGACCGTCCTGTCGTTCAACCTTCTCGGTGACGGCTTGCGGGACGCGCTCGACCCGAAGGAACGATGAGATTATATGCGCGGTACAGCACGCCCCGGCCAGACGCCGGCACTCTTGAGTGTTCCGGATATCGGCCCGTCACCGTTGCCTGGAACACCTTTCGAGCACACAGGGCAAGCCACCGGCAGCAACTAGGCACAGCCGCTGCGTCTTGCCCGCAAACGCGCCGATGGGGGATGCGCCAATATGGCCGCCATTTCGTCGTTTACATGGTATCTCGTCACGGAAGATGATCGGCGGCATAGCTTGCGCGTGCCCGCAAGCTTTTGGTTCGGCGCAGCACTGCAATCGGCGTAACGAGTTGGCACCGGCGGGTTGGACGGCATGAAACGACTCCTTTGCTTCTTCGATGGCACCTGGAACAGGCCTGACGACAAGGATCAGGCGACCAACGTTGTTCGGCTCTTTGAAGGGGTTTTATCGCGAGCGTCTGACGGGACGCGCCAAATCCCGCATTACATCGCCGGCATTGCCTCCGATGACAGCTACGGCCGGTTCAAGTTTGCGGCCGGCGCCATCGGCGAGGGCGTCGCTGAGCGAGTCCAGGCGGGCTATCAATTCATTGTCGCAAACTATGAGCCCGGCGACGAAATCTTTGTGTTCGGCTTCTCGCGTGGCGCGTTTCAGGCCCGCTGCCTCGGCGGCCTCATCCACCATTGTGGGGTCTTGAAGCCAGAGAATTCGGGGCAGATCGGTGCCACCTGGCAATGCTATCAGGAGGCGCGCCGCGCGCCCGATCCCACGCGCGTGGCGGCTCTCAGGGCAGCGAGCCATTATCCCACGCGGATCAGATTGATGGGCGTGTGGGACACGGTCGGCAATCTCGGCATCCCCGCCATTCCGAAAATCATCGACCGGCGCGAGCTGACATTTCGCAACACGCAGCTTTCACCGCTCGTTGATATCGGCCTGCACGCCCTTTCCATCGACGAACCGCGCAAGTCTTTCAGCCCTACGTTCTGGACGCGGCGAACCGGCGAAGCCTTGCCGCCCGGCCAGATCATTGAGCAGGTCTGGTTTCCGGGCTGCCACGCCAACGTCGGCGGCGGCTACCGGGATCGTGGTCTTTCCGATATTTCGCTGCTCTGGATGGCCGAACGAACGGCTGACTTGGCGAAGGTGGCGTTCGACTTCGGCCTGCTTCGCCAGACGACGAAACCCGATCCGAGGGCCGAGGCCGTGCAGCCGACGTCCGATCCGTTGTTCCGGGTCAGCCAGTTCCTGCCGTTCGTGCGCCTGCTGCACCAGAACGTACAGGGCATTGCACCCTGGCGGCGGATGATTGTCGGCACTTGGCGATCGAGCAAGGTGCCATCAGGCGAGGAAGTGATTGGCGAGTCCATTCACCCGAGTGCTTGGGCCCGTTTTGGTCAGCGTGTAAAACTCAAACGCGGGCAACAGGTGGCGGTGAAACGCTATCGCCCGCGGCAGTTAAAGATTGAACTTCGAAAGAAAACGGACTGAGGCTGGCGAAGGCCGCTCCGCCGTCACCCGCCCGCTGGCTGACGCTTGGCCATGAAGGCCAGCCGCTCGAAGAGATGCACGTCCTGCTCGTTCTTCAAGAGGGCGCCGTGCAGCGGCGGAATGAGCTTCTTCGGGTCTTTCTCGCGCAGCGTTTCCGGCCCGATGTCCTGGTTCATCAGCAGCTTCAGCCAATCCAGAAGTTCCGATGTCGACGGCTTCTTCTTGATGCCTGGGACCTCGCGGACATCATAGAAGATCTTGAGCGCATCGGAGACCAGCATGCCCTTGAGACCCGGGAAGTGCACGTCAACGATCTGGCGCATGGTTTCGGGATCGGGGAACTTGATGTAGTGGAAGAAGCAGCGGCGCAAGAAAGCGTCTGGCAGCTCCTTCTCGTTGTTCGAGGTAATCATGACCAGCGGGCGCTGCTTGGCCTTCACCGTCTCGTTGGTCTCGTAGACGTAGAACTCCATGCGATCGAGTTCCTGTAGGAGATCGTTTGGGAATTCGATGTCGGCCTTGTCAATCTCGTCGATCAGCAGAACAGGGCGTTGCGGTGCCGTGAACGCCTCCCACAGCTTGCCCTTCTTGATGTAGTTGGCAATATCCTTGACCTTGGCGTCGCCGAGCTGGCTGTCGCGCAGGCGCGATACCGCGTCGTATTCGTAGAGCCCCTGCTGCGCCTTGGTCGTCGACTTGATGTGCCACTCGATCAGCGGCATGCCCAGCGCCTTCGCCACCTCGATGGCAAGCACCGTCTTGCCGGTGCCGGGCTCGCCCTTGATCAGGAGCGGCCGCTCGAGGGTTATCGCGGCATTGACCGCGATTTTTAGGTCGTCGGTTGCAACATAAGATTTAGTGCCAGTGAATTTCATCGGTCCCCCGGGATCGCGGACATAGAAAAGGCTGTTCAAGACTAGGGGCTCGACTGTGTTGCAGCAAGGGCGTTTGCTCGCTTGGCAGACAGGCGATCGACGAGGGCTGCACCAAGCCGAAGGGGGCATCCGGGGCAGTTCCATCCAACGCCGATACGCCCTGCAATCCCGGCTGGCGGGTGGCACGCAGGTGGTGTAAGGACACATCGGATTGACTGGATCACGGCACTTGATCAAGGCACTTGGGGGCGCGATCGTCGCAGCCTTGGTTGCCGTGTTTGCGCGTTTCCGAAGATCGGCGTATGGCAACGGTGGTCGTAAAGACCTGTGCACCGTTGCGTCGGATCGCCTGCGAAAAATGACACCTGAAGGATCGCCACTATGGCCACCGTGCTGCTCGTTCTCCACCTCATGATTGCTGCTGGACTGGTCGGCGTTGTGCTGTTGCAACGGTCGGAGGGCGGCGGCCTTGGGATGGGCGGCGGTGGAGGTGGTGGCTTCATGACCGGGCGCGGCACGGCTAATCTGCTGACGCGGGTCACGGCTGGCTTGGCTGCTCTCTTTTTCGTGACAAGTATCTCATTGACTTTGCTGGCTAAACACAACAGCCGGGGCGCCTCGCCGCTGGATCTGCCGCAGCTCAACCAATTGCCGAAGTCCGGGGCACCGCCGGCCTCCGGGACGACCGCACCGGTGGCGCCGGCCGCGCCAGCCACGGCCACAACGGGTACGCCAACTCCCGCCGCGGCAACACCGGAAAAAGGTGCGACCGCGCCGGTATCCACTAGCCCCGAAACGCCCGCGAACAAATCGGCTCCGCCGCCGAAGTCACAATAAGGCCGCCGGACCCATTGCCGCACGCTTTGTCAACCGGAGGCTTGTCCAACGCAGAATTATCATCCCGCGACCACCTCTCGGACGGACACGACGGTGGCTCCGAATTGATCTAGCGGACTTGGCCTGCATTTTACTCAACAGCATTCCGACAAACTGGACCGCATATGGCGCGTCCGGCGTCGTGTTGCGGCTAATGCGCTAAAAAAGCGTTTTGCAGTGCACTCGACTCATGGCTAAGCAGGCAGATCGAATAGATCTCGGATTTGACGGAGCGACACCCATGACGCCCTCGCCCAAGGTCAACCAAGCAGGTCAACTCATGACTGCAGCCACACCCGCAAAACGGATTTACCTCTTTGGCACCGGTTCGGCCGAAGGCAAGTCCGGCATGCGCAATTTGCTCGGCGGCAAGGGCGCAAACCTCGCTGAAATGGCGAGCCTCGGCCTGCCGGTTCCCCCAGGCTTCACGATCACGACCGAGGTGTGCACCTACTATACCGCGCATTCAGGCCGCATGCCCGAAGGCCTGGAGGGTGAGGCTGAAACGGCGTTGGCGACGGTCGGCAAAGCGGTCGGTGCCACGTTCGGCGATCCGGACAATCCGCTGTTGGTCTCGGTGCGTTCGGGTGCCCGCGCCTCGATGCCCGGCATGATGGACACCATCTTGAACCTCGGGCTCAACGACCGGACCGTCGAGGGGCTGGCGAAACGCTCCGGCGATCGCCGTTTTGCCTACGACAGCTACCGCCGCTTCATCCAGATGTATTCCGGCGTCGTTCTCGAGATGGAGCACGACGTCTTCGAAGGCATCCTCGACACCCAAAAGAACAACGGCGGCCACTCGCTGGATACTGATCTGGGGCCCGACGATTGGCTCGAGGTCATCCAGGCCTACAAGGACGCAATTCTGGAGCACAAGGGCTGTCCCTTCCCGCAGGATACGAAGGAACAGCTCTGGGGCGCAATCGGTGCCGTGTTCGGCTCCTGGCAGAATGCGCGTGCCATCACATACCGCCGCCTGCACGCAATTCCCGACGATTGGGGCACAGCGGTCAATGTCCAAGCGATGGTGTTCGGAAACCGCGGCCAGACCTCGGCGACTGGCGTCGCATTCACGCGGAACCCATCGACGGGCGCCAACGAGATCTATGGCGAATTCCTGGTGAACGCCCAAGGCGAGGACGTTGTTGCCGGAATTCGCACACCACAACCCCTGACCGAAATCGCGCGCAAGGCGGCAGGCGTCACCGCGCCCTCGCTCGAAGCCCTGATGCCGGACACTTACGCTGAACTCCATAAAATTTTCGGGCACCTGGAAAGCCACTACCGGGACATGCAGGACATCGAGTTCACGATCCAGGAGGGACGCCTCTGGATGCTGCAGACACGGTCGGGCAAGCGCACGACGCCCGCTGCATTGAAAATCGCCGTCGACATGGCGGAGGCTGGCGTCATTTCGCGTGAGGAAGCCGTCGCGCGCATCGATCCAGCGGCTCTCGATCAGCTGCTGCACCCGACGATCGATCCAGCTGCCAAGAAAAACCGCGTTGCCATGGGGTTGCCCGCCTCGCCGGGTGCTGCCTCGGGCGAGATTGTTTTTTCGTCCGATGAAGCGGAGAAGCTCAAAGCCGAAGGCCGCACGGTCATTCTGGTCCGCATCGAAACGAGCCCCGAGGATATCCACGGGATGCACGCGGCGGCCGGCATTCTGACCACGCGCGGTGGCATGACCAGCCACGCGGCGGTGGTCGCCCGCGGCATGGGACGTCCCTGCGTTTGCGGCGCCACGACACTGCGGATCGACTATCGTACCGGCGTCATGACGGCGGGTGCCAATACGTTCAAGAAGGGCGACGTCATCACCATCGACGGCGGTACCGGCGAGGTGCTGTCGGGACGCGTGACGATGCGCCAGCCCGAACTTTCGGGCGATTTCGCCAAGATCATGGGCTGGGCGGACGGCATTCGCCGCCTGCGTGTCCGCGCCAACGCCGATACCCCCACCGATGCCAGCCATGCCCGGGAGTTCGGCGCCGAGGGCATCGGCCTTTGCCGCACGGAGCATATGTTCTTCGACGACACGCGCATCCTCGCCATGCGCGAAATGATCTGCGCCGACACCGAGGAAGGACGCCGGCGCGCGCTGGCGAAAATCCTGCCGATGCAGCGCGCCGACTTCGAGGCGATGTTCGAAATCATGGCCGGCCTGCCGGTTACGATCCGGTTACTGGACCCGCCGCTGCACGAGTTCCTGCCGCACGAAGAGGGGAAACTGGTGGGAGTCGCGGCCGAGCTTGGCATGCCCGTCGAGAAACTCCGAACGCGTGTCTCCGAGCTGCACGAGTTCAACCCGATGCTCGGGTTCCGCGGCTGCCGGCTGGCGATCCGCTACCCGGAAATCACGGAAATGCAGGCGCGCGCCATCTTCGAGGCCGCAGCCAATGCCGCGGCTAAGACCGGTAAGCCCGTTATCGCCGAGGTGATGATCCCGCTGATCGCTTGGCGCAAAGAATACGACATCCTGGCCGACGTCATCCGGGCTACGGCCAAGGCCGTCGAAAAGGAAAAGGGCGTCACCCTCACCTATCAGATCGGCACCATGATCGAGTTGCCGCGCGCCGCACTCCGGGCCGACGAAATCGCCGGCGGCGACAAGGGTGCAGAGTTCTTCTCGTTCGGCACCAACGATCTGACGCAGACCTGTCTCGGCCTTTCCCGTGACGATGCGGCGCCGATCCTTGCCAATTACACCGAAAAAGGCATCTTCGAGGTGGATCCCTTCGTCTCCATCGATCGCGATGGCGTCGGCGAATTGGTCCGCATCGGAACAGTACGGGGCCGCCGCGTCCGCCCCAAGCTCAAGGTTGGCATCTGCGGCGAGCATGGTGGCGATCCCGCTTCAGTCGCTTTCTGTCACGACACGGGGCTCGATTATGTCTCATGCTCACCCTTCCGCGTGCCGGTTGCCCGCCTTGCCGCCGCGCAAGCGGCGATCCGCATCAAATCCGGCAGCAGCACAGCCTGAACCGGGCCAGCAACGTCGGGCGCGACCTAAAGGGACTGAGATCTGGGCGGGTTCAGGGTGCCGTGCCCTGTTCCGGTCACTCCTCCGCGCGGTTGCGGTTCTAGCGGCCGTTTGCGCCGGATACGCCGTTCCAGCAATAGCGCAGAACCCGGTTCAACCACAGTCCGCGCCTGTGGCGGCCGTGCCGTTGCAGCCCATTTCTTTGCCCGATTTCGACCTGGTCACCAGTCTTGAGGCGGCGCCGCAGCCATCCAAGCTAAAGCCGGCACGGCCGGGACGCGTTTTCGACGGGCCTGTGACACGCACCGGCGCCCAGGCCGCGTGGAGCAAAGGCAGCCTCGTTGCATTTTATGACTATGGCGTGAACTGCCACACGAAGGTGCAGCCGCTGTGTAGCGCACTCGGTGTCCCCATGCGGCCCGACCCCAGCGGCTTCGCGGAGGAGCAGACTGTCGACGACCCGGCCAACCCAAGATTTATCGCCGCGTTTGGAAAACGCATCGGCGCCATGCTCGATGTCTTGCAGCCACGGAAGAACAACCACTTAGCCGCGCACATCGACAATCTTGGGCTCGTGTCGGATCCCGTGGCCCTCAGGTTGATCTATGCGGCGGCGCGGTCGGAATACGAGCAACGAAAGTTGCGCCCGCTCTTCGTCATCAAAAACAACATGCGCGGTCATGAGCCGTTACTGAGCGAGGGCACGCTAAAGCTAGAGGAAGTCGCCTACATCATTTGCGAGAACTGCCTGACCAAGGCGGGTGGCGCGGAGTTCGAGGCCGGCATCAGGCTCGCGACCCAGTACCTGCGTCCCATCGTGCTGATCGAATTCGGCAAAGCCAAAATGGGCTGGCAGGACGCAACGCTGGAACAGACCGAAGGGCTTGCCCAGCGCCTTAAGCAAGAGGGCTTGCGCGGCTTTGCCTTCTGGGGGCCCGACGAGGATCGCTATGAGTTCACGCGGCACTTCCCGGCCACGCCGGAGAGCCAGGCGAAAAACTGATCCAGCGCCGATCTCAGCTCGCTTGTCATTACTTTCGCGGTTAAAACCGCGTTTCGCAATCAAACCGGCGCGGCGGCGACCAGTCCCGTTGCCGGCAAACGCATCACAAAGCGCGCGCCGCCGAGAGACGAGCGTTCGATGTCCAGGCGGCCGCCATGCAACTCCGCCGCTTGCCGCACGATCGCGAGCCCGAGGCCTGCGCCATCGCCGGTCGTCGCGCCCTTGCGAAACGGCTGTTGTAACTCTTCCGGCAAGTGCGCGCCGAGGCCCGGTCCGCTGTCCTCGACGACGATCGACCCGTCCTTGGTCACTTCCAAGCGGATCATCGTGCCCGCCGGCGTGTGTTTCACTGCATTTTCGATCAGGTTGCGGGCCGCGTCACGCAACGCCGTCTCATCGCCGATGATGGGCGCCTCGCGATGGGACACGAACTGGATCTGGTGCCCGCCCTTTTCGACCCATTCCAGCATGCGGCTGACCAGCTCCCGCGTCACAGTCGATATGTCGACGGGACGGAGACCGGAGCGCGGCGTCGCCTCCATCCGGGCCAACGCCAGCAGTTGATCGACGATCTCGCTCATCGCTCGCACGTCCGCCTCGAGCCGCTTGCCGCTCGGATCCTTCAGGTGACCAAGCTCGAGCATCATGATGCTGAGCGGCGTGCGCAGCTCGTGCGCGGCCCGCGCGATGAACAGCCGCTGCGACGAGACGAGATCGGCGACCCGATCAAGCAGCCTGTTGATCGCCGACGCGAAATCGGACGCCTCTGCCGGCAGCTGCGTCACGTCGAGCCGGTCGGTGCGTTCCAGGAAGGAGATCTTGTCGGCTTCATTGGCAGCGGCGACCAGAGGCCGGAATGAGCTGCGCACCGACAGGATCGTCACGCCCAGGCTGAACGCGATCAATGGCAGCATTGGCAGCCAGACGTCGTCCAGGATCTCCTGCGCGAGCGATTTCAGATAGGTATGATTTGGATCCCCGAACGTAGCCAGCTCGACCCACAGATCCTGCTCGCCAACCCGCACTTTGAGACCGCCTGCAACATGCATGCGCTCGTGCGGGTTGAGCTTGCGCACCCAGAAATCCTGGCGAGCGTTCGGCTTGCTGCTCCAGGGCGACAGGGCCACCAGCCGCGCACCGTTCTGTTCGGCAAGTATCCTGCCGTCCGTATCGATCAATCGAAAGGCATAAGCTTGCGCATTTGCGCCGAAATATTGCGCGGGGAAACTCGCCATCGGCTGCCCATCGGGGGCGCCAGGAGTTCGCGCGGGGGCCGCGCCCTGCTCCCGGGCAATCTGTTGGGCTTCCCGTCGCACGTAACTATTCAGGAAGTCTGTTTCATTCAGATAATCCCGGATCGCCACAGTGCCCGCCTGCAGCAGCATCACCAGGAACGTCGTGATCGCCAGCCGGACTGTCACGGTGCGCACCAGACCAGGCCGGGCCGTCTGCGCGATCTGTGTCATCGCGAGCGATCCTTGAGTGTGTAGCCGACGCCACGCACGGTATCGATCTGGATATCGGAATTCGCCTCGGTCAAGGCCTTGCGTGCGCGCGAGACCAAGGCCTCGACCGCATTGGCGGATACATCACGGCCGAATTCTGAAAGTGAGGACTCGAGCACGCCTTTGGGCACCAGATTTCCCGAACGCCGCATCAGCAGCAAAAGGAGCCGTCGTTCGCTCAGGCGCAAGTCGACGTCCTGACCATTGCAAATCACCTCGAGATTGCTGACATTGACAGTCGTGTTGCCAATTTTGATCAGCGGCCCAATGACGTCGGTTGGGCGCCGCAGAAGCGCCCGCACCCGGGCCAGAAACTCAGAATTATTGAAAGGCTTGGTCAGGTAGTCGTCGGCGCCCGCATCCAAGCCCGCGACCCGTTCCTCGACACTCCCCCGCGCTGTGACCACCAGGATCGGCGTTGCCAGCCCGCCGGAACGGAGCTTCCGGATGGCCTGCAGGCCATCACCGTCGGGCAACCCGAGGTCGACGACGATCAGGTCATACTTGGTGGACGCGGCACTCGTATGCAGGTCTTGCACGGTGCCCACGGCATCGAGGCCATACCCCGCAGCGTTCAGGGTCTCACCAAGGAGGGTTTGAAGCCGCGGATTGTCTTCAACGAGAAGGAGTCGCATGGTCGTTTCGCCTCGCACTCTGGCGCCGAATGCCAGCCGATCTGCCGGTCCGAATTCTGAGTGGGGACTTTCTGCAACAACCGCGTGCAATTGCAATCGCGCTCTCTTGATCCTGCACGATAATCGGAGGCACGGTCAGCTTTAGGACAGTCGCGCGTCCTAGTAGAGATGAACGATCTGTCGCTCGTGTGTTGATCGGCCTTAGTAATGGAGTAGCCGGGTATGATCACGACATCGCATAGACGGCCACGGTTGCATCAGTCCAGCGCGGCGGCATTTAGGCGTCGCTTGGGAAAAATGCCTCTGTGAGGCTTTCGCAATCCAACGCAGGCGCAATCCAACGCAGGCGCAATCCAATGCGGGCAGCCGCCCGACGCCAGCGTGATTCTTGCCTGCAAAGGCCGAAGCCCACCCGCTTGAGACTGCTGGCTCGTAACGCGACGTCCTCCGACTGAACGGCATCACGAAATGCATCTTTTTCGGATGAACCGCCGAAGAATCGGACTAGCACAGCGAACAACGCACTAGCACAGCAAACAACGACCGGCGCGCGACCAGCGCAAAAGGTTCGACGGGACAGCAGTATTCCATGACTGCACGCATTCAGCTTGGAAAACACATCGGCACCGTCCTGGGCCTTGTGTCCGCCTGTGCGTTCGGCGGCTGCGTCGTCGGACCTGATTTCGAAGCCCCCGGCGCGCCGGGTGTAGCCCGCTATCTGCCTTCCGATCGGGGGAACGATCGCGAGCGCGTCAAGGGCATCAAATTGGCCTTCGACAAGCAATTGCCGGGCGACTGGTGGAATGTGCTCGGCTCCAAACGGCTGAACGAGCTGATCGAGCTGGGCCTCAGCCAGAATGCCGATCTGGAAGCGGCGGAAGCTGCGATCCGCGTTGCCGAAGCCAATTCGCTGGCCACCAAAGGCGGTTTTTG
Source organism: Hyphomicrobiales bacterium (assembly GCA_025353015.1). Taxonomy (GTDB): domain Bacteria; phylum Pseudomonadota; class Alphaproteobacteria; order Rhizobiales; family Hyphomicrobiaceae. The sequence continues at coordinate 21,645 of JANXRM010000159.1, forward strand.
GCCAACGGTGCAGGCCGGCTGGAATTCGAGCCGTCAGTTGGTGCCGGACCGCACGCTGCAGTCGAGCCACGCCAAGGGCAAGTCATCCTACAGCCTGCATACCCCCCAGGTGACCGTCGCCTATGTCGCCGATGTGTTTGGCGGTGTCCGGCGCCAGGTCGAAGCCTCGGAAGCCATGGTGGAAATGCAGGAATTCCAGCGTGAAGCCGTCGTGCTGACGCTGACATCGAACATTGCCTTGGCAGCCATTCAGCTTGCCTCCTTCGAAGGCCAGATCTCTGCAACCAAGCGCCTGATCACGGTGCAGAACGAATTGCTCGATATTCTGAAGCGGCAATATGCGGCCGGTCAGATCGCCTTGCCCGACGTCCTGGCCCAGGAGACGGCTGTCGCCCAAGCCAAGTTGCTGCTGCCGCCTTTGGAGCGGCAATACGACCAGCAGCGCAACCTCATTGCCGCTCTGACGGGGCGTTTCCCCGCCGAAATAGGCGCAAAGGAACGCTTCCGGCTCGAATCCTTTAAAAACCCATCAACGTTGCCGGTCAGCTTGCCTGCCGATCTCGTCCGGCAGCGGCCCGATATCCGGGTGGCGGAGGCTAATCTCGCGCAAGCCAATGCGCAGATCGGCGTCGCGATTGCCGCTCGCCTGCCACAAATCACATTGACCGCCAACGGCGGCAATACCGCGGACACCCTCGGCAAGCTCTTCCTGCCCAGCACTTGGTTTTATCTAGTGGCAGGCAACGCCGTGACGACGATCTTCGACGGCCGCACGCTTGAGATGAAGCAGAAGGCGGCAGAAGAGACGTTCAACCAGCAGACAGCGCAGTACAAAAGCGTTGTGCTCGTGGCCTTCCAGAATGTCGCTGACGTGCTACGGGCGATCGAGGCCGACGCCCGCATGGTGATCGCCGCCCGCGACGCCGAAGCCGCAGCCCAGCGCAGCCTGACGCTGGTGCGCCAGCAGCTCGATCAAGGCCAGGTCAGCTTGCCGGTGTTGCTCAATGCCCAGAATGCTCTGCTGCAGACCTCGCTCGCCCGCGTACAGGCCCACGCCTCCAGGCTGTCGAACACGGTTGCGCTCTACCAGGCGCTGGGCGGCGGCTGGTGGAACCGCCGCCACGACGAGGCCAAGGACGACGCCAAAGACGATGGGCACCATTATCCCAAGCTCAAGCACACGCTGCGGGCCGAGCTCGAGACCCAGATCGAGAAAGTCGTGCATCACGACTGAACCGCGCGACCCGGATGTGCTAGACTGCAACGCTGCGGATTTTGGCGCTTGAGGTCGCGGGATGATCAGGTTCTGGATCAAACTGGTGATGGCTGCGGTGGTGGTGCAGGCCATGGCGGCCATCGACGCAAACCCGGCGACGGCCGGTTTCTGGACTGACCTTTGGAGCCGAGCAAGCGGCCCAACCACCACAGCGCAGACCGGCCAGGGGATTGACGCTGCGGCAGCATTCGTCAAATCGCTCGCCCCTGCCGCTGATCGCGCGGTGCTCGCCGCTGAAGCCTCGCCGGAAGGGCACTGGCGCCTCGTCAACCGGGCCGGCGAAACGGTAACGGCCGCGAATCCGGACGAACTGGCGCGCGCCCTCGACGTGCTGGCACCGGAGTTGGCCGGCAATGCCAAAGCGCGCCTCGTGTTGTATCTCACCGAGGAAACCGTATTCCGGCATCGACGCTCCGTCGCGCTGTTGCCATCGGCCGATCTCCATCTGGTTGTTGGCGCCACTGCCTACCGTCTGCATACAGGCGCGGCCGGGCATACGTCGGGTGTTCAGACCGCGTTCGCTGCACTCTCGCCGCGGCTCGTCGCAGGTCTCGAGGATCGCGTGGTGTTCGATGAAACGATGGCGCAGCTCAACCGGTCCCTTGCGAAAGCCCAGATCCGTATCATCGCCCTCGAACCGGGTAGGACTGCAATCCTGCCAACCTCGCCGCGCCTCGATCCGTCGACGCAACGCGCCGAGACGGATGGCGTCGATCCAGACCGCTTGCGATACGCGCTCTCGAGCCTGCGCGGCCAGACCGCACTTGTGACCGGGCGCGTGGACGGCAGTCTCCTCACGTTCAAGCCATCGAGCGGTCCCGAGCGCAGTCTGTTGCTCGATGATATCGTGGCGGCCGCGGCTGCGTCCGACGTCAATCTCATTGTGCTCCACGCGTCCTCCCCTCGGCAACCGGGCGCCCGCAACTGGCTGTGGCTGAAGGTCGACGTGCAAAACCTCGATACAGCCATCGGCCATGGCAGGATCGCGGATTTCCTGACCTCGCTCACCGGCGACAGCGCGCGCATGCAGGTCACAGCCCGCAACTTCGGTGCCGGCCGCGTGACCCTCGATCTCAAGCCGTTTGTCGGCGCCAGCAGCATCGGCTGGCCAGCGGCCAACCCGATCGCGGGCGCCTTCAACGAGATTCTTGCCGAGGTGACCGCCAAAGTGCCGGTGCAAGGCATCACGGCCTACCTGCGCAGCAGCGCGCGGGAGCAGGAACTCTCCCGGCGCATCATTCCCGGCATCCCCTCATGGCTGCAGATCAGCTATGCGGTGGCGCTCGTGGCCGGTCTTGCCGGTCTTCCCGTTGCACGACGCTGGTGGGGCCGGCTCTGGCCGCCCGAACAGCCGGCCGACTACGGCGCGCGGATTGGATTTCTCGCGGCCAAGACCGTGCGGGGATTGGTTTTCGCGCTGCTATTTCTGCCGCTCGCTGGCCCTCTGGCACTTATGGCCCTCCCCCTCCTGCGACGGCGCCAACGCCCGCTCCCGGCCAATTAACAGCGGCAACGATATCGCGCAAAAGGCTCTCGTGTCCGGACAAACCCCGCGCTAAGCTGGCGTCCGTGCGTATGCACGTGCCCATGTTGAACGTGTCAGTGTCGTAAGCCCCACGTTTCGCGCGATCGTATGAAAGCGCCGGAAAAGTTCGCCAGACAGCCACCAGGAGGATCGCCCCATGCAGCTCAAGGTCTCGCCCACCGCCCGCAGCGAATGCAGCCCCCAAGAATGGCAGGCGCGCGTCGATCTCGCCGCCGCCCATCGCCTCGCCTACATGCACGGCTTCAGCGAGGGCATCTTCAATCATTTGACACTGCTCGTCCCCGGCCGCACCGACCGCTACTACCAGATCCCGTTCGGCATGCATTGGTCCGAGGTCAAGGCGTCGAGCTTCATGGAAGTCGGTTTCGACGGCCAGGTGAAGCGTGGCGCCGGCGACGTCGAGCGGTCGGCCTATTGCATCCACATGCCCATCCACCGCGCCAAGCCGAAGCAGTGCGCCGCCGTCTTCCACACCCACATGCCCTATACGAGCGCCCTGACGCGGCTCGAAGATCCGCGCATCAAGGAAATCGGCCAATCCGAAGTCATCCTGATGAACAAGATCGCCTACGACGACAGCTATGACGGTCCAGCATTCGATTGCGCCGAGGGTGAGCGGTTGGCCAAGGTTCTCGGCGATAAGTCGATCCTGTTCATGGCCAACCATGGCGTGACCACCTTCGGCGCGACAGTGGCCGAGGCCTACGACCGGCTCTACTACATCGAGCGCGTGGCGCAGGTGCAGATTTTCGCCATGTGGACCGGCCAGCGCCTGAAGCAGTTGTCGCCAGAAATCGTCGACAAGACGAAGTACACGAACTCGAGCGACCCGCAGGGGCAGCAGGCGATGCCGAAGTACGATCCGCCGCCGGCCATCCGCCACTTCGACGCCTTGAAACGCATCCTCGACCGCAAGGAAGGCGACTACGTAGAGTAATTCCGGAGGGGGTGAGGGGCGCGGCTCCTCACCCAACCCTCACCAACGTACTTTTTCCGCGATTTTCAATTTAGCCTTGGACCGCAACTGGTCCACGAAATGCTGCCCGATCGAAGCTATGGCCGCGGCGCGCGTTGCC
>JANXRM010000233.1 GCA_025353015.1 Hyphomicrobiales bacterium
CTATGCGCAGGCACTGATCGAGGCCTTGCGACAGCCGGGCACGGAACTCGACAAGGTTTTTCGTCGCGTGAGCGCCGAGGTCGCGTCCACCAGCAAGGGCCGGCAGGTGCCAACGGTGCGCGGCAACTGGCCGGCGCAGGATCTCTACCTGACACGGCCATAGTGCGCGACGCCTTGCCGAGCTTCGGGCATAGCCTCCCGCACTGCATTCGTTGGCCAAGTGGGGGAACTCTGATTAGGGTCCAGGCTTTGCTGCTGCCTCGGACCCCCAGCCCATGACCAAAGCCGTCCCCGGAACACCCGTACCCGCGACGGCCAGTCCTACGTCTGCTCTGAGCCCTGGCTCTGGACAGGGCGCGGAACACCACCAGCAACTCCCGCAGCAGCGCCCATGGGCGGCCGTCATGGCGGCGAGCCTGCTCGTCCTGCCGCTCGGTTCCATCTATGCTTTCAGCGTGTTCCTGAAGCCGCTCGAAGACCTGCTCGGCGCCTCGCGGTCCGAATTGGCGACGGTGTTCGGCATCGCCGCGATTTTCTACACCCTCGGCATGAATTTTGGCCCCCGGCTGTTCCGGGTGGCGGGGCTGACCGCCGTGTTGATCGGGTCTGCCGTCGTCAGCGCTGCTGGCATGGGCCTGTCGTCACTCGCCCGGACGTTCTGGGAATTAGCGTTCGGCTACGGCGTGCTGTTCGGCCTCGGCAGCGGCGTCGCCTACGTCGCCATGCAGCAGGGCGTCAACCTGATGCCGATGAAGCGGCCGGGCCTCGTCAACGGTTATCTCGTAAGCCTACTGCCGGCCGGCGCCATGCTTGCAACCATCGCGTTCGGTTGGGGGCTCGCGGCGTTCGGCGTCCGCGCCACTCTGGCGGTAACGGCTGGCGTCCTGCTCGCAACCGGTTTGGCGGCTCTGCTGCTCGCATCTTACGCCGGAATGCGGTTGGCAGCGCCCGCCCAACCCGGCGGTACCGCCGCCGACGCGCCGGGCCGTCGCGACATTTTCGTCAAACTCTTCCTGGTGTTTTTCGCTGCCGCCGCCGCCGGCCTCATGGTGTTGAGCCAGGCGGCGGGCATCGTCAAGGCCTATGGCGGCAGCAACCACCTGGCACTTCTCGCAACAACCGGCATAACAGGCGGCATCGCCGTTGCGCGCCTCGGCGGTGGCTGGCTGACCGACCGCATCGCCATTCCATTCGTGATGGCGGGCGCCCAGGCGCTGGCGTTCGCTGGCACGGTACTGTTGACTATCTGGCCAGGAGCGCTCTCGGCCGCCGCTGCCCTGCTGATTGTCGGCATGGGCTACGGCATCATATCGGGCGCCACCGCCGCGGCCATCGCCAGCTACTGGCCGAAGGCGCTCTTTGGCCGGATCGCGGCCCGCGTCTACATCGCCTGGTGCGCGGCGGCCATTTCGTTGCCGATCCTCGCCGCCCACATCTTCGACCTGACGGGCGGCTATCATACGGCCTTCCTGCTCGCAGGCGCTGGAAATGTGGCCGGCTTGCTGACCGCGCTGACGTTGCCGCGGCAGGAACGAGGCGCTTGAAGCGGCTGCGAGGCAGGTGACTGAGCCGCCACTTGCAATAACCTGACGGGAACCTTACATGGGCGAAATTCAACAGGCGCACTCGCTAACGTAGGATGTCCGATGCTCGACTGGTTGCAGCTCAACATGGCGGCGTTGCTGAACGTCATCATGATCGACGTCGTTTTGGCCGGAGACAACGCCATCGTCGTCGGCCTCGCCGCCTCGCGGGTGGCGCCCGAGATCCGTTCCCGCGTGATATTCTGGGGCATCGCCGGCGCGGTCGGCTTGCGCATTCTTTTTGCCGGCCTCACCAGCCAGCTTCTCGCCATCACGGGGCTGACGCTTGCGGGCGGCATCCTGCTGCTGTGGGTGTGCTGGAAAATGTACCGCCAGTTGCAGAGCGGCGCCCATGCACAGGGCAATGACCATGCCGGCGGCGTTTCCGGCGAGGCGGCCAAGGTCAGCTTCTGGGCGGCGCTCTGGCAGATCATCGTCGCCGACGTCTCGATGTCGCTCGACAATGTGTTGGCGGTCGCGGGCGCGGCAAAGGGCTCGAGCCTGGTGCTGGTGATCGGGCTGGTCTTCGCCATCGTGCTGATGGCCGTCGCCTCGCACTTCATCGCCGGCCTCCTGGTGAAGTATCCCTGGATCACCTGGGTCGGGCTGATGATCATCCTTTATGTGGCCCTCGATATGATCTGGGCTGGCTGGCACCAATTGGAGCGCAGCTACCCGGCGCTGTGGAGCGGACAGGAAATCTGGCGGGCAACAATCGGGCGCTGGTAGCGGCGGGTCCCGCAGCAGCGCCCGCTTAACCGCGACCCAATGACGAATGGCGCAGCGCAGCAAAATCGGTTATGAGACGCAAGAGATGCTCTCGGCCGACTGCGGCGCATTCCGGGAGAACCACACGTTTTCGGGACACACGCCCCAGGCGCGCACTATTAGCGCGAAGGGCAACAGGGCCCGTTTATCGCCAGAACGCGCCCCGAAGAGCCCCGAAAGAGCCAAGCCATCATGACCTTTCCGACCACGCATCCGGCGCTCGCGCGCGCCCTTGCTGCGCGTGACTACACGGTTCCCACAGCCGTGCAACTCGCCGTCCTCGAAGCCACCGCCCAGGGCCGTGACCTCCTGGTCTCGGCACAGACCGGGTCCGGTAAAACGGTCGCGTTCGGCTTGGCGATGGCTGAGACCCTTCTGGGCACTGCCGAACGCTTCGAGCGCGCAGCCGAGCCATTGGCGCTGATCATCGCCCCGACGCGGGAATTGGCCCTGCAGGTGCAGCGGGAACTCGACTGGCTTTACGCCGACACTGGGGCGCGGGTTATTTCGTGCGTCGGCGGCATGGATGCCCGTGCCGAAGCCCGGCAGCTGGCCCAGGGGGTGCATATCGTCGTCGGCACACCCGGCCGCCTGCGCGATCACCTGGAACGCAATCGCCTCGACCTTTCGAAGCTGCGCACCGCCGTGCTCGACGAGGCCGACGAGATGCTGGATCTCGGCTTTCGTGAGGATCTGGAATTCATTCTCGACGCTACGGCCAAGGAGCGGCAGACGCTGTTGTTCTCTGCCACCATGCCGCGCGAAATCGAAACGCTGGCGAAAAGCTATCAGAATGACGCCGTGCGCATCGAGACGGCGCGCAAGAACGAGCAGCACGCCGACATCGAATATACCGCCATCAAAGTGGCGCCGAAGGACGTGGAGAACGCGGTCGTCAATGTGCTCCGCTTCCACGAGATGCGGGCGACGCTGGTTTTCTGCGCCACGCGCGAGGCCGTCAAGCGCATGCATGCGCGATTGGTTGAGCGGGGCTTTGCCGCCGTGGCGCTCTCGGGCGAGTTGACGCAGAATGAGCGGACGCAGGCTTTGCTGGCGCTCCGGGATGGCCGCGCCCGCGTGCTGGTCGCAACCGACGTTGCCGCCCGCGGTCTCGATTTGCCTGATCTCGCTCTGGTCATTCACGCCGATCTGCCGAACGACAAGGAAACCCTGCTGCACCGCTCGGGCCGGACAGGCCGCGCCGGCAAGAAAGGCCTCTGCACGCTTGTCGTGCCCTACAACAAGCGCCGCAAGGCCGACATCCTGCTCAACGGCGCGCGCCTGCGCGTGACTTGGGGGCTGGCGCCGACCGCCGACGAAATCCGCACGCGCGATCAGGAACGCTTCCTGAGCGACGCGATTTTCACGGAAACACCCGCCGACCTCGATCTGGCGTTGGCCAAAACGCTGCAGTCCGCCCGCACCGCAGACGAAATCGCTCTGGCGCTAGTGCGTATGCATCGCGCGCGGCTGCCCGAACCCGAGGATCTGGCTGAGGACACCGGCCCACCGCGGCGCGAGGATCGCGTCCGCCCGGCGCGGGAACGGTACGATCGGTCCGAGACGACCAGCAGCCCAGTGAGCAACGGCGACGGCAGCAAGGACAGCGCCAGCCGTCCCTTCGAGCGCGCTCCTGCCCGGTTCGGGGAAAGCTCCGAAAATTCGCCACCACCGCGCGCACCACGCCGCCCGCGCGAGGACAACCGGCCAATGGTCTGGTTCCGCCTCAACATCGGCCGCGAACGCAACGCCGATCCACGCTGGCTGCTGCCGTTGATCTGCAAGGCTGGCGGCATCACCAAGGCCGAGATCGGCGCCATCAAGATCTTCGACAAGGATACGCGGTTCCAAATTCTCGCCGATCACGCCGACCAGTTCGCCGACGCCGCGCGCACGAACAAGCAGAAGGAAGGCAACATCACGCGCGTCGGTTCGTACGCGCCGAGCGACGACGCGACGGTTACCGACGCCATCAACGCAATTGCGGCGCCCGTTGCTGCTCCCGTGGCTGCTCCGGTCCCTGATCGGGTCGCAGCACGGCCGACGGAACCGGACGCCGTTGAAGCACCAGCGCGGAGCCCCGAGAGGACTTACGAGCCGCGCGCGCATAAGCCGAAAAGTTTCGAGAAGAAAAGCTTCGAGAAGAAACCCTATTCGAAGCCCTACGAAACCCGTCCTCGCGATCACGCGCCGCGCGATCGCGGCCCGCGGGCCGACAGCCGTGGCGACGGGAAACCGTTCGAGCGCAAACCTTACGAACGCAAGCCCTACAAGGGCAAACCCTTCGCCGGCGAGCCGGGCGCGGTTGCAACGAGCGCGCCGGTTGCCAACGCTGCAAAACCATTCGAAGCCCGGCCCAAGGCGCCCTGGCGCGATCGGACGAAGCCGAAATCCTCGACCTTCAAACGGCCGGAGGTGCCAACGGTGCCGGTGCCGCAGGCAACCCGCGCCGACAATCTCGAACGCCCCCGCACGCCGTCAAAATACGCGCATAAGAAAAAGCAGCGGCAGGATCCAGCCGCGGCAGAATAAGCGCGGTGCCGTCACCGACTCAGCGTGCGTTAAAGGTTGATTAACCAATTCTTTGTAGTTGATGGATCGTTAAGAACGGTCATCAACGGACGAGTGTTCCATCATGTCGAATATGTACAGCGTAAACGCGGGTTCCGCCTCCCTCAGCGAACTCGGACAAGGGCTGGCCGCAATTCTGGCTGCACCCGAGGGACAGACCATCGGCAATTTCGCATCGATCCTTGGCCGCTTGCACACCGAGCTGGCCTTGATCGGCGAGCACGCCGGCGCGCAGAGTGACGATGCCGAACTCACCAACGAAGCCTGGCTCAACCTGCTCGAAGAGAAATTGCCACCCGAGCTTCTCAATGCCGGCGAACGCGAAGCCCTGGGTGGCTTTCTGGCACTCCGTTGATCGCCACGATCACGTGCGACGAACGTTTCAGCCGGTTGGTGCGCCCGCTCATGTCGGGCGCGATCAACCGGCTCAATTTTTTTGTATCAGCGACCGGATTTGATGTGCAGCGGCCTTGATGCGCATGTCGATCAGCCAGCGGCCGAGTTCCGGCGTTGCCTTCGACGGCTGGCCCGATGCGCCCGTGTCCTGCAAGAAGCCGCGCGGCTTGTCGCGGGAAAGATCGACGCCCGCGGGATGCACGGCCAAGAGTTCCGCTGTGTCCACGAGCCCCGCGTGAAAACCGATGGTCTTGTCCGTCTCGCCCATGGCTTTGAGCCGCTGCATCTGGCTCGCGTCGTCGTAGTAGGCATCGACGTGGACGACGCGGACACCCGACGACGCCCAAAGCGCCGTCAGTTTCGCCGCAACCGCTTTTTGGACCGGCTGCGACTGGCCGTGATCGCCGATGAAGCAGATCAGCTTGAAGCCTGCCGACTTCAGGCTCATGGCGATGCCCTCGAGCATGCCGGCGAAAGCGGCTTCGGAAACGCCGATGGTACCGGGAAAGCGCAAGTTTCCGGTGGCAGGCTCGAAGTCACCTTCGGGCACGTACGAGAGGACTGGCGCGACAACGGTGCGGCCAAGGTCGCCCGCGATGCGCTTGGCCGCATGGCTGACAATATGATCGTGCTTGGCCAACACCATGTGCGGGCCGTTCTGC
>JANXRM010000251.1 GCA_025353015.1 Hyphomicrobiales bacterium
GGGCGACGGCCTGCGCATGGCGCTGGCCATTGGCGCCATGCCGACGGGCCAATGGAGCGGCTGCCACGCGACGCCCATCAGCGCCGACTGGGGTGAGTTCGCGCCGCGGGAATTCACCGACCGCTCCAACAGGCTCAGCTATCACTACGGCGTCATGATCAACCGAAAGGGGCGCCGCTTCGTCGACGAAGGCGAGGACGAGAACCTCTACACATACGCAAAATTCGGCCGCGCAATTTTGGCCGAGCCCGGTGCCAAGGGCTATCAGCTCTTCGACAGCAAGGTGCTGCACCTGCTCGAGCCCCGCTATTCCACATCGACGCCGATCATCGCGCACTCCGTGAAGGAACTGCTGGCGCAGCTCGATCTCGAGGACAAGGAGCAGGCGCTGCGAACGGTGGAGGACTACAACGCCGCCGCGCGGACAGCCAAAGCCTGGGACCCGACGAAAAAGGACGGCCACGCAACGAAAGGCTTGGGCTCCGGCCCCGACAAGACCAACTGGGCGACAAAACTCGATGCGCCGCCCTATTTCGCGTACTCGGTCACCGGCGGCATCACATTTACCTTCGGCGGGCTGAAAATCAACGAGCACTCGAACGTCGTCGGCACCGACTGGCGTCCGATGCCCGGCCTCTATGCTTGTGGCGAGATGGTCGGCGGGCTCTTCTACGACAACTACCCGGCCGGCACCGGCCTCGTATCCGGCGCCACGTTCGGGCGGAATGCTGGCGCTGATGCCGCCCGTTTTTCGGGAGCATGATAAACCACAGGCCTGTCATCCTCGACCAAGCGCGTAGCGCGCGCTGCCGAGGACCCATCGGGCAGCGAATTGCGATAAATATGTTGTTATTCAGCGGGCCCTCGCTGAGCGTCGAACAAGCTGATGAATCGGTGGTCGGCAGTCATTTCGGAGACAAGCCGCGCACAGAGGCCGACCATGACGTCCGATAGGTTGAATAACGGAGCAATGACATGAGCACGAATGGTACCAACGGCCGCTCGACTGCGCCGCTCGCGACCCGGCTAGCGGAAAAAATCTGTGCGTTCAAACCCGAGCATATGTCGCCGCGTGCGTTGAGCGAGGCCCGCAACGCCATCATCGACACAGTTGCGTGTTCGCTGTCCGGTGTGCCGGAACCGTGCGTGCAGATCCTGCTGGCGACACCCGGCGTTGCCGACGCTCCGGGCCCCGCGCTCATCTTCGGCACCAACCGGCGCACCAGTGCGCTCGACGCGGCGCTGATCAACGGCACCGCCTCGCATGCCCTCGACTACGACGATGTCTCCGCCGTCATGGGCGGGCATCACTCCGCGCCTGTTACGGCGCCGATTTTCGCGCTTGGTGAGCAATTGAAGGTCTCGGGACGTCAGGTCCTGGCGGCCTATGTCATCGGCGTCGAAACGGAGGTGCGCCTCGCCCGTGCCGTGAATTTCCACCACTACGACAAGGGCTGGCACCCGACCGCCACGCTCGGCGTTTTCGGCGCCGCCGCCGCGTCTGCGTTTCTCTTGAATTTGGACGTCACCAAAACCGCCAAGGCCTTGGCGCTCGCGGCATCGTTCTCCGCCGGGCTAAAGGCCAACTTCGGCACCATGACCAAGCCCATGCACGTCGGTCATGTAGCGCGCAGCGGCCTCTTTGCGGCCCTCATCGCCGAGCGCGGTTTTGATAGCAATCCCGGCGTTTTGGAGCACAAGCAGGGTTGGCTCGAGGTCTTCAACGGCCGCGGCAACTATGTGCCGGAAAAAATGTTCGAGAACTGGGGTTCGCCCTGGGAAATTGAAAGCGCGGAAAATGGCCTGAAGCAGTTCGCCTGCTGCGGCTCCACGCATCCGGCCATTTCCATGATGCTGAAGCTAGTCAAGGAAGAGCAGATCACGGCCGAGCAGGTGACCGCCATTGAGATTTTGGCGCACAAGCGCCGATTGCCGCATACCGATAATCCTGATCCGAGGACGCCCCTCGCCGCCAAGTTCTCGATCCAGTACACCACCGCCCGCGCGCTGACCGACGGCGCCGTTCGCATCCGCGACTTCGAGGGCGAGGCGATGATGGAGGAGCGCGTGCGCCGCCTGCTGCCGCTCATCACAACGGGCCCGCATCCCGATATGCCCGAGGACAGCCCCAAGCAGTTCGGCTCCGAAGTGATCGTGACGCTGAAGGATGGCCGCCGTCTCGCGCGCCGCATCGATCATCTCGTCTGCCGCGGCGGCGACAATCCCATGTCGACCGACGAGATGTTCGAGAAATTCGAGGACTGCGCCTCTCGCGCCCTTGCGCACGATCAGGTGATGCCGCTGTTTGAACGGCTCGAAACCTTGGAGACCGTTACCGACATCGGTCAGGTCGCGCGTCTGCTCGAGCCGCGCCTGCTGCCACGCGAGGTGGCGGAACGGCTGAAGACCAACGGCAATGCGGTTGCAGCTGCCAAAGTCGACACCCATTGGGTGCCGTGAGGCGTCGCGTGGCGCCAGAACAACGTAATCAGAACGATGTAACCCGAACGACGTTAGAAACCTGACGCTGCAAGAAGCCAGCGGAGCCGGAGACGCCTGATGGCGAAGATCGCAATCCTCGACGATTACCAGAACGTGGCGCTCAAAATGGCCGATTGGTCGGGCCTGCAGAAGGCGCACCAGATCACTGTCTTCGACAAGCCGTTCAAGAGCCAGGACGAGGTGGTGGCGGCGCTGGCGCCCTTCGACATTCTCGGCATCATGCGCGAACGCACGGCTTTTCCGCGCGCCGTGTTCGAGAAACTGCCGAACCTGAAACTTCTCGTCACGACGGGCCTACGCAATGCCTCCGTCGACGTGAAGGCGGCCAACGAGCGCGGCATCACCGTTTCAGGCACGCCCGGCGGAGGTCACGCGACAGCGGAATTGGCCATGGGCCTGATCCTTGGCCTCGCCCGCAATTTCCACGTCGAGTTGGCGAACGTTCGCGAAGGCCGCTGGCAAACCACCATCGGTGTCGATCTGCGTGGCCGCACGCTCGGCCTGCTGGGAGCGGGTAAGCTTGGCGGCGAACTGGCGACGTTCGCCAAGGCGTTCCAGATGAAATTGATCGGCTGGAGCCAAAACCTCACCGCCGAAGCCGCCGCCGCCAAAGGCATCGAGCGCGTCGAGAAGGACGAGCTGTTTCGTCGCTCGGACTTCATTTCCGTACATCTGGTGCTATCGGATCGCTCGCGTGGTCTGGTCGGTGCGCGGGAGTTAGGTCTGATGAAGCCGACCGCGTTCATCGTCAACACGTCGCGCGGGCCGATCATCGATGCTGCGGCGCTGGCGGCAGCATTGCGCGAGGGCCGCATCGCCGGTGCCGCCCTCGATGTCTACGATTCCGAGCCGTTGCCAGCGGACCACCCCATCCGCCGCGAGCCACGCGCGCTGCTCACCCCCCACGTCGGTTATGTGACGGAGGAGGGATACAGGATGTTCTATCCCGGTATGGTCGCAGCGATCGAGGGCTTCCTCGCCGGAAAGCCCATTCGCGTGATCACTTGAAGCACGGGGAGCGGGCGCAGCAGATCAAGCCGCGCCCGCGAAGCTCTTCCGGATCTCGGCGAGCGTGGCCAAGGCTGGTGCCGGCAATGGGCCTTTCTCGACGGCGGCATAAGCGACTTCCAGCTCATCCAGGTTGGCGAGGCCGACAAGCGTCGTCGACAGCGACGGGCTCGAGATGGCAAAGCGCATCGCCAACTCGGGCAGCGTTTTGACGGTGCCGTCCTTGATCAGCGGCTCGAAGCGCCGCGCATTCATAACGTCGGCTTTGTAATCCGCGCCGGAGCCGATCGGCTCGACCGCCTGCATGCTGAGGGGATGCCGGGCCTCGCTGCCCGACAGCGCGCCACCGGCCAGCACGCGAATGCCGACCGTGCCCATGCCGGCCTTGTGCGCAGCCGTCATCAGCCGCTCGTAATCCTGCCCTGGGAACCGTGCCGGCACGGCCGTGTCGGCGCTCGGGCTCAAGGCGTTGTAGCAAATCTGCGCGACATCGAACGAACCCGACGCCACCACGCGATGCAGCGCCGCCGTCTCGCCCAACGCAGTGATTCCGAGATGGCGGATCTTGCCCTCGGCCTTCAGTGCCTGGAACGCCGGCAGCACCTCGCCGAGCACGGCTTCAACGCTCAAACCGTCGCCAGCCGTTTTCGCCAGAATGCGGTTGTGCAGATAGAAAATGTCAACCGACGGCAGTCCGAGCCGTTTGAGGCTCGCCGCCAATGAGGCACGGATCGCCGGCCCGATATTGCCGTATTCAGCTTCCGGCAGCCGCACCTTCGTTGCCACGGTGATCGCAGGCTTCAGCTTGGCCAGGATACGCCCGAGGTTGGTTTCCGACGCCCCCATGCCGTACTGAGACGCCGTGTCGAAATACGTGATGCCCATGGCGAGCGCGCGCTTGAAGGCCTGTTCCTGGTCGGCGGGATCACCCTTCGTCATCAGGCCGCCCACGGCGCCACACCCATAGGAAAGCACTGTCGCCTTGATGCCCGTTCTGCCCAGCTGCCTGATGTCCATGAAACCCTCCGCCACATCTGAATTCAAAAGCTTGATGCATTTATACCGCTCATTCGGGGCGCCGCGCAAAGCGCCTTGCTTTGAGGGCACCAGCGCGGTGGCTGAACAGCCGCAACTTCTGGAAATCGCGATGTCCCGCATTGCCTGACCAGCCGGACTCAGCCCAAGGTCCAGCCCCATGGCGACACTGATCATCACCGAAAAAACCAGCCAGGCTCGCGACCTGCGTGCAGCGCTTGGCGATCGTTTCGGCGAGATTCTGCCCGCCGAAGGCCACCTGCTGCGTCTTGCCGAGCCGCACGAGGTCAATCCGCAATGGAAAAGCTGGGCGTGCGTGCTCCTCAAACCGGATGATCTCTACCCGACCGAGCCCGCCAACGAGGGCAATAAATCCGCCAAATTCCGCGCCATTGCGACGGCGCTCAAACGTTGCAACGACGTTATTCTCGCAACCGACTGTGATCGCGAGGGCCAACTCATCGGCCAGGAAATCCTGGAGCATCTGAAGTTCCGCGGTAGCGTCCGGCGGGCGCTGTTTACCGCTCAAGACCCGAAGTCACTACGTCAGGCATTCGACAAACTGAAGCCGAACCGCGAGATGCAGCCGCTCTATGACGCGGCCGTCGCACGCCAGCAGGCCGACCAGATCTTCAACCTGTCGTTGACCCGCACCGCGACCAAAACATTGCTGGCGCGCGGCACCAAAGGCGTCATCGGTATCGGCCGCGTCAAAACGCCGACATTGGCCATCGTCTGCCTGCGCGAAATCGAGATCCGGGACTTCAAAATCGAGCACTATTTCGAGATCGTCGCCACGGCGTCGGTTGAGGGTGGCTCGTTTACGATGCGGCATGCGCCGCCCGTCAAGGCGCGCATCCGCGACAAGGCTGTGGCCGAGGCCATCGCGCAGGCTGCGGCCAAATTCACCGGGCCGCTGGCCGTGACGGTCGAAAATCGCCGCCAGGCGCCGCCCAAACTCTACGATTTGCCGGCGCTGCAGAAAACCTGCGGTCAGCGCTGGGGCTGGGGGGCGGACAAGACGCTCGATATCGCGCAACAGCTCTACGATGGCGACGGCAAGAAGCTCATCACCTATCCCCGCGCCGAAGCGCGTCATCTGGCGGAAAACCAGATCGCCGATGTGCCAGCCATCGTCGTCGCCATGACGCGACTGCGTGGCTTTGCCCATCTCACGATCGATCCGCCCGTCATCCGGCGCGGCAAATCCGGCGTCTTCTGCGACGCAGCCCTCGAAGGCGTCTCGCATCACGCAATCGTGCCGAACGTCAACGTCATGGACGACCTCGAAGCGCGCATCAACAGGCTCAGCGACGACGAGAAGCGCCTATTCGCCCTGATTTGCCGCTCGTATCTGGCAGCCGTCATGCCGGATTTCGAGTACCGCCAGACCGTCGCGACCATGAACGTGCCGCTGCCGCAACAGGGGTCGCGCGCGACCGCCGAGTTTCGCGCGGTCGGGCGTATCCCGCTGAAGCAGGGCTGGAAGGCGGCGTTCGGTGCGGTGGAGCCCGAACCGCAAATGCAGAAGGACGGCAAAGACAACGAACCCGAAACGGAGCAGACCTTGCCGCCGCTGAGTAACGGCCAGAGCGCGACGCTGTCACGCCCGTGCGTGCAAGCGAAAGAAACGCAGCCGCCGCCGCGCTACAATGAAGGCACGTTGATCGACGCCATGCAGAACGCTTGGCGATTCCTCGAGGATGCGAACCTGCGCGATCGTTTGAAGGAAGCCAAGGGCATCGGCACACCGGCGACGCGCGCCGAAATCATCAAGGGTTTGAAGCGGCAAAGCCTGCTGATGGCGCAAGGAAAATTCGTCGTGCCGACAGCAGGGGGCCTGCAGCTTTTCGAGTTGCTGCGCGGTGCAGCACCCGTCCTTGTCGATCCTGGCATGACGGCGGTCTGGGAAATGCGTCTCGATGACGTGGTCGTCGGTAAGGCCGATTTTCGCGCCGTGATCAACGAGATTTCAGCTGAGGCTGGCCGCGTGATCGCTATTCTCAGCCGCCATACCGGGCAGCGGGTGGAACTGGAAAAGCCAGCACCGTTCCGGGCCGCGAGGGGCGACGCGAAGGCTGCTGGAAAAAACGCTGCTGGAAAACCGCGCGGCAAACGACGGGCCGCATCATCCACGAACCAAGGCAAGGATGGGGCTGGAGCGGCCAAACCGAAAGCGAGCCGTCCACGCCGCGCCAAGGCATTACCGTCAGGGGCATCAGCGTCCCCGTCGTCTCGGCCCCAAGCATCACAACCCACCTCGTTAATGGCGCGTACACCGCCGTCGAGCGGACAGGCGCCTCCGACGGAGAAGATGGTCGCTTTTGCCAAACGCTTGGCAACCGACAAGAAGGCCGAGCTGCCGCCCGGGTTCGATCGCGATTTCGAGATCTGCCGCCGCTTCCTGGACCAGCACGCCGGGCGGTGAAGCCATAGCCCATTGATATATCAGGCCGTCGACGCATCCGACTACAATGCAGTCGCGGAACCGTCACTTGAAACGCGCCGACGCTTAGACTAAAGGAACGCCAACGCTTATAAAAAAGACGCCGCATAAGCGGCACGGCGTAGGGAGTGGATTTTGTGACAGTTGAACAGGCGTCAGTCGAATCTGCAGGTGTGGCCAAACCTATCCCGGATTCCAAGTTCGACACCGTACCTAAGTTGCTCGTGAGAAATGCCGAGCGCTACGGCAACCGGCCAGCCTTCCGCCAAAAAAATCTCGGCATCTGGCATTCCTGGACGTGGGGTCAGGTGCGCGATGAAGTGCAGACTTTTTCTCTTGGTCTGCAACAGCTTGGCTTGCAGCGCGGGGACGCCGTGGCGATCATCGGATCGAACCGGCCAAGGCTCTATTGGGCGTTCACCGCGGCCCAGTGCCTGGGTGCGATCCCGGTCCCGATCTATCAGGATGGCGTTGCCGACGAGATGGCTTTTGTGCTCGGGCATGCCGAAGTCAAATTCGCGATCGTCGAGGACCAAGAGCAGGTCGATAAGCTGCTTTCGATCGCCGACAGGATCCCGCTGCTCAAAACGATCATCTTCGACGAGGAGCGTGGGCTTCAAAAGTACGATAGCACCCATCTCCACGCCATTGCCGACGTCCAGGCGCGCGGAAAAGCGTTGCTCGCGGCCGATCCGCGTGCGCGTGAGGCTTGGCTAGGCGAAATTGCCAAGGGGCAGGGCGCTGACGTCTGTGGCATATTCTATACGTCAGGGACGACGGGGCAGCCGAAAGGTGTAATGCTGACCCACAATAACGTCGTTATTTCAGGCACGAACGGTAACAAGTTCGACCACTTCACGCCTGACGATACGATGATTGCTTATCTACCGATGGCGTGGGTCGGCGATCATGTGTTCTCGTACGGCCAGACATTTGCTGGAGCGCTGTGCGTCAGTTGCCCGGAAAGCCCGGAAACCGCGACCGAAGACCGGCGCGAAATCGGCCCGACCTATTTCTTCGCACCGCCGCGTGTTTTCGAAACCATGCTGACCCAGATCACGGTGCGCATGGAAGATGCGGGTGCCTTGAAGCGGCGCATGTTCAAGTATTTCCTCGGTGTCGCCAACCGCGCGGGGGAGAAGGTACTTGATGGGCGCGCGGTCGGGCTCAAAGATCACATGCTCTATTCGCTCGGCGACCTGCTGGTCTATGCGCCGCTGCGCAATCAAATGGGCTTTTCCAATTTGCGGCTGGCATACACCGCCGGCGAAGCCATTGGGCCTGAACTCTTCTCGTTCTTCCGCGGCCTCGGCATCAACCTGAAACAGCTTTACGGACAAACCGAGGCCAGCGTCTACATCACGTTGCAACCTGACGGCGAGGTCTTCCCGGAAACGGTTGGCAAACCTGGCCCGGATGTCGAGATCAAGATCGAGCAGCCATCGGGCGAAGTGCTGTTTCGAAGCCCCGGTTCGTTCCTGAAGTACTACAAGAACGACGCGGCGACGGCCGCCACCAAGACACCTGACGGCTGGGTGCGGACCGGAGACGCCGGCTACATCGATACGCGTGGCCACTTGCGCATCATCGACCGCGCCAAGGATGTCGGCCGCTTGAACGACGGCACGCTTTTGGCCCCGAAATATCTTGAAAACCGGTTGAAGTTCTATCCGGAAATCAAAGAAGTCGTGACCTTCGGCCACGGCCGGGACTTCGCCTCGGCCTTCATCAACATCGACCTCGTCAGCGTCGGCAACTGGGCAGAGCGCAACAACGTCATTTACGGCAGCTATCAGGAGCTCGCTGGCCATCAAGAGGTCGAGCGCATCATCCTCAGTCGCGTCGAGGAACTGAATCGGTCGCTCGCAACCGATCCGGTGATGGCTGGCGCTCAGTTCAAGCGGATCCTCATCCTGCACAAGGAACTCGACGCCGACGATGGCGAACTGACGCGCACGCAGAAAGTGCGTCGCGCCTTCATTGGCGATCGCTATGCGCCGTTCGTTACGGCACTCTACGATGGCTCGGCCGAGGCCAAAATATCCACCGAGGTCACCTTCGAGGATGGCCGCAAGGGCATGCTGCAAGGTCAGGTGCGCGTGCTCGACGTCAAGACCTTTCCGGCAGCTGTCGCCGCACTCAAGGAAGCCGCCGAATGAACGTCCATGTCGATACGGTTGAGGCGCAAGCGCAGGCGGCCGGGCAAGCGCCAGCTGGCCGGGTGAGCAGCGAGGTCATGCTGGCTGTGGACGACGTGTCGCTCTCCTTCGGCGGCGTGCGCGCGATTTCCGAGGTGTCTTTCGACGTCCGCAAGGGCGAAATCCGCGCCATCATCGGCCCGAACGGCGCCGGCAAAAC
>JANXRM010000264.1 GCA_025353015.1 Hyphomicrobiales bacterium
CGCTGACGGTCGCGGCCGATGGGCGGAACTCGACCTTGCGCGAGGCCTCGGCGCTCAAAACCGACGACTACGGCGCGCCGATGGACGTGCTCTGGTTCCGCCTGCCGCGGGAGGCAACGGATACCGAGGAAACGCAGGGCCGCTTCGATGCCGGACGCATCTTCATCATGCTCAATCGCGGCGACAACTGGCAGTGCACGTTCGTCATCCCGAAAGGCCAGAACGAGCGTGTTCGCACGGCCGGTCTCGCAGCGTTCCGCGCGTCGCTACAACCTTTGTTGCCGATCGATCGCACGCGCGCGGAGACGATCCAGGACTGGGACCAGGTGAAGCTGCTGACGGTCCAGGTGAACCGGTTGGCCCGGTGGTGGCTGCCCGGCTTCCTGGCCATCGGTGACGCGGCGCACGCGATGAGCCCAGTCGGTGGCGTCGGCGTCAATTTGGCGGTCCAGGATGCGGTGGCAGCGGCGAACATTCTCGCCGGGCCGTTGCGCGCGAACGCACTGTCCGACGCCGATCTGGCGGCGGTGCAGAAGCGGCGCGACTTTCCCACGCGCATGACGCAGCGGCTGCAATTGGCCGTGCAGAACCGGCTGATTGCGCCGATCTTGGCGACACCAGGTCCGCCGGCGCCGCCGCTGCTGGTACGGCTGTTGACGCGCGTGCCAATCCTCAACCGTATTCCCGGACGTCTGGTCGGCATGGGCGTGCGGCCGGAGCACGTCGAGACACGGGAAATGCCGCCAGCTTAGCCGGATTTCTCTTGGGTTTTAGCTTCGTTCCACAGCGCATCCATCTCTTCGAGATTGGACTGAGCGGGTGTTTTTCCGGCCGCAGCAAGGCGGGCTTCGATGTGGCGGAAGCGCCGCTGGAACTTGGCGTTGGCGCCGCGAAGCGCGTGCTCGGGATCGATGTCGAGATGCCGCGCCAGATTGGCCATCACGAACAGCAGATCGCCGAACTCCTCCTCGATACGCTCCATATCGGGTGCAGGGACATCGTCCCTGCCCGGGGAGCGCGAGGGGCTGGAAGCCCCTTGCACTTGGTTCTCGGCAACAACCTCCTCGAGTTCGCCAATCTCCTCGCGGATCTTATCGAACACCGGCGTGATCGACGGCCAGTCGAAACCGACGCGCGCGGCTTTCTCCTGCAACTTGACGGCGCGCGTCAGGCCGGGGAGGCCGACCGGGACATCGGCCAGGAGCGACGCTTGAGCACCTGGCGAGGGGAGTCTTGTTTGCGCCTTCGGTTGCCCAGTGCCAACCGGCGCGTGGATACTCGCTCGCTCCAGGGCTTTTTCCGCGCGTTCTTCGGCCTTGATGCGTTCCCAGGCGTCTTTCGCCATGCCGGAGGAGCGGGCGATCTCGTCGCCGAAGACGTGTGGGTGGCGGCGGATCATCTTGGCGGTGATGCCGTGCGCCACGTCGGCGAAGGCGAACGCCTGCTCTTCCTCGGCCAGACGCGCGTGGTAGACGACCTGCAACAGCAAGTCGCCAAGTTCTTCCTTGAGGTCCGCGCGGTCGCCCCGCTCGATGGCGTCGGCGACCTCATAGGCTTCCTCGATCGTGTAGCGGGCGATCGACGCGAAATTCTGCTCGAGATCCCACGGGCAGCCGGTGACGGGCGTGCGCAACGCCGCCATCACGGCGATCAAATCGGCGAGGGTTTTGGGGCGTGGGTCGGACATTGGTGGACTCGCGAGCGCGTGGACGTCGGATGCGGCGAGCCTAGCACGGGGAGGGAGATCGGAGTGGTGTCGTGCCCGTCCGAATTGTAGGCCGCAGTGGCAGTGGGAACTTTATTGTATTGGCCGGTCGAGGCGGCATCGGCCCAGTATGGCCGCACCTAGTGCGTCCTGCTTGCTTTGGCCGCGTCTCGACCTCATTCGGGCCCCTAACGTGGCGTGCCCGCACATTTCCATTTCGTGGTTCGGCACCAAGACCCGGAATCGGTGGTCGTAGTCGGCGCTGGGCGGCGCCAGCACGAATCCCCTCTCGTGGCCCGTCACGCGCGCGACCGATTGCATGGCGGTATCACTCTGCCCCGACGCATCGACGACGATCGGGCAGGGGGTCCGAGTAGCAACGGAACAGAAACTCCGATTCAGACCGCTGCGTAGGCCGCTCCGGCACGAGCGCAGACCCTGATAGAAGGTCCGTTGATGGGGCTGGACCGTGCGTGCGTGCTCGTCGATGCATTGTCACGTTCGGCGGCGGTCTCTTATGACCCTAAACAGACGATGCGGCCAGCATCGGGATATGCCTACCAGATGCGGGTGAGAGCAAACCAAGTGGCCGAGGATCGGGAGCTATTTCGATATAGCGGCGATAAGGAAGGAAGCCCGATTTGAGGTAGAATTGCAAAGCCGCCGGATGGTCCATACTGCAAGTGTGAAGCCACATCCGTCGAATTGGTTGTGCCCATCCGATACACAGGGCTTGGCGCAAGAGCCACGTACCTGCGCCTTTTCCTAAGAGCGTCGAGCTAACGCCGAACAATTTGATCTCGCACTCTCGCTCCTTCCGGAAATCGAGTT
>JANXRM010000272.1 GCA_025353015.1 Hyphomicrobiales bacterium
ACACGCTGAATGAAGCAACCGACGCACGCATCGAAGACCTCGAACTGATCGCGCACGAGACCTGGCACATCGGCTCGAAGCAGCGTTCGTCGACGACGCGCGAGTACCTCGGCGCCGTGCACAAGCTCGACGACCTGCGCGCGGGCAAGGGCGAATTCGACACCGAGGACGCGTTCTATGCTTACTGGCGCAAGTACCCGTTCGCCATCGGCCGCGCCGTCCAGCAGCAGCTGGACAAGCTGTTGAAGGCGGGGAAGAAGTGACGCTTGCCGATAGGGTCGCGTCGCCAAGTTGAACGGGCGCGCCACTGGCCCGCCGGCGACCGAAGTGAGCGTGTTAGGCCAAAGCAAGGACGACGGACAGCGTGGTGCTCTTCGAGCTGCGCAAAATAGCGGTATGCCGCGGCCGGCTTCGGAATGCACTGGACATAGCAAGTAGGTATGGATTTGTGCTGTCTCAGAAGTCCTCGACTGGCTAACGTGCTGTGGAAAGCGAAAGAACACAACGGCGAGACACTGGAGACAGAACTCACACGATGATAGCGTCGCACCAGTGACTTGCAGTCGTTAGGGGATCTTTGCTGATGGGCTCGCTTTCTATTTGGCACTGGTTGATTTTTTTATCGATCATTGGTGTTCCAGTAGTTGTCATTCTTGCTTTGCGAGGACGCTCAGGTGCCTCTCGATATCAATCCCTCTCGGTTGCTTCCCCGGTTTTGATTGCAGCCTTGCTGGTCGCGAGCTATGCAGAGCCCGCGGTGCAGTTCGTGAGCTATATGTTCTTCAATGGCGATAAAGCGTCGGGAGAGATGTTGCGGGGGCTATCCAGCCTAGTAGTTGTGCCGAGTATTGTAGCTAGCTTTGGCATTTCCGCCGCTTACTATTTTAAAGTTATATCGAACATAAACTATTTTTCAAAAAAATCGATAGCGTCGCCATCTGCAATGGCATCTTTGCCATTCATTCCATTTGTTAATGTGGTTGGATTTCCATACTTGCTTCATCTCGCTTACTATCATACGTCGTTACTGAACTCACGAAACAGCGTATCGAAATATCATTCGCTTGGCGTTGCATTTCTCGCCATGGTTTTGGCAATTGGAGCTGCACTGGTTGGAGGTACAGGCCTTTTCGCCGACAGTAGCAGTAGCGGACTCTCTACCACCAAGGTGCTGGCTGGGGTCTTGTCGATGACGTCTGGCGCAATATTCTCAAAGGTAATTCGACGAGTTACCAGTTGGCAAGAGTCTCATTACAAGAGCGAAAACAATCGCACCCCCGTCACTGGTCCCAAGTCCGTCTAATGTTAGTTCTGAGCAAAGACTGCGCGAACTGACCGAACCCGTTCCCGAGATTGCTGCACCCTGCTCCTTCCCCATTGCGTTTTGACGCTTCTATCGGCTTCTCGGGAGGGCGTCAGGTCATTGTGCTACCCGCCTTGAACGTCAACGGTTTACCTGTGGGCGTCGAGGCATGGACGTGATGCCAGTTTGACCAGCATCCCATGTTCTCGATGCCACGCTTGAGGGCGAGATTACCCTCGGCTTCGTTGCGCAAGGCGCGCTCGACGAGTGCCCGGACGATGGCCTTGCCGTCGTACATCTCGAAGCAGTTGTCAAAACTGCGACTGTAGGGTTCGGCGCAGCAGTTGCGGCCGAACTTTTCGAGAGCCGTCTTGGCGCGAAGAAGTCGGAAGCCAAATCCATCGCACTTCGGATATGGGTTGCGGCGTGCCTTGGTTGTTGTCGTGGGCATGACGATTGTCCTTTCGTTGACCGGAGCAGCCCCGATGACCGCCCCTCACCTGTGGGCTGGGGGCGTCAGCGGGCGGCGACGCGAAAGGCATTCGGAATGCCACGATGATGACTGTCGCGGCACGTCGTTTAACGGCTCGCCATATGCTGCGCAGGCCACGGCAAAGGGAGTTGCCGCGATGCTCAGCGGGCAATCTGAGAACATGAGCGTGCCTGATAAAAATATCGGTGCGGGACGTTGTGAAATGCCGGTCGCCGATTCAGCAGATCCGGAAGCCACCGCTGTGCTTCACGAAATCGGCAAACACTCGGATGTCGGCTTCGCAAATGCGGTAGTTGGCTTCTTCGGGTCGAGTGTGCCCGACCCCGTTGCAGCCGTTGCACAATCTGGTCTGAGTGTGGCGTGCATGCGCGACATTTTCGATGATCCGCTTGCCTTCGCCGAGTTGTCGGCCCATCTCGGCGGAGCGGACACGAGCGCCATTACACCAGATGCATGAAACGTCGGGCAAGCGCCTGAGGCGGGCGACGTGCATGGCGATCAGCATGGCGACTTTGCCGCTGGAGAACGCTGCGTCCAATACGGCCGCAAGGCGTCGAGCATCGGTAGCGTTCAAGCCGTCGCCTTCTTTGCTGAACCAGTAATCGCAGTGGCGCGTGATGCTTGGAGCAATCGCGCAGACGAGTGTGGCAAGTGGCCCCCAACGCCGTATATCGCAACGAAAACAGTTACCTGCTTCAAGTTTCGGTCGTATTCCTTCGACGCGCATTCTCATGATCATTTCCTTTCGTTGATCGGAGCCGTCCCGATGACCGCCCCTCACCTCCGGGCTGGGGGCGTCAGCGGGCGGCGATGCGAAAGGAATTCGGAATGCCGTGGCGATGTGCCTGCGCGCTCGTCAGGCTCAGCGGCGCAACTGCTGGCTACGTCGCGGCAAGCTCTTGGGTTGGCGCGGCGCTGCGTGGTCCTCGCGAAGAGGCACTGCTTTCAGCGGCGGCAGGTCGAGCATGTGGCGCAAGGTGTCGTTGAACGGCTCGTCGCGTGAGTGTCGCAAGTTCAAAATCGCCGTGATGCTTTTCTCGTCGATGGGCACGGCGTGCCAGCAACGGCCGTGTGCGCGGTCAACGACGGCGGAACGCGGCAACGGCTTACCAGTGGCGATGAACAGCTGGTCGAGCGCCGCGAGGGCCTCGGCATCGATGACGACGGTATGGAGCAACGGCGAGCCTGAACGGTTCGTGAGATGGGACCGTCAGGGTCGATGACCGGATGGAGTCGCCGAAAGGCCTGTGGATCAATCATCTGTGGAAGATTCGGGCTTCGTCGCGGACGTCTTGGTTGAACGCCGTGCCATTCCGGGCGGCTGCTTCCATACGACCCTGCCGGCTTCGTTGACGGGTGTCGGGATGCCCAGCCGGTCGTTTTCCGCGCGCGCTTTGCGGGCAGCGGAAATCATCGCGCGGTGAATGATGCCGAGTGTGTCGGGGTGGTCGCCGAGGACCGGGCGTTTGCTCTTT
>JANXRM010000290.1 GCA_025353015.1 Hyphomicrobiales bacterium
GACGAGCCAGCTGCCATCCGAGGCGGCGCGCACGTGGACATCCGGAACGAGGGTCTGCACATCGAAGCGGCCAAAGCCCTGGCCAGGCTTGGGATTGAGTCGCTTGATCTCCGCGATCATATCGGTGAGATCTTCCATGTCGACACCGACTTCCCGGCGGAGCGCCTGCAGGTTGCGCTGCGCCAGGAGCGGCAATGCGTCGAGAAACTTGGCCATCACCGGATCGTAGCGGTCCTGCTCCTGCAATTGCAAAGCCAAGCATTCCCGGAGATCGCGGGCGCAAATGCCGACAGGATCGAACGTTTGCAGCACGCCGACGACCGCCTCCACGTGGTGCAGGGACGTGCCGAGCTTTTCGCTCATTTCGACCACATCGGCTCGGAGATATCCGGCCTCGTCCACCAGGTCGATCAAGTTAGCGCCAATGAGCCGGTCCGCCGGGTCGGTGATCGCGAGGTTGAGCTGTGCCGTCAAATGATCCTTGAGGGAGACCTCGCTCGCCACATAGGCCTCGAGGTTGCTGTCCTCGTCGCCCGATGCGCCGTGGTTCTGTTTCAGGCCGGCCCAGCTACCGCCTGAGAGGTCAGGCCCAAGGTCGGTAGCCGACGTTTCCGGGTAAACGTTGTCGAAATCGGCGTCGAGGTCGTTGGTGGCGGCAGCGCTCTGGGTATTCAGGTCGAGGACGGGCTCGGCATCGAAGGTTACCGTCTCGCCAACGTCAGGCTCGCGAGGCCGATCCATATCGGGCGTCGTGGGGGCAGCCGCGCCGTCGTCGTCGCGTTCCAGCAGCGGGTTTTTTTCCAGCTCCTGGTCGACGAACACGCTGAGCTCCATGTTCGACAGCTGCAAAAGCTTGATTGCCTGCTGCAACTGGGGCGTCATGACAAGCTGCTGGCTCTGCCTGAGCTCGAGCTTCGCCGTCATAGCCATCGCAATTCCCCACACCGTCTGGACACATTGTACACCCTAGGGTCTACGCGAGGCCCATTAAGCAAACATATCGCCAAGATAGACGCGGCGAACGTCTTCGTTCGCTATGATTTCCTCCGGCTTACCTTGTGTAAGAACATGACCATCTGCAATGACATAAGCACGGTCCACGAGGCTTAAAGTCTCCCGGACGTTGTGATCAGTGATCAGAACGCCGATCCCGCGCTGCGTCAGGTGCCGCACGAGCTGCTGGATATCGCCGACGGCGATGGGATCGATGCCGGCAAAGGGTTCATCCAACAACATGTAGGATGGTCGCGACGCCAAGGCACGTGCAATCTCGCAGCGTCGCCGCTCACCGCCCGAAAGCGCGATCGAGGGACTTTTCCGTAACCGCCCGATATTGAACTCGTCGAGGAGGCTGTCGAGCTGTTGCATACGCTTCTTGCGTACCGGTTCTACCAGCTCGAGAATTGCCAGAATGTTCTGCTCGACGGTGAGGCCGCGGAAAATCGAAGCTTCCTGCGGCAGGTAGCCGATCCCCATGCGGGCGCGGCGGTACATCGGCAGGCGCGTGACGTCGCGGCCGTCGATGGTGATGTTGCCGGCGTCGGCGGGGACGAGGCCGGTGATCATGTAGAACGTCGTGGTCTTGCCGGCGCCATTGGGGCCGAGTAGGCCGACAGCCTCGCCACGACGCACGGCAACGCTGACGCCTTTGACGACCATGCGTTTTTTGTAGGTTTTCTGAACGCCGTGGCAGGTCAACCAGCCGTCGCTGCCAGCCCAGAACCGTTGGGCCTCGGCATCCTCATTGGCCGAAGAGCCGTGCGTCGCCATCAGATCGTGATTGGCCCCGTTGCGGGCGGCCGGCGCGGTTTTCGAGCGCGAGAACATCGACAGAATGCTCATTGGCGACCCGCGATCGGAGTGGTCGTCGAATCCCAGGCGGACGTGCTTGACGCATCCTTGGCGGACTTGCGGCCAGGATTCTTGCTGCCAGTGTCTCTGTTGGAAGTGTCTCGGTTGGAAGCGTCCGTGGGCTTGTCCGTGCCCTTGTCTGCCGCCGCTTTGTCGGCGGGCTTGACGGTGAGATCCTTCGTTTTCGGATAAAGCACCATGCGCATGCGACCCTTCTTGCAGATCGAGCCGGGTGGGCACTCGGACGCGTCATCAGTTGACGAAGCTGGGCCGGTTGCGGCGGGCGAGGCGCTGATGAATGGCTTTGCAGCTTGCTTCGAGCCGGCTGTGGGGGCTGCAACCGTCGTTGTCTGTTCGAATTTCGAGACGCCGGTTGTCATATCGATGAAGAGCCTGGAGCCCTCGGGCCCCTGGATGACATTTTCCTTGCCGCCGGCGCCTTGCGAGACCGTTACCTTGCCGCCGAGAACGACGGTGTTGGATTTGACGTCGAAATCGGCCCAGTCGCCGACCGCCTGCTGGTTGTCACGGCCATGTACCACCACGCGCTGGCGGGCCTCGACGCGCGTCAGCTGCGCACCGCCGTCCGTTTTAGCCGCGTCGCCCTTTGCCCCCTTGGGCTGGGCAGCGGCAGGGGCGCCGGCCGTCGCTATACCCGCCTGTCCGGTGTAGAAGGCCGTCATCTGCATCGTCTTGATGATGAACTCGCCCTGTTTGGCGACGACATTACCTTTGTAGACCGCGTTTTTCTGCTGATCGGCGATATCGAGGGTCTCTGCTTCGATATCGATCGGCAGTTTGGGGTCCGACTTGAAGGCGAACATGCTGGCAGGAGACTCGGGTGCTGGGCCAGCGTCCTTGGTCTTGGCCGCAGTCCCCTTCGGATCGGCGGGCTTTGCGGCCTGATAGAAAGTGGTCTGGATGCGCGCTGCGCCGAGGCCTGCTTCGGCGGGGCTGTCGAGGCGGGTCTTGCCGTTCTTGCGGTCGACGAAAAGGCGGCGGCCTTTCATGGTGTTTTTGCCCTGGATCACCACAACGCCGCCAGTCAGCAAGGCGGTGTCGGCCTTCTGGTCGAGATCGGCTTGGCCGGCCGTGACGCGCCGCTCGTTGAGCGACGTCAGCACGACATTGCCTTTGAGAACGACGCGCTCGCTCGTTGCGTCGTAGTCGAGCGTGTCGCCTGTTGCGGTGTCGTCCTTATTGGTCATTTGGACGCCGCCCCGCGCCTTGATCAGTTTGAGCTTCGTTTGCGGTTCGCCTGCAGGAGCCTCGGGAGCGGGAGCATCCGGCTTTTTCGCTGGGCCACCCATGATATCGGCTTTGCCCTCATAGAAGACGTCGAGTTCGGGCGCCTGCAGCACGGCGTCGCCTTGCTTCGCAATGACGTCGCGGCGGAACATGGCCGACTTGACTGTGTCGTCGACGTCGAGCCGCTGCGATTTGACCTCGATGGGCTGTCCGGAATTGGCCGCAAGACCCGGCATCATGGGTGCGGCGGCCTTGGGCTTGGCGACGGCGGCCGGATCTTCGGGCTTAGGGGGTGGGGCCTTCAATTTGACGTGCACGTCGTCGGTGAAGGTGCCTTGCCGCGACTTGGTGTTGAGCGCCATCGAGCGAGCGCGGATGTTGCCGGTGTCCATCTCGACGTAGACCGGCTCGTCCGAGATGATGCGGCTCTCTTTCGTGTAGATGGTCGCGCGCGTAAGGCGTGCTTTCATGCCCGTTGAGCCGTCGACGTCGATCGTCTCGTAGAGTTCGAGCAGGTCCTTCTTCTGGTCGTACGTACCCCAGACGGCCTTCAAGCGGGTCACGACGCCCGTCGTCTGGGTGAGGTCACCGTCGATGGTGATCAGCTTCACTGGACCGGTCTGGCGCAGATCACTGATGGCCGATTTGGCCCGGACGACGTAATGCGAGCCATCCGTGCCGAAGCCGTCGTATTTCGGGTTTTCCATGGTCAGGTTGGCCGGATCAATCTTGACCGTGCCGGGATCGAAACTGCCCTTTTTGTCCTTGAGGCGGTTCGTGACCATCAGGGTCGCGCCATAGGCGCCAAGCAGCACGACGGTCAAAACCGGGAAGATCAACTTGAGCATACGAACCAGAAGCGAATGCCGACGGGCCTTGCTGAACGTGCGCGCGCGATCGGTCGCCGACGCAACAGTCTGCGCCGCCGCGTTGCCTTTCGAACGCGAGCCCTTTGGCTGATCCATGTTACTCCTTGTTGCCGCCTTGGGTGGCCGCCTTGGAATTCGGCTGCCCTGCGACACTCATAGCGCACGAGCCACGACTAACGCACGACTAACGCACGAGCACCGACGCTAGCGCTACACTCATGCCGCAACACCTGCATGTTGCCGCAAATCATAGCGCGTCGTCCGGGATAACGTCAGGAGGGACGATGCGTGACAAATTGGGAGAGAATGGGACGGTTGCCGTTTTTGCGGTAGCGGCGTGGTTCTTTTCCACAGACGTTCGCCTGAGTTCGGCGGCTCGGGTGCACTTAAGGGGCTGTGATCAATGCGAAAAGACGTCCATCTCTTCGAAGCCGGCGAGGTCGAGACGCGCCCGCTCGGGGAGATAACGGAAGGCGGCTTCCGCCATATCGAGCCGGCCGTCGCGCTTCAGCATCGTCTCCAGCCGCGTCTTGAGCTTGTGCAGGTGCAAAACATCCGAGGCCGCGTAAGCAAGCTGTTGTTGTGACAGGGTTTCAGAGCCCCAGTCGGAGCTCTGCTGGGCCTTCGATATCTCGAGTCCCAGGAGTTCAGCGGTCAGATCCTTGAGGCCATGCCGGTCGGTGTAGGTGCGCACCAGCTTCGAGGCGATCTTGGTACACCAAACGGGGCCTGTGCGGACACCGAGATAACGCTCCAAGACGGCAATATCAAAGCGACCAAAATGGAATATTTTCAATACATTAGGATCGGTCAGAAGGGCGGAGAGGTTTGGGGCGTCCCACGTCCTGCCGTCGAACTGGACAAGATGCACCTCGTTGTCGCCGGCCGACAGCTGCACGAGGCAGAGGCGATCGCGATGATTCTTGAGACCGAGCGTCTCGGTATCGATGGCGACCGAGGTGCTGAACGACACTTTCGCGGGCAGGTCGCCTTTGTGGAGTTTGATGCGCGGGCTGGTCATCGGCTTTCTCTCGGTCCTCAGTCCATTGGACTTTAGTTCACGGGCACGCCTTGAGTTCACGGGCACGCCTTGGCCGTTAACATAGGCGAGATTGGAACATAGGCGAGTCTGGCCGCCTAACCACACCTTTCGAGCGTTATCGACGCCTGCCTCTCGTCAGTGCATAGCTCGGGGTCCATCGTAATGGCCAAACGCAGGGCGGGGACAATGCCATGACGCAACCGGCTGAACGACAGGCCGACGGCTATGACGGGGCCCGCGTCCTGGTCACCGGAGCAACGGGCTTTATCGGAGCACACTTGGTCACAGCGCTCGGCGCGGTTGGCGCCGAGGTGCATGGTGTAGCGCGACGTCCGCCCGCCGTACCGCTTGCGGGTTCAACCCGTCTGCACTTGGTCGACCTTGCCGATCTCGCGGCCTGCCGGGCACTCATCAAGTCAACCCGCCCCGACCGGATCTTTCATCTGGCGAGCCACGTGACCGGGCGGCAGGATCTGGTCTCGGTTGTCGAGACGCTGAACGGTAATCTGGTTTCCTCGGTATATCTGCTGACGGCCGTCGCCGAGTTCGCCAAGCCAGGGAGCATTGTCGTCGCCGGCTCGAGCGAAGAGCCGCGCGGGTTCTCGCTCGGAGATCCAGAAACGGCGCCCTATTCGCCCTACGCCGCCGCCAAACTTGCGCAGTCGGCTTATGCGGCTTTTTTCCGGCGCACGCTCGGGCTGCCGATTTCGCATGCGCGTATTTTCATGGGTTATGGTCCCGGGCAGAGTGACGCAAAAAAGCTCATTCCGCATGTGATCCTGAGCCTGTTGCGCGGTATTACGCCGGCGCTCTCCAGTGGCCGGCGCCTCGCGGACTGGACCTACATCGCCGACATCGTCGACGCGCTGATGGTTCTGGGCTTGCGGTCTGCTGGACCAAGTCCTGCTGTCCCAAGCCTGGACATCGGCACGGGGACCCTGACGTCGGTCGCCGATATTGCGTTGCAACTGCGCGACATCATCGCCCCTGCGGGACACGTGTCGTTCGGTGCCGCGGCCGACCGGCTCTACGAGGCGCAACACGTCGCGGATGTGGTGCAGTCCAAGGCGCTCACGGAGTGGCAGCCCGCGGTCGATCTCGAGACAGGGCTGCGCCGGACCGTGGACTGGTACCGGACCCATCTCAACCAGTTTGGCTGATGGCGGATTGACAGGCGGTGCCCCAGAGCGGATTTTGCGCGAGTGAATTTCGGAAGCCACAAATTGTTGGATTGGCGCGCGAAATGAAGAATTTATCGCTGGCGGAGCCCGGCGCGCGGATGTCCGTCCTCTGTCTTGGCGCGCATTCCGACGACATCGAGATCGGCGCGGGGGCAACGGTGCTCGGTTGGATCGAGGCCGGCGTGAAATTGGATGTACACTGGGCCGTCCTGTCGGCGACAGGCGAGCGGGCCGAGGAGGCTCGTGGATCCGCCGAAGCATTCCTTGCCGGCGCCAACACGTCCGAGATCGAGCTGCTTTCATTCCGCGATGGTTTTTTCCCCTATCAGGGTGCGGAGATCAAAACTTGGTTCGAGAATCTGAAACGCCGCGTCGATCCGGATGTCGTGCTGACGCATACCCGGGATGACGCGCATCAGGATCATCGTGAAGTGCACGGCCTGACGGTCAATACGTTTCGCGATCATCTGATGCTCGAATACGAAATCCCGAAGTGGGACGGCGATCTCGGGCGGCCTAACGTTTTCATTCCCGCGCGTTTGCAAACCATGAATCGCAAGATCGAGCTGCTGCAGCAGCATTTCGCGTCGCAACGCTCGAAGGACTGGTTCGATGCCGATACGTTTCGGGGGCTCGCGCGCCTGCGCGGCATGGAGTGCCGAGCGGCTGACCGGCTGGCCGAAGCCTTTCATGTGCGCAAGGTGATGCTGCGATGACCGCGGCTGGCACCAAAGGGACC
>JANXRM010000395.1 GCA_025353015.1 Hyphomicrobiales bacterium
GGCTGCTACAGGCAAGCCCGATGGTTACGTGATCTCCCATATCCCCGTCACCGTCCTGCGTTTGCCGTTTCTTCAGAAAATGCCCTACGACCCGCTCAAGGACTTCACCTGGATCATGAACGTCTCGGGCTTTCTGCTCGGAACTTACGTGCGCTCGGACAGCCCGTTCAAGACTTTCCGCGATATGCTGGACTTCGCCAAAGCCAATCCTGGCAAGCTCACTTATGGCACGGCAGGCGCGAGCACCTCGCCACACATCGGCATGGAACAAATTGCGCTGCGCGAGGGCATCAAGTGGACGCATGTGCCGTTCACAACAGGGATCGATCCCAACCTGCTCGGCGGCCACATCATGGCAGCCGCCAACTCCTCGACCTGGTGGGCGCATGTGGAAGCCGGAACGATGCGCGTGCTCTGTGTCTGGACCGCCGAACGCAACCAACGGATTCCCGACGTGCCGACACTGAAGGAACTCGGCCTGCCGTTCGTGTTCGACAGTCCTTTCGGGCTCGCCGGTCCGAAGGGCATGGAGCCATTGGTCGTGAAAAAGCTGCATGATGCGTTCAAGCTGGCGCTGGACGATCCGAAGACGCGCGAGCTGCAGAAGAAGTTCGACTTTCCGGAGCGCTATATCGCGACCGAGCCGTACCAGACGTTCGTGGCCCAGCAGGTCGCTGAGCAAAAGGACGTCATCGAAAAATTAGGCCTGGCAAAAAAAGAATAGTCCGTCAGTCTGCCGGCAGAACCAAGGTCCACAAAAAAGGACCATCGGAAAAAAGGGAGAGTCAATTGGCCGGAAATGCTCAAATGTGGGGTGGCCTCTTCTGGCTGGCGATCGGTGCCTATGTGACGTGGGCCGGCCGTGACCTGGGGCTTGGGCGGCTGGCAGAACCCGGTTCGGGCTTCGCCTTTTTCTGGATCGGCCTGCTCATGTGCGCATTGGCCGTGAGCGTGGTCGTACAGGCTGCCATCAAGGGTAGCGAGAGCGTTGCGTCGCTGTGGGAAGAGACGCGCTGGGAGAAGGTGCTGATCGTCACGGTCATGCTGCTGGTGTTCGGGTTCCTATTCGATTGGCTCGGGTTCATCGTGTGTGCGCTGGCGCTGCTGCTCATTTTGATGTTCTTCATCGATCCGGTGGAGCCGAAGACGGCGCTGATCGTTTCGATCGGCTCGACGTTCCTGGTTTGGGCGGCGTTGACCGAAGCTCTCAAGATCCAGTTGCCGGCAGGCATTCTGGCCGGTGCGCCCGAGAACATGCTGCGGGCCATCGCACGGGGCGGGATCAACGCCGTCGCCGCCGTTTTTTCCTTCATTTTCCGCTGATCTCCAGGACACCAGAAAGAAAACCCGCCCATGGATATTCTTGCCGGTCTCTGGAAAGGCTTCGTCGTCGCGACCCAGTTCCAGAATCTCATCGCCTGCTTTATCGGCGTCTTCATCGGTACGTTGGTTGGCGTGCTGCCGGGCATCGGCCCTGTGTCTGCCATGGCGCTGCTCTTGCCCGTGACGCTGTCGTCCAGTCCGGAAGCCGGCATCATCATGATGTCGGGCATCTACTACGGTTCGATGTACGGCGGCTCGACGACGTCGATCCTGGTCAATATCCCTGGCGAGGCCGCGTCCGTCGTCACGTGTATCGACGGGCATGAGATGGCCAAGCAGGGACGCGCTGGTCCGGCGCTCGGGATGGCGGCGCTGGCCTCGTTCGTGGCTGGCACATTCTCTATCGTGGCGCTGATGCTGGTGGCGCCGACGATGGCGCGGGTTGCAGTCGCGTTCGGGCCAGCCGAGTATTTTTCGCTGATGGTGCTTGGCCTCACGGTGCTGGCATTTCTGACGCAGGGGTCCATTGCCAAGTCGATGTTGATGGCCTGCTTCGGCGTCATCCTCGGCCTCATCGGCATCGACCAGATCACGGCGATGCCACGACTGACGTTCGACCGGTTGGAGCTGCTCGATGGCGTCGGGCTCGTGCCCGTCGTCATGGGGTTGTTCGGTGTCGCCGAGATCCTCGCCAACCTCGAGCGCAAGCTGCAGCGCGAGATGGTGTCGGCACAGATCGGTAGTCTGATGCCGACAAAGGAAGATTGGAAGGCCAGTGGTTGGCCCATGGCGCGCGGCACGGTGCTTGGCTTCCTGCTCGGCATTCTGCCGGGCGGCGGCGCGGTGATCGCCTCATTTGCGTCTTATGCCATGGAAAAGAAACTTTCGAAGACGCCGGAGCGCTTTGGCCATGGCGCGATCGAAGGCGTCGCGGGGCCGGAAGCGGCGAACAACGCGGCAGCTGGTGGCGCCTTCATCCCGCTGCTGACGCTGGGCATTCCGCCGAACGTCATCATGGCGCTGCTGCTTGGCGCGTTCATCATTCACGGGCTGCAGCCGGGGCCGCTGCTGATGGTGCAGAACCCAGGTATTTTCTGGGGTATCGTTGCCAGCATGTACATCGGCAACATCATGCTGCTGATCCTCAACATGCCGCTGATCGGCATGTGGGTGCAGGTGCTGCGGGTGCCCTATAACCTGCTGTTTCCGCTCATCCTGATGTTCTGCATCGTCGGCGTGTTCTCGTCGGGAAGCGCCGTCTTCGACGTGTTCGTGATGACGATCTTCGGCGTGCTTGGATACCTGATGCGCAAGTTCGGCTACGAGCCGGCGCCGATGGTGCTGGCGTTCGTGCTGGGGCCGCTCCTGGAGAACAATCTGCGCAAGGGCCTGATCATGTCGCAAGCCAGTGGCAGCGCAGGGTTCGGGATTTTCGTCGATCCCATTCGCCACCCGATTTCGCTGGCGTGCCTGATCGTGGCAGCGCTGATACTTCTGGCACCGCTGTTGCCGTCGATGGCGAAAAAGCGGCAGGTGATCGCTCTGGATTCGGAGTAAGCGCCAAACTGCCGATATCGCTGAAGCAGGCCGCCGCCGGTGGAAACATCGGCGGCGTTGCTTTTGTGAGGTCGAATTTGTAGGGCTGCCTGACGCGGACTATCAGCCGAACAGATACCTTTTCATGTCCGCGTTTTCGCGGCGCCACATGACATTGTCCAGGAAGTAGTGGTGGACATTGATGAAGATCCAGAAGATCGCCAGGAACGCGTCCTCGCCGAAGCGGCTGTGGTCGTATGGCACGACCTTGTCGATGAGCATCGGCAACACCCAGAACCCGGCAAAACCCAGGACCATGCCACGCGTGATGAATGAGGCGAAGCGAACGCGTTGGGCCGAAACGAGGGAGCCTGCGTCATCGTCATGGGCCTTGCCGTCCATGATCGCTTCGGCCTTGTCGTGATTGAGCTGATAGCGCCAGACGACTGCCAGATACTGCAAGGAATGACAGGCCGGGACGACGAGGAACATCCAGCCGCCGGCGAATTTGATCAGCATCCACGGATAGATCGAGACAAGATAGGCCGTCACGCCGTTCCAAGGGATCGAGGCGCCGGAAAGATGCCGGCGAACGAGGGCTGTCGTACACGCCGCAAGCGCCAGCGCGGTTGCGATGCCCGAGGCCAGCAGCAAGGGCGCTGGAATAGCAA
The DNA here is from genome assembly GCA_025353015.1 of Hyphomicrobiales bacterium. Lineage (GTDB taxonomy): Bacteria > Pseudomonadota > Alphaproteobacteria > Rhizobiales > Hyphomicrobiaceae. Next base: position 3,531 of record JANXRM010000395.1, read on the forward strand.
AGGTGTAGGCCTTCAAGCCCCAGAGCGCCTCTTCGTTGATCGCTTGATTGGCGTAGATCCAAGCGAAGATCCAGGCCAGGTAGGCATTGACGAGGAACAGCTTTTTCTCAGGTGCTGTGAAGAAGCGTTGCTTCAGGGCGGCATCGAGCATCAGCATGCCGTAGCCCTGCTTCACGTAGTGCCAACCGACAAAGAAGCCCATGATGTTGATGCTGAAGCCGAGCACGCGGTCGGCGCCCATAGCCAGCGTGCCGACGAGATAAGACGCGAGCAGGGCTGGCGTAATCAGGCCAGCGAAGACATAGCGGGCGCGCAGGGCTGGGGAATAGGCGCCGAAGGCCTTCGCGCGGAAATTGCGATAGAAGATCTGGTAGGAGTGGCCGAAGTGGGGATGATTGATGACGTTGGCGAGCAATATCATAGTCAGCCGCAACGCCGGCCCCATGTCGTCGGGGAGCAGCAGCCAAATCGCCGACATCAAGAGCAGCGAACCGCCGCCGAGGAGCATGAAATCCGTTAACGGTCCGTAAAGACCGGGGCGCAGTGAGCTGCTTTTGGGAGCCAAAACTGTATTCGGAATGGCAACTTGATGTGTGACGGTCATGAGCAGATCCCGAATCAGACGGCTTGGCCGATCCTAGGAGCCGAAGGTTGATAAGATATTTCCGGGCCGCTTCGCTGCGGTCAATAGCGTGCGCAATTGCGACGCGCCAAGGTTTGGTGCCAAGCTGGCCGATGAGGTGTTGGCGATGAAGATGACGGTCATCCAGACGAATACGATGCATGACAAAGCCCGCAATCTTGCACAGGCGAAGACGCTGATCGAACAGGCGATCGCGGCCGACCGACCGGATGTTCTGGTGCTGCCGGAAGTGTGGAACTGGCGGGGCGGAACGACGGCCGACAAGGTGCGCGAGGCGGACGAGGTTCCCGGTGGCAAGGCCTATGAGCTGCTGCAAGGGCTCGCGCGCCAGCACAGGGTCTGGATCCACGGTGGCAGTCTCATCGAGACGATCCCTGGGGGCAAACAGGTGCACAACACGACGTGTGTGTTCAACCGCGATGGGGCGGAGGTCGCGCGGTACCGCAAGATCCACATGTTCGACATCACGGCGCCGGATGGCACGCCTTACCGCGAGAGCGACGATGTGAAGGCGGGAGACAGCGTCGTCAGCTACGATCTCGAAGGCTTCAAGGTCGGCTGCACGATCTGCTACGACATGCGATTTGCAGAACTCTACATCTCGCTGGCGAAACAGGGATGCGACGTGATCATGGTGCCGTCGTCGTTCACGCTGCAGACGGGCAAGGACCATTGGGACCTGCTGCTGCGTGCGCGCGCCGTGGAGACGCAGTGCTATATCGTGGCGCCAGGGCAGTATGGCCCGTTCGTCGATGGCAAAGGGCAGACGCGGCAGTCCTATGGGCACAGTCTGATTGCCGACCCGTGGGGGCATATCGTTGCCAAGGTTTCGGACGGCATCGGCTTTGCCTCGGCGAATATCGACAAGGCCCAAATCGCGCGTGTGCGCGCGTTGATCCCCATGAATGCGCATCGCCGTTTGAAGATCACCTGAGAGGCTGCTGTCATGACACCTTATGATATACGCCCAATGCCGGCACCCATTCCGGCCGAGGACTTGGCGTTGCTCGCGAAGATCGAGACGGCGACGTTCGGGCACTTCAGGCACATCGGCTTCATGCATCGCGGCATCCAGCCGATGATCCCTAGGCGCGTCGTCGGCACGGCGGTCACGATCGCGACGCCGGGCCCCTGCACGACCGTTTTGCACCATGCGCTCGGATTGCTCAGGCCCGGCGACTTCGTGGTCGTCGACCGGCTTGGTGACGATCGCCACGCCTGCTGGGGTGGCGGTGTCACGATATCGGCGAAAGCGGCCGGCGCGGTTGGCGCGGCCATCGATGGGCCGTGCACCGATGAGACGGAAATCGTGGCAACGGATTTTGCGGTGTGGAGCCGGGGTGTATCGCCGGTGACGTGCCGTGGCTATGATCTCGGCGGGGCGATCAACGTGCCGGTTTCGTGCGGTGGGGCGGTCGTGCTGCCGGGGGACGCCATCCTGGCCGACGCTTCGGGCGTGGTGGTTTTGCGCCGCGAGGAGGTGCGGGCGCAGGCCACCTTCGCGTTCGATCTGCAGACCCGGTTGCA
>JANXRM010000410.1 GCA_025353015.1 Hyphomicrobiales bacterium
CTCTTCTGCCGGGTGCTTCTTGTCGCAGACTTCGCAGAGCGGACGATAGTCGCGTTGCTCGTCGGTGATGCCGTGCTCGTCACAGGTGAGCGTTCCCTCGAAGCCGCAGCCTGGCTCCTCGAACTCGTTGACGATCGTCCAGCCGGTCAGCTTGTGCAGGCGTATCAGCGTGCCGTTGTTCGGCGCCCGCACCGTGTCGTACCCCAGGTACGTGGCATTCACGTCGTCGTCGAGATGGATGTCCGGCGGCCACGTCGATCCGGTGTTGTCGTCATACCAGCCGTCGTCTCCGGCCAATGTTCCGTGTTGATTGTCGCTATTAAATCGATCTGGGAAAAGCTTGTGCATGTTGAACAGATAGACCGGGTGATCTTGATCTTCCGGCGATAGGCGAATGAGCCAGGTCTTCACGTCTTCCAGCGGTGCGTAGATCGTCACCGCGTTGTTGTTCCAGTTTGCCATAGGGAAAAATTAGAAAGTAAGGTGCTGTCCGAGCGTGTGCTCGTACGCATGAATAGGCAAACGCCAACCATTGAGCAGCCAGTCACAGAACCGTTCGGATGAGCCCAGCGATCTGGCGCGCAGCGCGACGCGACAAGTTGCAAGACCGCGGTACTTGACGGGCAGCGGGTTGGCGTAAAATCGCCAAGCGAGCGAGCCCTCCCCCTCACGTGTTCGTGGGAGCCTCGGGTGGTCTGGCGGGAGCCCCGCCGGCGCCGACCAGGCAAAGCACCACTTTGATTTGGCGAACCGCCAACCGTCGATACAATGGAAGCAAACTTTCTAATGCCTGCCCCCATGAGAGCCGACCAAGCCCGCCAGATCCCGATTGCCACCTACCTCGAACGCTCCGGCATCCAGCCGGCGAAGGTGACCCGTGGCGGTCGCGAGCTGTGGTATTCGAGCCCGATCCGTGACGGCGACACGACGCCGTCGTTCAAGGTCGATACCGAGAAGAACCTGTGGTTCGATCACGGCATGGCCCGCGGCGGCAACGTCATCGATCTCGTCATCGAGATGCGACGCGTCACGGTCAAGGAGGCGCTCGCCATCCTGGAGTCCGGGTTCGCCGGATCGGTACCGGCGGCACGACGATTGACGGCAACGGCCGGCACGCCTGCGGGTGAAAAGAAAAAAGACATCGAGGCGAGCCAAGGGTTCGAGCTGATCTCGGCACAGGACATCGAGCATCCCGCGCTGGTCGCGTACCTGGCGAGCCGCTGCATCGACGTCGCTCTTGCTCGCCGCTATCTGAGGGAAATTCGCTTCCGCCCGAAGGGCAGCTTGAAGCAGTATTTCGCGCTCGGGTTCGCCTGCGGCAACGGGTTCGACGCCAGGAGCCCGGTGTTCAAAGGGTTCGTCGGCGACGGCAAGACCATCAGCACACTCAATTTCACCGACAAGGGTACGGTCGCCGTGTTCGAGGGTGTCTATGACTTCCTGTCCTGGCTGGCCATGCGTGGAATCGAGGAACCCGATTGCGGCATCGTCATCCTGCATTCGGTGAGCCTGCGCCGCCGTGCCATCGATGCGATCCGCGTCCACGGGTTCGGCCGCGTGGTGCTCTATCTCGACCACGATGCCGCCGGTCGCGAGACAGCTGGCGTGATCAAGGCGGAGTTCGGCGACCGCAACATCGTCGACCGCTCGTCGACATACGTCGACTTCAAGGACCTCAATGACTGGTGGATCGGGCTCGGGTTCGATGGGCGTCAGACCAACGCCGAGAAAAAGTAGTCGGGGACCAGCGTGGGGGTCGCACCGCCCAAGACTGGCAAATGACGCCAAATGCTGGAGAATGCCGCACAGCATTGTTTTTGTTGCGTATTTATTGAATTCAAGTTCGATTTTTAGTATGATGACACCGTCGCGCCGGAGATGACCGGGTTCGCGATCACAGTGGTGATGGCCAACGCAGACGCGAGATGCACGTGATGCCGAGAGACCTCGAAAAAATGTCGGTGGCCGAGCTTGATGCTCTGATCGAGCGGGCTCATGTTGCACGGCAGGAGACACGCGATCGGCGCCGCGTCGAGTTGAAGGAAGAGATCGAGGGCAAGCTGAAGTCGGAAGGCTTCTCCGCCATCGAGGTGCTCGGCGCCAAAGTGAAGCCCAAACCACAGCCGCTGCCGGCGAAGTATGCCGATCCCCATGATGCGACCCTGACGTGGTCCGGTAAGGGCCGGACGCCGGGCTGGCTGCAGTCGAAGCTCGATGGCGGCGCGCCGCTGGAGCAATTCCTCGTCAAATCATAGTCCATCAAAAAGCCCCTCGTATTGTCGAAGGGCTGTTTCATGGTGGGTGTTTGTGGTGCTGATTCCGCTATTGGGCGTGGTCGTCGGTTTCGGCGCTCCCGGCCAGATACTCGCGTATTCGCTGCTTGATCGGCGCGTCGGCGTTCCTGACCGGCTCGACGCTGGCGACTGCGACAACGCGGCCCTTCTCGTTGAAAACGTACTGATCCTGGTAGACCTGATTGCAGACTTGGCATTGCGGGATGGTGTTGGTCAGCGTCAGCGGCTTGAGCGGGTTCATGTGCCCTTGCTGCAGCTGCGTGCGCTTGTCGGCGTCCAGGAAATGCGGCTTGCCTTCCTGTGATCCGCACGTCGCGCACCTGAAATCGTAGACCGCCTTGAGGTCCTGGAAGCTCTTGGCACCCATCCTGCCGGCGCGCTTCAGCGATTTATAGATGAAAGACGGCTTCGGCGAGTCGGTGGTCAGCAGGACGTGATAGCCGGGAGGCACGATGGAGTCCTCATTGAGCAGCTTCTCTCACCTGTTGAGCACGTACCACCCCTTCTCGGCGAGATGCCTGATCTGCTGGTCTTTGCCGGCCTTTGGAGCGATCGTGGCGACAAACGAGGAGATGGTGTCCTTGTGCACCAGAACGCCCTTGTACTTTCCCAGATATACCAGCCAGTAGAACGGCAGCGACCCTGCTGTCGGCAGGGTCACCCCGTATTTCTGAAGGTAGGTCGCATGCTCCGTGGTGATGGTCGCCGACCGTGTGGCGATCTCCTCCGGCGACATGTGGATGTGGTTTCCGGTCTTATCGAGTTGTTTCATAGGGTTGGATGCGTTTAATCGTATTGAGAAAATATTTGTTCTCGATCTCGAAGCCGACGAAATGGCGGCCCGCCTCAATCGCGGCGATGGCAGCGGTTCACGAGCCGAGAAACGGATCGAGCACGACCTGGCCGGGCAGCGTGAAGATCTCGATGAGCCTGCGGATCATGCCTTCCGGCTTGATCGTCATGTGCTCGAACTCCTTGTTCTTGTGCGGTTTTTTGTAGGAGAAGATGGTCGTCTGCTGGGCGCGCTCGAACTCGAGCCTGACGAGACCCGTCTGCCGCTTGAGCCAGTTGTCGACAAATGTGCCGGTCCTCGGCTTCTGCGCCAGGATCATCGGCTCGAACTTGGGTCTGAGCTGCGGCGTCTTGCGGCGGTCGAGCTTGGCAATGATAGCGGCGCGCTGCTTGGCCGGTATGTCCATCTTCTTGACGAAGTGGTCCTGCGTGAAGGCTTTGCCCTGGCCGCCCTCGTGCTCCCAAACGAACAAATCGCGGATCTCGAATCCGGCATCCTCCGCCGCAATCGCGAGACGATGAACGAGGCGCCCCTGTGAGAAGGCGACCATGAATCATCCCGGCTTCAGCACGCGGATGGCCTCGTTGGAAACCTGGAAAAAGAAGCGCTCCAGCCTACGTCCCTGCTGCTTGTCGAATTTCATTCCGACTGGCAGTCCGCCGACGGCGCCGGCTTTCTTCATGTTGCGGACGATACGGTTGTCGTCCCACTCGTCGCCGAGCTGGTCGAGGAAATATGGGGGATCGGTGACGATGAAGTCGATGCTGCTCTCGGGAAGCTGTCTCAGCAGATCGAGGCAGTCGCCGTTCTGGATATCAACAAGCTCGGTCTTGTAGGACTTCGCGGCGCGAGACGATTTGGCCATGGAGCGAGGTGTTATGAATATCGCCTCAATTATATGCGGATTTTCTTGAAGTCAAAGCGATGTGCACTATTGGCAGTGATTATTTAGGATGTCACCTCCTTGCGGAGGTGACGAGTGGAATGAGGATTCCACCTGGGGTCAGGATTTTTCGGGTTCCTTCGGGACTCGCAGCACAAGTCTACCGTCGAGCGGTAGGGCGTCGAGTTGGACCGAGTAGCCCTGTTCATCCTTGTTTGCCCAGGCGGCGCCGATCTTCAACCAGAAGGGATCTTGTCCCTCCTGTTTCTTCACAGTGTAGACGTGGAAGTCGGGTTTGACTTTGGCAGCCATAGCAGCACCTCATGAGTTAAGAATACCCCGCTGCATTTTCAATCATAATGATTTTTCGCAATTGTCAATTCTCGCTTCGTTATTCGACCAAGAAAAATACGCCGCCGACTTTAACCCGGCGCCGGCCGATCGCGCACTCCGGCATCCTTTCAATCCCCGCGGCGGCGTATTTTTCTTTTTCACCCGCAATCTGAATAATCGTCCAACGACCTATTTTAGGTTTTGCACATTGTTACTGATCGCATGGCTATACAAAAGAATAAGGGGTAAAAACAGGTTAGAAAGGGGGTGGCGCGACGGGCACTGGCTTACACCCGCAGCGGAGCCGGGCGTTCGGGGGAGCGAGAGCGGACTGAAACAGCCCGACTGCGGGGAGCGTCAGCGGAGCAATTCTGCCGTCATGCGGGGAGCTTGAACGGAGACGAAGCCGATCGATCTGATATCACGGGGAGCTTGAACGGACGGTTTGCTGTCAAAAACCGGCTTGCGAGGTACCGACGCCGAGATGGCGGGGAGCTTGAACGGACGGAAGCAGGCCCACGGGGGAGCAAGAACGGAGGGTTCGACGGTGATCGTGGCGACGATGATCGATTGAAATTCCTGGCAGGGAGTATGAACGGACGAATTGGTGCCACTGGCGGGGAGCTTGAACGGACGGCAGGTGTCCGAGTTTTTAACATTCGGTCGCGCCAACCCGGTCGGCAGGAAAAACGCCAAACAGCCGACTTCCCAGTTCCCGGTCCCGCATGTCGGCGGGAAGCGGAGGCGCAAGAACTCCGATTGCTGCGACCTACGTCTTGGACTCCGTCTTGGCATTGGCGATGCGGCGGCCACCCTGGTACTTCGCCTTGGCGTGCTCGTAGTCCATGAAATTCCTGAAGTCCTGACGCTCGGGCTCGACAACGACCGCCCCATCCTCGGCGATCACGGCGGT
>JANXRM010000434.1 GCA_025353015.1 Hyphomicrobiales bacterium
TGCTTGGCGATCGTCTGCATCAGGATGCGGACCGACGGCATGTCAATCCGCGGCTCGGTCAAAATCACCGAGTCCAACGCCGTGGTCACGAGGGCAAGCATCTTCGGGTCGCCCATCTTCTTGACGATGATCTCGGCCACCTTCTCCTTCGGATTGTTCTTCACGTACTCGATGCCACGGCGGATGGCGCGCACGTATCCGGTGACAAGCTCGGGTTTTTCCTTGGCAAGCTTCGTCTGCACAATCATCTCAAGGCTCTCGACGTTCTTGATCGGCGGCAGTTGCGAAATGTAGTGCAGCTTTTCGGGGTTCTGCGCGATGGCCATTGCCGATGCCGGCTCCCAGCCGATGTATGCATCGATCTCGCCCTTGTCAAGCATCACAGCGATGTCCGTGATCTTGCCCATGACACGCTGGTACTTGAGGTTCTGAGACTGCTCGACGTACGACAGCACGGCGTCGTGCGTGGTCCCCAGCCCTGGAACGCCTACCTTCTTGCCATTCAGGTCGGCATACGAGTTGTATTTTTTCAGCCCGACGAGCGCCGAGTTGCCCTTTGTAAGCGAAATGACCATCTTGAAGTCGCCCCCACTGTCCGCGAACTGCATGAAGGGCGCGATGGCGGCCATCGCCGCATCCACTGAACCATTCGCAAATTCGAGCAGGCCCGCCGGGCCGTTGGCGTAAGTCTTGCGCTCGATGCGGATGCCTTCCTCGGCAAAGTAGCCCAGCGCGTCGGCCGCCCACACGACTGCGTAACTCACTTCAGCGGAGGGTTGGTCCGCCAGGCGTATGACCTGCAGCGGCTTGCCCACCGGAGTTTGCGCGTGTGAGAGGGGTGCAAGCGTAGCGGCGAGCGCCACAGCGGCGAGGGCCGCAGCCTTCAGGTATCGGGTGAACATGAGATATCTCCAGGGAAGTAGTTGCAATAAAAGCCGCGTCACGCCGTAGCGAGCCGCGTTTCGTTCAGGGATGTGCTGCAGCGAATGCGGAGCGCGTTGAGCTGCGGGCTCAGCACGTCGCGCGGACGCGGCAGGTCAATCGTGATGGTGTCCTTCACCGACGCCGGCTTGTTGGACAGGATGACGACACGATCGCCAAGGAAGACCGCTTCCTCGAGGTTGTGCGTGACGAAGATCACCGTGCGTTTTCGGTGCTCCCAGATATTCAGGATTTCCTGCTGCATCTTCTCGCGCGTGTGCTGGTCGAGGCTCACGAAAGGCTCGTCCATCAGGATCACGTCGGCATCGGTCGCAAACGCGCGCGCGATGGCCACACGCTGCTTCATCCCGCCGGAGATCTGGTGCGGGTAATACTTCTCGTACCCGCGCAGGCCCACCACGCCAATGATGTCGTCGACGATGCTGCGGATCTGGTCGGCGGGGTACTTCTTGATGCGCAGTCCCGTCGCCACGTTTTCCCACAGAGTGAGCCACGGCAGGTTCGACGGCTCCTGAAACACGAAAGAGATGTTCTGCTTCTTGGGGTCCACAGGCTTGCCGTCGATGAGCACCTCGCCTTCGGTGGGCTTTTGCAAGCCCGACAGAATGTCCAGCAGCGTCGTCTTGCCGCAGCCGCTCTGGCCGCACACGCACAGGAACTCGTTTTCGTACACATCGAATTTCACCTGGTCGTGCACCTTCAGATCGCCATAGCGATGCGATTCGTTTACACGGACCTTGATCTTGCGTTCAGCCATTGCGACTCCTTCGAGCGGGTTAGAGGGTGACCTGCCAGCGCCAGCGGAACAGGCGTTTTTCGGCAAGCAGCAGCGCCTCGTTGAGCAAAAAGCCGATAGCCCCCACGAGCAGCATGCCAACGATGACCTCGGGGATCTTCAAAAGCTCGGCGTCACGGTGTTATGGCTTATGCCGATTCATCCTTTCGGCCAAGCCAAACACAAGGGCACCGTCGGGAGTCCCTACGCCGTTCGCGACTACTACGCCATAAATCCCGAATACGGGACCGCCGCCGATCTCCACCGCCTCATCCGCAAAGCTCACGCCCTCGGTTTCCACGTCATCATCGACATCGTTGCGAACCATACCTCGTGGGACAGCATTCTGATGGAGCACACCAGCTTTTACAAGCACGATGCCGCCGGTCGAATCATCCCTCCTCAACCCGATTGGGACGACGTTGCAGCTCTCGATTATGCCAACCCGCAACTTCGCACCTACATGATCAACATGCTGAAGCATTGGCTCGTTGAGTTCGAACTCGATGGCTTCCGCTGCGATGTCGCCGGTTTCGTGCCCACTGATTTCTGGGAGCAGGCCCGCACCGAACTCGAGAAGGTCAAGCCTGATGTCTTCATGCTGGCTGAATGGGATTCACCCGACTTATTGCGTAACGCTTTCGACCTCGACTACTCGTGGCCGCTGCACAAATCGCTCAGCGCCGTGTTGATGCAAGGCGC
>JANXRM010000452.1 GCA_025353015.1 Hyphomicrobiales bacterium
TGGATCATCAGCGCCAGCGCGAGCGTGGACAGCACGTACAAGTGCTGATCCAGGCTCTTGAGGACAGGCCGCACCGTCACCACCTCGGTAATGATGCCGAGAACCGCGCCCGCCGCCAGCGTCAGCAGGAAGCCGGCGAGCACCGGCATGCCCATCCTGTCGATGAACAGGGCTCCGAGCACGCCGCCCAACATCCCCGCGGCGCCGGCTGTGAAGCTGAACACGCGCGAGGCCGAGAACATGACGTTGTAGGTGATGCCGATCAGTGCGTAGACGGCACCCAACGCCAAACCGTAGGAGATGATCGATGCGAGCATTGCCTTAGCCAGCGTAGCCGGGCGCCAGGGAGAATGCGCCGTCCTTCAGCGAATTCGCCTGGCACATCACGATCTCGTTGTCCTGGAAGCCATCGTGCAGGTCCGGCTTGAACGTGATCGTGCCGTAGGTGCCTTTCCAGCCGGTCAGCTTGCTCCAGTAATCGCCAATCGCGGCCGGCTCGACGCCCGCTTCCTTGACCGCGTCCGCGATGATCCGCGGGCCGTCATAGCCCATGGCGATCCACCACAGCAAGGTGTCGGAGCTTTCGACCTTGGCGGCCTTCAAGCGATCCGTGAATTCCGCCATGATCGGGGGCAATTTGCCGTTGGCGTCGTAGCAGCAATTGCGGAAATTGTTCGGATAGACGTTGTTCCAGAATTCCGGCTTGGCGAGCAGTGCCTTGGTTTGGCCGGAGCCGAGCGTGGTCTGGCCGACGATCGGCAGATCCCAACCCATTTCACCGCGTGCATTGATCAGACGCGACAGGAACCCGGCGTTGACGCTCCAAGGCATGATCGCCTCGGCGCCAGCGGCCTGCATGCGCAGAACTTCGGGCTTCAAGTCCGGATTGTTCGACTCGACGGCACTCTGATAAACGACGTCGGCACCGATCTTCTTGAGCAGCGGAACGTAGGCTTCCAGTGACGACGTACCGTAGCCCGTGGTGTCGCTGATGACAGCAACCTTCTTCTTTTTCAAGACGTTGACGACGTAGTGGTTGGCGGCGCCACCGATCTGCTGGTTGGTCGGCGCGTTGCGGAAGGCCAACGGATATTTCTTCGGGTCGATCAGGCTGTCGACCCAGCACGGGTGCAATTGCGGCACGCCGTCCTTGGCGATAAGCGGTACGCAGGCGAGCGACTCGCCCGAGTTCAACGGTCCCCAGATGACGTGTACTTTGTGACGGCTGGTCAATTCCTTGGCGGCGTTGACGGCTTTCGTCGGGTCGCTCTGCGTGTCGCGGGCGACGAGTTCGATCTGCCGGCCCTTGATGCCGCCAGCCTTGTTGATTTCGGCGACGGCGAGCTGCGTGCCGCGATCGATACCGATGCCCGTCGATGAACTCGGGCCGGTCAGCGCCGGCATGTAGCCGATCTTGATCGGGTCGGTATTGGCGATAGCCGGGCTGAACACCCCGGTTGCGGCGGCTGCAGCCGTGGCGGCAGAACCGACGAGAACTTTGCGGCGATTGACGCGCATTTTTTCCTCCATTTGCCAGACGCGATTAAGCAGTGTCGAGCGTTTCCCGGCCGGAGACTACAGCGGACCCGAGGCCTAGCGCAATTGTCCAGACAGCGATTGTCCGGACATGATGCCGCAAATGCGCGATGGCGCAAAAACAACGCCCGCGGCCCGCAGAAATTCGTTGTTGCTCATTCCGCAGCTTGCGGCTGCGCTGTCGCGGCCTGTGCCCGTCGTTTGGCGGCGAACGCGGCTACTGCTTCGCGCACCCAGGCGCCGTCGTCCTCGGACTTCTGCCTATTGGCGAGACGTTCGGCGTTGCACGGTCCCTGGCCCGCCAGCACGCGCCGGAACTCGTCCCAGTCGATCGCGCCAAAGGTCCAATGCCCTGAGGCTTCGTCGAGCTTCAGGTCGGGATCGGGAAACGTCAGCCCGAGGTAATGGCCTTGCGGCACTGTCGCATCGACAAATTTCTGGCGAAGCTCGTCATTGGAGAAGCGCTTGATCTTCCAGCGCGTGGAGTCCGCGGAATGCATGCTGGCCGCGTCCGAGGGCCCGAACATCATCAGCGACGGCCACCACCAGCGATCGAGCGCATCCTGTGCCATGGCTTTCTGCGCAGGCGTGCCACGGCTCAGCGTCATCATGATTTCGAAGCCCTGGCGCTGATGGAAACTTTCCTCCTTGCAGATGCGGATCATGGCGCGCGCATAGGGGCCGAAACTGCAGCGGCAGAGCGGGATCTGGTTCATGATCGCGGCGCCATCGACCAGCCAGCCGATGACGCCGATATCGGCCCACGACAGCGTCGGATAATTGAAGATCGACGAGTATTTGGCTTTCCCTGAGAGCAATTGCCCGTAAAGCTCCTCGCGGGCGACGCCCATCGTTTCCGCCGCCGCATAGAGATAGAGCCCATGCCCCGCCTCGTCCTGCACCTTGGCCAGCAGCGCCGCTTTCCGCCGCAGCGACGGCGCACGCGTGATCCAGGCGCCTTCGGGCTGCATGCCGATCACTTCGGAATGGGCATGCTGCGAGATCTGCCGCACGAGCGTCCGCCTGTAAGCGGCGGGCATCCAGTCGCGCGGCTCGATCTTGTCCTCGCGGTCGATGATGCCCTGGAAACGCGCCAGCTTCGCTGCATCCTCGGGACCCGACGCTTGCTCGTCCTTGACGTTCAGGGCTTGAGAATACATGCGCGCAGCCTCCATGTAATGCAGCGGGGAGTTGCAATTTATAGATTACAGTAGCATACGGCAACGAAGCCGTCAGCTTAACCACCGGCATTGAAGCGACCGAAGAGTGGGATCTATCAATCGAAGGACCTGGAGAGACGACGCTGGACAATCCGCTCG